>CAZXEF010000033.1:0-19783 GCA_964639605.1 uncultured bacterium | reverse complement strand
CGGCAGTTCGCCCGGTGAGACCTCCACCGTCTCAGGAGCACCCATTGCATACGGAATAACCCTGCTGTCGAATGCGCCCAACAGCGAGGCGGCCCTTGCGTTCCTGGAGTACATGCTATCCCCGGAAGGCGGTCTGGCGGTACTCGATGAACTGGGACAGCCCCCGTTCGTTCCCTGCAGGCTTTCATCCGGAACCGTTAAGTGCTCCGTTCCCGGATCACTGGCCGGGCTCGTGGAATAAGTATGAGATCAGGCCCGTTCATCTGGGTCTGCGTAGCTTTTTCAGCAGTAGTGCTGGCGTTCATCGCAGTGCCGCTGCTGAACATCGCTACAGCCCCGTCCCCATCCATCATCTGGGAGTCCCTGCACGACGGCGAGATCATAAAGGCAGTTCTCCTGAGCCTCTACACCTCCGGTATGGCAGCCGTCATCTGCCTTCTGCTGGGCACGCCCCTGGCCTATCTCCTTGCCAGGAGGGAGTTCACCGGCAAGAACGTAGTCGAGAGCATAGTCGACATACCCATCGTAATTCCCCATCCAGTGGTCGGTATAGCGATACTTGCAGTCACAGGCAGAAACCACTGGATGGGAAGGTTCCTGGCCGACCTTGGGGTGAGGATAATGGGGAGCCCTGCGGGGATCATCACCGTGCTGGTCTTCGTGTCTATCCCCTTCTTCGTGAACGCGGCGAAAGAAGGCTTTGCCTCGGTCCCTGAAAGGCTTGAGAAGGTTTCGATGACACTTGGAGCTTCCAGGCTCTCCACATTCGGAAGGGTCACTTTCCCCCTTGCCGGGAGGAGCGTACTCACCGGGACCATCATGAGCGCTGCCAGGGCGCTCAGTGAGTTCGGAGCAGTTGTGGTCGTCGCCTACCATCCCATGATCGCACCGGTCCTGATGTTCGAGAGGTACCAGGCATACGGCCTGAAGTACTCTCAGCCGGTGGCGTTCATACTCATAGCCATGAGCCTGGCGATATTCATCATCCTCAGGGTCCTCTCCTCGAGGAAGAGGCCGGTATCTTGATAGGGCTGGAGGGACTGAAGGTCGGTTTCAGGTCTTTTAAGCTGGGACCTGTGGACCTTGTAGTCCCTCAGGGAGAGTTCTTCATGGTCATGGGTCCCACCGGCTCCGGCAAGACGCTGCTTCTAGAGACAATAGCCGGGCTGGTGAGTCACGATGAGGGCATAGTGAGGATCAACGGCAGGGATGTCACGAACAGTCCGCCCGGCAGGAGGAGTGTTGGGATCGTATATCAGGATTCGGCACTCTTCCCTCATCTCACTGTGAAGCAGAACATACTCTACGGTACGAGGTACATCGCATGCGAAAGCAGGTACTGCTTCGATTCTCTGGTTGATCTCCTTGATCTCGGAAGCCTACTCCACAGGTTCCCCGGAAAACTGAGCGGCGGTGAAAAACAGAGAACGGCCCTGGCCCGTGTTCTGATGACAGATCCCGGCGTCATTCTACTGGACGAGCCGATGAGTTCCCTGGACCAGATGTTCAGGGGAGAGATCAGAAGGGAGCTCAGAAGGCTTCACAGGGAGACCGGCACGACGTTCATGATGACCACGCACGATTTTACGGATGCTCTATCGATGGGTACAAGGGGACTTGTGATAAGAGATGGGAACATAGAGCAGGAGGGAAATATCGAAGACCTGTTCGACAATCCTGAAACACCCTTCATGGCGTCATTCATTGGAATGAAGAATGTATTTCCCGCAGTCTTCTCATCCGGGAAGGCGGATGTCCGCGGTCTCGTGATCTGCCATACATCTTCCAAAGAGGGCGCTGGTTTTGTGGCGATACCTCCCGAGTCAGTGGTCCTGTCTCTGCAACAGGCTGTGACAAGCGAGCGAAACCGTTACCGGGGCAGGGTTACAGCGATAGAGCAGACCAGCTCCACATGCAATGTCTCCGTCACCTGCCCGGGGGAGGTGGTCATTGCTTCCCAGGTGACCAGAAGCGCTCTGAAGGAACTGGAGCTTGAGTCGGGATCGGAAGTCTACATCTCTTTCAAGGCAAGCGCTGTTCACGTATTCTGAACATGTGATCCCGGCGGACGAAATCCGTGCAGGTGATTCAATCGCTGGAATGAGAGCAGTTCTTTCTGGATCCGGACTTTTGCATCCTCTTTCATTCGGATTTTCTCTTCAAGTACCTTTTCGCAATCACTTGCAGAATGTAACGAGTAGTGTTACTTTCAAAACAGTGATACCGGAAAGGAGTCAGAATGAAATCCATGATCGAATTCATTGTGACCCTGAAAACCGGTCACTTATAGGGAGGAGCTTCCTGGATTGAGCCGGGTAGTTCGACAGGGACTCAACCACCGGCCGAACGCTGCGGTGTTTGAGAATACCGAAGAAGTAGAGTCGTGAGACTTACCGCTGCAACTCTTATCCTAGCATGCTTTACCCTGACAGCCGAAGAAGCGGTCTTATGGGAGTATGACTTCCATACACTGCCGCCAGGCTGGCAGGCAGACCAGTGGTGGGATTTTACCGACAGCGGAGCGGAAATCTACGTTTCGTATGGTGGTACCTCAGGCTGGCTGGGCGGCGATTTCGGATCCTTTGATACAACCGCTTTCATCCCGGACGGGACGGACTCCCTGATCATCACGGCTGAGCAACTTCTAAGCCTAAGCGGAAACAACTCATACAGCTTTGCGGATGTGAGCATATCACTGAACCACGGGTCAAGCTGGCAGTCTGTTTTCTATCAGACATCGAACTACAGTACCACCGATCCACTGGTCATAGCTCTGGCTGAGGAGATCCAGGGGGGAGACTCGATACAGGTCAGGTTCCAGGCGGTAGCCATAGGAACCATGTATGGAGGTTCCACAGCATACTGGAGATTGGAGGATTTCGTCATGACAGCATACGGCGAAGGTCTTCTCCTTCAACAGTGTTCCTGGGGCCGCATCAAAGCCAGCTGGAGTTCAACTCCATCACTCTGAACTGCTGCCCCTTCAAAGCTTGCTGCATAATACTGACCGGAAGTGAGATTCGGCACCGAGAAGGACTCTAGCTATAAGGGGAATTGCAAACAAATGGCGCCTCGACGAGGACTCGAACCTCGGACCTAGTGGTTAACAGCCACCCGCTCTACCAACTGAGCTATCGAGGCGCATTCCGATGGACGAGGAAAATACCCCTGAACGGCCTTTTCGTCAAGCGATACGGGGACTTTCGGGGGTTGTCACGCATAAGGCAAAGGTCTATAATCCACCCAGTTCGACTTAAACATAGTGTTTCTTTCACCGTTAGCCTGTACTGAAGAGGTTTCGTTATATCTGATTCTGATCCCTTCCCCGGTTCTCAGTCTTCTATCTTATTCCGAAAGAAAGCAATCATTCGATATCATGGTTTTCCGCTCAATGCGGGACGGTGCCGGGCCGTACCCCGGTTTGTCGGGCCCCGATTGCGGGGTGCAGTCGCGGCATTCGGGCCGCATGTACCATGGGACGGCATGTCCCGGGAACAGGAGTACTTATGAACAGGAAGCTTTTTGTTGGTGGATTACCCTGGGCTACGGACGACGAAGGTCTCATGAAGGCTTTCGAGGAGTTCGGCGAGATCGAGGAGGCTAACGTAGTCTGCGAGAGGGACACCGGAAGATCCAGGGGCTTCGGTTTTGTCACCTTCACGAGCCCCGATGACGCTCAGGCTGCCCAGGAGGCGATGCACGGACAGGAGATCGAGGGGCGCCAGGTGAGGGTGGACTTCGCAAACAGCGAACCAAGGTAGAAACGGAACCTGATGATCAGGGGGAGGCCAGGGGCCTCCCCCTTTTCATTGCTTCAGTTCCACCACGAAAATGAGCGGCCAGTTCTTGCCTGTGAGGAGGAACGCTTCCCTGTCATGGTCCCAGGCTATCCCGTTCATGACGCCGGCTGTGAAGGTGTGCAAAAAGAGACGCAGGTCGGTTGCGTCGATCAGGGCGTTGACCCGTCCGTTCTCGGGGTCTATGCGGTAGATGAAATCGGAGTAGTACCTGTTGGCATATATGTTTCCTTCATGGTACTCCAGCTCGTTCAGCTGGCTCAGGCTGGCGCCGTTCATAGTGACGTCGATGGTGCTCAGGGTATCGAAAGTGCCAAGGTCCCTGAAGCTCAGGGTAGAGCTGCCATCGCTGGTGACCACAGTGCTGCTGTTCACAGAGCAGATGCCCCAGCCCTCCGTCTCGATGGCCCCGGCCACTCCGATCACGGGATTGACCACATCCCACTGCAGGACAAGACCGGACCTCCATGTAAGCTGGTAGATAATCCCGCCCTCTATGGTGAGGCCCTCACCGAAGAGAGTATCCGGCAGATGGTAGATATCCAGTAAGGAACCGTCGCCGAGGTCCAGTCTTCTGAGGGTGGACGAACCGTAGAGTCCGGTGGACTCCCACAGGACGCCGTCGTACACCTCCAGCCCCTGGGTATATGCCGTTGTATCGTGAGGCAGTGTTTCGAGAACATTAACGTAGAGGGTCTCGGGCAGTGTCCCGCCAGGCCCCCCCGAGGGTTCGCCGGTCCCGTTGCAGGATAGCAGCCAGGCCGCTGCCAGTGTCGCGAATATCACTGCCGGGGACCGGCGCATTCGATACAACCTGATCTCACCTACCCGTGGAGGTTGAAGAAGAGGAGGATGTGGTGGACGAGGAGCTTGTTGAGCCCCTGCCTCCGGTCGTCCCTGTGGTCCCGGTGGTTCCCGTTGTTCCTGTGCTGGACGTAGAGCCCCTGCCGCCGGTGCTTGTCGAGCTTTCGGGCACGGAGACAAGACCGGAAGAGTAATCATCGAACCTGGCCGTCCTCACCGCGTCCACCGGGGTCTGCGGAAACGAGGCTATGAGGGTGTTCACGTGGGAGAGCCTGTCCTCAGGCGACGGGTGCGTCTGCCAGAAGCCCGGACCGGACCTGGTCGTGATGGTGCTCATCTTCTGCAGGACCGAGGCCAGGGCACCGGGGGAGTAGCCGGAGTGGGCCAGTATGACGACGGCAAGACTGTCCGCCTGGTACTCGGTCTCGCGGCTGTAGCCCCTGTTGATGATGTTGGAGACTATATCGTCCACCATGTCGCCGTAGTCGTCCATGGTGGCCTGCACCTCGCTGCTGCCCCAGCGATCGGCGGATTCCTCCGCTACCGTCATACCGAAATCGGTCCATCTGGCCTGGTCGATGGAGGAGACCCCGTGCCTGAGTGCAACGTGGGCCACCTCGTGGGCCAGTATGGCCGCCAGTTCGTCTTCGTTGTCCGCCAGATCGGTGAGACCACGGCAGATGAGGATGTTACCTCCCGGGCAGGCTATCGCGTTGATCTCGCTGCTGTTGAGCAGCATGAAATGGTATCCGTTGTAGAGCGTTGGCTTGGGGGAGCAGCATGCCACGCTCTGTCCCACAAGGTTCACGTACTGCTGCATGGCCGGAGCCTCCAGCGGGGTGTACATATTGAGTACGGTGGCTGCCACGGACCTGCCGAGATAGTACTCTTCCACCTCGGTCATCTCGTGGCTGGCATGCTGGAAGGATTCGGCAATACTGAGGGCGCTCTGCACATCGTCGTCCTCAAGGACATCCACGATATCTCCCAGACCGAAGGCCAGGAGGGATGCAAGGGTAATGCTGAGTAAGGTCATCGTCCGCCTCCCCCCGTGGTTGTCGTGGTGCTCGTGGTGGATGATGAGGTGCCCGTACCCTCTATAAGGTGTCCGGCGAGGAGGAACTGGAAGAGTTCCTCGGCGGTCACACTCCAGGATGTCTCCATGCGGTCCACCATAGAGAAGTTCAGCTCAGGGTTCTCCCCGGCGTAGGTCTGCTCGATGTCCTCGTTGAATCCCCGGCCGGCCAGCATTATCTCGTCGGAGGTGACCCCGCCGGATGCGGACGTGCCGCTGGAGGAGCCCTCTATGGCTCCCGTCACTGCCGTCATGTGGATCCAGCCGGTCTTGTCCAGAGCTGTGGTGACCCTGTACCATTCCCCCTGAACCTCGTCTATCACGGCCAGGGTGCCGAAGGTGACGGGCTGGGTGGGGGAGGCGTAGAAGGCGGGCATGGGATAGATGAACTGGTTCTGGACCGCTATGGCGACCTGGTCCCCGGGCTGGGGCGGATCGTCCTCGGCGGTTGCCAGCAGAGTGATCATCAGAAGCGGTATCAGGATAAGTCTCATGGATAACCTCCATTTCATGGAAGACTGTAATATATGCCTGTCCGCAAGTCCATGACCTTACGGCCGGTTGCGGAATAATTCAGGTCAGGGTAATATTATAAGAGATGGGGGTCATACATGTTATCCATGATGCTTGCGGCTCTGCTGCTATCCCAGAGAGGTCTCGTACCCGTGGCGGTCCCTGTAGGGCCCGGCACCGGTCCATCCTTCCCTCAGCTTCCCATTGAAGTGGAGCTTCTCTCTCCGCCCCCGGGCCAGATGTACGTGGAGGACCTCTGGAGGGTCAGGCTGACCAACACTTCGTCCGTGACCTTCTCCGTGTACCTTTTCGTGACCATCGAGGATGCCGCGCAGGGTCTCCTGATGGACGCCACCACTTCGGTGTTCCTGCTTCCCCCGGGCACCCTGTTCATGTCCTCGGTGGAACTGTCCCCCATAAGCACGGAGTTCTACGACAACGAGTTCGAGGAGAGCGTCGGCCGGATGGGGGATTTTCCTGACGGCACATACATTGTAACCATCTACGTGTACGAGGATGGTGGAGGGATCATCGGCCAGGGGGGCATCACACAGACTGTTCGGAACCACACCGCCCCGGAGCTCCTCTACCCACTGGACGGCGAGGGCGTGAACGAACCCCTCCCTCTCTTCACATGGCTTCCCAGCATACCCGCGGCTGACATCGACTACGATCTGCGGATAGTGGAGCTGCTGCAGGGCCAGTCACCCCAGAGCGCCATAACAGCCAATCCCGCATGGTTCCTCGAGGATGGAGTACTGGATCCCCAGCTGGCCTACCCCGTGATCGCGGAACCGTTCCAGTCCGGCAAGGTGTACGCCTGGCAGGTTGAGGGATTCTATCAGGGGGTTTCCGTGGGCGCCACGGACGTATGGACGTTCACCGTCCAGAGTTCCGGGTCCTCCGAGGAGGAGGGATCGGGGATCTGGAGCTTCGAGACAGGCGACAGGGTATACTGCAGCCCTGCCATAGCGCCTGACGGCAGCATAGTCTGCGGAAGCGACGACGGTTTCGTCTACTCCCTGGACCAGGCCGGCGTGGAGCAGTGGAGGTTCGCCGCAGGCGGTCCTGTGTTCGCGGTGACGACAGCCGACGACGGCAGGGTGTTAGCCACAGGGAACTTCGGCATCTGCTGCCTGGACGCCTCGGGATTCGCTGTCTGGCGAAATCAACTAAGCGGAAGGGTCACCTCCTGTCCCCTCATGCTGCCCTCGGGTATGGTCTTCGCAGGGGCTGAAGGGGGAATATTCCATGCAATCGACGGATTCACGGGAGAAGTAGCCGATACCCTTCACACCGGGGGAGAGATATACCTGTCAGCCGCGGTGGACAGGGCAGGGACCATCCTCTTCGCCAGCGACGACGGGAAGCTCCATGCCGTTATGTACTCCGCCGACAGCGGGTTCCAGGAGGCATGGTCCTTCGGAACGGATGAGGAAATAGCAGGCGGCCCAGTGATCTTCGGGGACAGGGTCTACGCCGCGGCAGGCAGGGAAGTGCTGTGCCTGGATCTGGATGGGAACGGCCTATGGAGGAGCACCCTTCCATCGGCGGTGTACACCGGTCCCGTGGTCTCCTCCTCGGGCGTGGTCTACGCGGGTACCGGCAGCGGAAATGTCTACGCCCTCAAAGGAGATACCGGCGAGAGGACCGGTGTCGTCCCGGCCGGTGCCGTCATCACCTCAACGCCGGCGCTGATGGTCACGGGAGCCATGGTCTTCGGCTGCGAGGACGGCCGTCTTCACTGCTACTCGCCTTCAGGGTTCAGCCTCTGGAAGTTCCAGACAGGCGACCAGGTGAGGTCCAGCCCCACAATGGGCATGGACGGAACCGTATACTTCGGCAGCGATGACCACAGGATATACGCGGTGACGGGATCGGGTGCCGGACCCATGACCGATGGATGGCCACAGTTCTGCCTGGATTCGTCGAACAACGGCTCCCTTGCCCGGGAAGGGGAGGGTGAGTGAGGGCCTGGATCGTCCTGCCGGTCCTGGCGGCCTTCTGTGCCATGGCCGGGGAGGGCGGCATCAGGATATCAGGCAGTTCGTCCTTCTACTCCCAGTACTCGTCGGACGAAACGGAATGGAGCCAGGTACCGGAACAGTTCTGGAGGTGGAGGTTCAATCCCGTCTTCAACGTCTACGGGATCCCCGTGGTGGCCAGCGTGTTCGTCTCCTCCGAGGAGAACATTGACAGGCAGAGCATGAACAGGGTCTACATCTCGTCATCGCCGTCCGCGTCCACGAGGGAGGAGTCGGTGCTGTCGTTCATATCCACAATCGGAGTCGGCTCCTTCAATCCCTTTTTCTCGAATCTGACCCTGAATGCGGCGAGCATCACAGGCGCGAACGTGGCCATAATGCCCGGGAACTTCTACTTCGCCGCGGCGGGAGGCAGGAACAGGAGGGGGGTGGAACCCTCGGAAGACGACCCCGGAGCTTACCAGAGGAGCATATACGCAGTGCAGACAGGCCTCGGGTCGCCTTACGGCAGCCATCTTCACCTGTGCTTTCTCTACGGGAAGGATACAGAGGGATCCATCGCCGAGGACAGCACCTTCCGCATAACGCCTTCGAAGAACATGGTCGCATCCCTGGACTGGGGCGCCATGTTCGGCCGCGGTGTCTTCAGACTGGAGGGGGAGGTGGCAGGATCCATTCTCACCAGGGACACAAGGAGCCCTGGAGTGGACACTGACAAGGTGCCCCAGTGGGTCCTGGACCTCACCGGCATCAATGTCAGCTCCGGCTACGGCTGGGCCGTGGATCTCTCATCCTCGGCCAGGTTCTCCGAGAACATGCTCTCCCTGTCCTTCAGCAGGGTTGACCCCGGGTTCGAGAGCATGGGCTGCCCATACCTCAGGAATGACGAGATGTCGGTGGAGGCCAGGGGTGACAGGTACTTCATGGGGAGGAAGCTATTCGCAGGAGTCTTCTACAGGTGGGACAGGAACAATCTGCTCGAGACCAGTGAGAACACCACTACAGGCAATTCCTACGGGGTCAGGGCAGGCGTGGCCTTCCCCAACCTTCCCAGGCTGAACGTAAGCTACTCGCCCTCCTCCGTGGAAACCGATGACACCACGGGGACAAGGACCGAGACCTCCATGATCTCGGTATCGTCCAGCTACCGCAGAGAGGTCTTCGGGCTTGACCTGAACTCTTCCCTCTCGGTGACGGTACACGACAACGCTATGGGAAGCGGCAGCGGAGACTACAGCATGGTCAGCGGTGTCCTGAGGGAAACCCTTTCACTCCCCTATCCCGTAGTCCTCACAGGCAGCCTTGCCGCTCGAAGGACAAGGCGGGACGAGACAAGGGAATGGAGCTACATCGGAGACCTGCGTGGAACATGGTATCCTTCTGAAGAACTTTCGCTTACCCTTGGAGGGTATTATTCAAAAGGCGAGTCAGACAGGAGAATGGGCGCTGTAGCCAGCGGAGGATTCCCCGTCCTTGACTGGCTCACGGCTGAGGTATTCGGCCAGTACGCAGATTACTCAAGCTCGATTGAAGAGGATAAGAGTATCATGACCGGTGGAGCGGGTATGACGGTTATCTGGTAGCTCTCTGTCATCTATACGCATCACTTCGACATTAAGTTGTAGACACCGGACCATTCCGGAGATCCGTCTCCCGGGTCGGTGGCCATGGCCCTGCACCTGTTGGCCATGATCGCAGAGGGGAGGTCGGCGGCGGATGCGAATATACCCGCAGCATCGGTGAACCGGCCTTTTCTGTAAAGCTCGAGGGCTTCCGCATACAGCTTCATGGATGCCTCCGTAACATCATCCAGTTCATCGGACCTGCACAGCAGCTGGTATATGTTGACAGGCTGCTGCTGCCCCACCACCCTGACAGTGTCCAGTTCCCTGAAGATGAAGCCCCGGCCGGCGTCGCGCATCGTATCATCCGGCACCATTATGGAAGTTCCGTAGACCTTGTTCACGCCCTCCAGCCGTGAGCCGAGGTTCACGGTGCTGCCCATTATGGTGTAGTCGAAGCGCTTCTCGGAACCCATGTTGCCCACAACCATGTCACCCGTGGCAAGGCCTATCCTGGTGACCAGTTCGGGGTAGCCCTCCCTGGCAAGATCGGCATTCATGACAGTATGGGCCTCCTGGCACCGAAGGGCGGCGGAACAGGCACGAGCCGCATGATCATCCATGTGTATCGGTGCGCCCCAGAACGCGACTATCGCGTCTCCCTCGAACTTGTCCACCGTACCGCCCGTATCCAGGATTATGTCCGTCATCGTGGTGAGGTATCTGTTGAGAATGGAGACAAGCTCCTCGGGGGAGAGCTTTTCCGAGATTCCCGTGAAGCCCTTTATATCGGAGAAGAAAGCCGTCATGCGCCTCCTGTCCCCGCCAAGGACCAGCATGTCGGGATTATCGGTAACCTGGGCCACCACGTCGGGAGAGAGGTACTGGGAGAATGCGCTGCGGATCTCCTGCTTCCTGCGGCTTTCGGAGTTGAAGAGGAATATCCCGCCTGCAAGCATGGTCAGTATCCCGGATGTGGCGGGCCATACGGTTTCCAGCCAGTAGCCCTGCCTGAAGAGAAGGAAGGAGGCCAGAAGCAGGGCTATGGTGGGGAGGAATGCCAGGACCGCCCCCAATGATATCCTGTTCACGGAGGACAGGAACAGGGCTGTGAGGGCGGACACAAGAAGAGCCACAAGAATTGATACCCAATCTGGGTATTTATTTATGAAGTTACCGTTCAATATGTTATCAACGGCAGTGGCCAGGACCTCAACCCCGGGGCACTGGGGCGAATAGGGTGTGGGCTTGAGGTCGTAAAGGGCCGGTGCCGCGTAGCCAACAAGGACAACGGCATTCCTGAACACAGCAGAGTCAACGGGGCAGGGCTGTCCCATGGCCCTGGCGTTAAGTGCGGCGGTGAGGTCGGCAAGGGGGAAGCTCCTGTAGGTTCCCGCAGGGCCGTGGAACCGGAGCTGGAGCCTGCATGCCTCCCCTGTCCCAAGGGAGACATCGCCTATGGTGACCCGGTTCGGGGAGACCTGTATCTCCGGCCGGCCCATTGCCATCCATGCTACTGCCAGGGGAAGGGAGGGGGCGGTACCTGATGGAGTTCCGGAAAGGAGACGGATGCTCCTGAAGACGCCGTCGGGGTCCTGCCTGTCGCTGGTGCTGCCGAGTATACCGGCACCCCTTGCGATCATCCCGTTGGGGGGCGTGCAGTACCAGGCTGAATCCAGTTCGGCGCCCGTAATGGTGGAGGGGATGACGGCATTGGGCGGGATCGGCGAACCCTCCCTCTGGAGCAGGGCCATAACGAAGGTGGTGTTGCCCCTGGAGGCCACCTCCCCGAACATGCTATCTTCGACTGCGGAGTAGACCGAAGGGAGATCGAACAGAATGTCGAAGGCCACAACATCAGCCCCCCAGTCCTGCAGAAGCGCCAGCACATCAGCGTAGAGCTGCCTGGGCACCGGCCAGGGGAGACGGTCCATGGAGCCTCCGTCGAGGAGAACCAGAATTACGCTGCTGTCCGCCTGCCCGGGAGTGGGGGAGAGCCTGAACCGCAGGTCCAGGGTGCTCCTCTCCAGATTGTCGTGGAACTCGAGCCTTGATATGCTCCATACGGCTGATGTTACTAGGAAACCGGTAAACAGAACCATGAGTGTGCGCATGGTCCTGCTGCGGGGGGAAAACCCCTGGGAGAACACTCAGAATTCCTTCAACGGGCAGCTCAGTTGGAGGGCGGTTGCCGATCCGGCGTTCATTCCACCGGCACCTCGGCAGGAATGATCTTGCCGATGTCTATGAAATACTGGCGCAGGGCCATCACAGCCTGTCCGTCGAACTGCGTGCCCATTCCATCCACCAGGAGGTTGAGGGTCCTGGCAAGGGTGTACGGGTCCCGGTAGTGCCGCTTGGCAGTGAGGGCCTCGAAAACGTCCGCCACCGCTATTATCCTGCCGCCGATGGATATCTCGTCTCCCCTGAGGCCGTCTGGATAGCCCTTGCCGTCTATCCTCTCGTGGTGCTGGGAGGCGAAGACGGGAACCATCTCGAGGAGTCCCTCGAATTCGATGGAGGAGAGCATTATCCTGGTGTGCTGCACATGCTTCCTAAGTATCGAGGTCTCTTCCTCCGAGAGCTTCCCCGGTTTCTTGAGTATGCTGTCGGGCACCGCCAGCTTTCCGTAGTCGTGGAGGAGGGCGGCGTAGTAGATTGCTTCCGCCGTCTCGTTGTCCACCCCCATGTACTCCGCTATCTTCCCGGACAGGAATGTGACATCGAAGCTGTGACCTGCGGTGAGAGGGTCCCTGGCCTCGATGGACACCGTCAGGGCCTTGATGAGCCCCTCGAACATCCGCCTGCGGCTCTCCAGCAGTCTCACGTTCTCAATGGTGACGGCGGTATCAGTAGCCACTATCTCCAGGAATTCGGCATCGCCGGACGTGAACCCTCCGTTCCTCTTGTTTATTACCTGGAAGACGCCTATGCACTGGCCCGAAGGGTTTATGATGGGGATGGTTATCATGTTGCGGGTAATGAAGCCTGTGGTGTCGTCTATCGTGCGGTTGAACCTCTCGTCATCGGAGACATCGTCCAGTATCAGGGTCTTCCTGCTCCTGAAGACGGACCCTGCGATACCCTGGCTGGCGTTGAATCTTATCTCCTCCGTCTCGCCTTCGGCAACGTATGACCAGAGCTCATCGGTCCTTGAGCTGTAGAGGAACACGGTGGAGCGCTCTACATCAAGCACCTTGCTGGCCTCGGCGGCAAGGAGCGTCACCAGGGTGTGCAGGTCCCGCACACGGCTGATGGCCCTGGTTATCTTCAGCAGGGCCCTGAACTTCATGGTCTCGATATTGCCGTTCTCAAAGGGCATAGTCCCCCCCCGGATATACTGAATGATGCAATAGGGCCTCAGTGGTTCGCCATTTAATCTAACATGCCCGGCACGCACGGGGGAGTACTGGGGCCAGATGCCCCTGACGGTCCCGCCCTCAGGCTCCCTCATCGGGTCCGCAGGAGGTATAATTGTTGTTCGCGCATAATCTATGGAATGGAGCTTGAGAATGTCCACACTGCCCGCTGTCGCCATCGTCGGAAGGATCAACGTGGGAAAGTCCACGCTGTTCAATCGCATCGCCGGTGGACGGATAGCCATCGTTGATGAGCAGCCCGGGGTAACCAGGGACAGGAAGATGGCGCCGGCCCACTGGGCCGGGCATGATTTCCTGGTAATTGACACCGGTGGGCTGGAGCCGGGAAGCGAGGATGTTTTCCAGGAGAGCATCGAAAGACAGATAGGCATGGCCCTGGACGAGGCGGACGCCGTTATCATGGTGGTGGACGTGTCCGAGGGCGTGCATCCTGACGACCGTGCGGCGGCGGAACTGGTCAGACGGTCGGGCCTGCCCTTTTTTCTTGCGGTGAACAAGGTTGACAGCGACCGCACGATGGGTTTCGTATCCGAATTCTACGGTCTGGGCCTTGGAGAACCGTGGCCGGTGAGCGCAATTCACGGCCATGGTTCCGGGGATCTTCTGGACGAGGTTGTTGCGGTGCTGCCCGATGCGGAGGAAGAGGTTTACACGGGTCTTTCCATGGCCGTAGTGGGCAGGCCCAACGTGGGAAAGAGCTCCATCGTCAACCGGCTTTGCAGGTCCGAGCGGAACATTGTCAACGACATGCCAGGCACCACCAGGGATTCCACCGACATCATCGTGACCACCGGTGACAGCCAGGTTCGGATAGTGGATACCGCAGGCCTCCGCAGGAAGTCCAGGAAGATGGACGATATCGAGTTCTACAGCACCGTGAGGGCATGGAAGTCCATCGCCAGGGGTGATGTGGTTCTTGTAGTGATGGACGGTTCGGAGTATCCTGTCCAGCAGGACATCCGCATCGCCGCCAAGGCATGGGAGATGGGCAAGGGAGTGGTGATAGGAGTGAACAAGGTGGACCTTGGACTGGACAGGGAACTCTGGACCGCAAGCATCGTCCAGCGCTTCAACCAGGCCAGGTTCATGCCTATTCTCTTCTTCTCCGCCCTGACCGGCCAGGGTATCGGGAAGATACTGCCCACCATATTTGATGTGGGCGCCGTAAGGGCCTCGGAGCTTCAGACCTCCGAAGTGAACAAGGTACTCCAAAAGGCGGTGGAGGAGGTGCAGCCCCCGTCGCCCCGAGGCAGGCCGGTGAAGTTCTACTACGCCACCCAGGTCGGTCACCATCCCCCAAGGCTGCTTGTCTTCGTGAACCGCCCGGAGGACATTCCGGAGAATTACAAGCGGTACCTCGAGAACAGCATAAGGGATGTGCTGGGAATGAAAGGGGTACCCCTCAGGATCATCTACAGGAAGAGAAAGCACTGACATGACCGTGTACGATCTCGCATATCCCGCTGCGGCGTTCCTTCTGGGATCGGTGCCGTGGTCGTTCATCATAGGCAGGATCAGGGGATTCGATATCAGGGAGTCAGGTTCCGGCAATACCGGGGCCACCAACCTCTTCCGGGTGTGCGGAAGGAGGGCGGGTCTGGCCGGGCTCCTGCTTGACGCCCTGAAGGGAGCGATTCCCGTGCTGGCCGCGACACGCGGTATAACCGGGCTCACTCCGCCGGTGGGCGAATGGGCGGTGTCGGCCACAGGTATATGCGCGGTCCTGGGGCATGTCTACAGCCCATGGCTCCGGTTCAGGGGGGGAAAGGGCGTGGCCACGACCCTTGGCGTGATCCTCGTGCTCTCGCCGCTAAGCGTCCTGTCCGGCCTGGTGGTGTTCATCCTGGCGCTGCTGACCACCAGGTATGTCTCACTGGGTTCCATCGCCGCCGCGGTGGCACTGATACCATCGGTCTTCGTATTCAGGCCGTACTCACCCCCGGTGCAGATCGTCGTCTGCACGGTCGCGGTCCTTATTCTGGTAAGGCACAGATCGAACATGGTCAGGATCCTCAGGGGCGAGGAGAACAGGTTCAGCCTTCGGGGAGACACCGATGGCTAGCTGGAGTTCCGGACGGCTCCTCCTCCTTATGGAGAGCCTTGTATCAAAGGACCTGAAGGTAAGGTACAAGAGGTCGGTGCTCGGGTTCGCCTGGTTCCTGCTCAAGCCACTGTTCAGCATGATAGTCTATTACTTCGCCTTCACACGAATACTGAGGTTCGGCGGCGCCATTCCACATTTCTCCCTTTTCCTCCTCACCGGCCTGTTGCCCTGGAACTTCTTCTCCTCCTCCCTCAGCGCCTCCACCGGAAGTCTCCTGGACAATCACAGGCTCATAAGAAGCATATATTTTCCCAGGATGGCACTCCCGGCAGCCGAGGTAGTGGCGAACCTGATACACCTTCTACTGGCCCTTCTCGTGCTGGAGTCGGTCCTCATAATCTTCGGACATTATCCCGGCCTCTCGATCGTCCTTGCCGTTCCGGCCCTGGTGCTGTTCACTCTCATGACCGCGGGCATCGGTATGCTGCTGTCCGTGGGCAACGTGTTCTACAGGGACGTTAAGCAGTTCGTGGAAGTTCTTCTTCTCGCCTGGTTCTACTCCTCACCGATCATATATCCCCTTGACTCCATCGGAGTGGACATAGTCGGCTCGGGGGGGCTGCTCACGGCGCTCAAGTTCAACCCCGTGGCCGGTTTCATGGAGATAATGCATTCGGTATTCTACGCAGGCACCTGGCCCCCTGCATGGTGCTGGATATCCCTCTGTTCCTGGTCCCTTCTGTTACTTCTTGCCGGTGTCGCAGCCTTCCGAAAGGCGGAACCGGTGGTCGTGAAAGAGCTTTGACATGAGACCGGGAGGTATCAGGATGGACGGGGTGACACTGGATTACAGGCTCTACCATGACAGGGCCGTCACACTTCGCGAAACGATGCTGAACCTGTTCAACCGGAAGAGCAGCACCGAGCATTTCAGGGCCCTGGACAACGTTACCGTCCACATTGACCAGGGGGAGACGGTAGGTCTTGTGGGGGCAAACGGGGCCGGCAAGTCCACCATGCTGAAGATACTGGCGGGGATCTACCGCCCGACTTCCGGGACCGCTAGTTCCGTGGGCATGATAGCGTCTCTGCTTGACCTGGGCGTGGGTTTCCATCCCGACCTGACCGGTGAGGAGAACCTGATGCTCAACGGGGCGCTGCTGGGGCTGGGCCGCAGCGACATGAAGGTGCTGGTCCCCGGGATAGCCGAATTCGCCCAGCTCACCCGATTCATGGACACACCGGTCAAGTATTATTCCAACGGCATGTTCATGCGTCTGGGTTTCAGCCTGGCCACCGCCGTCGATCCTGACATACTCCTCATCGATGAAGTTCTGGCCGTCGGCGACGCCCAGTTCCAGGACAAGTGCTACCGACGCATCTGGGAGTTCAGGGAGAGGGGCAAGACCATAATCTTCGTGTCCCATGACATGGAGGCGGTCTCCAGGCTCTGCAGAAGGGTGATATGGCTCAGTGAGGGAAGAGTGGTGAAGGACGGTCAGCCGGAGGAGGTGCTGTCCGGATACCTGGAGAGTTCACAGAGAAGGCTTTCCGATCCCACCGCATCACCCAGGGAATGGGGCAGCAGGGAGGTCTGGTTCGATACTGTCACCATCAGGAACGTCAGGCATGCACCCTCCAGGACCTTCCGCAGGGGGGAGAGACTGGTCGTGGACGTCCTGATCAGGAGCAGACTGCCCAATCCAGTCGACGGTGTGATATTCGGTTTCTCCTTGCACAGGAGCGACGGGGAGAGCATCATTGCCACCAACAACCTCGAGCTGAACCAGCCTCTGCTGAGGATCGACGGGTCCAGCAGGGCCAGTATCGAGATAGATCTCGATATAGAGGAGCCGGGGGCATACCTGCTCGGCATCGCCCTGACCGACCCGACAGCCAATAAGGATTACCACTGGCAGGAATACTTCTACCCGGTGACCCTTCTGGAGGAGAGGAAGGAGCCTCCACTGAGGCTCTCCGGAGCGGTCTGGAAGCAGGAATGAACTTCATTCTCAGTCACAGGTATACGGTGCTGACCCTTGCAGTGCTACTTCCCAGGCTGGCCTGGTTCGCACTGCTGGGGGGGACCCTTCCTGAGCCCACCCGTGACCAGGTCGTCTACATATCCGCCGCAGGGAGGATAATTACGGGCGAAGGGCTGTCCTTCAGCAGGGAAGAAGGATGGCTCAGGCACAGGATGGTGACGGAGGAGTCGTTCAGGAACACCTGGGCAATGGACCCGGACTACATGTTCGGTATCATCCCTGTGGAGACCCCCACGGCGGCCATCGAGCCGGGCTACCCGCTCATGCTGGCCTTCGTATTCCTCGTTACCGGTCCTTTCACCGGAGGCGTGTTCCTCCTCAACTGCCTTTTCGCGCTCATAGGGGCATGGGCCGTCTGGAAGCTTGTGAGGGAGAACTGGGGGGAGAGGCAGGGAGTCCTTGCAGCGCTGCTCTGGTCCCTCTATCCGTACTACATCTACTACAGCGCCTACGCCATGACGGAAACCGTACACTTCTCGCTGCTTCCCCTGATAGCACTTCTCACATTCAGGGCATGCAGGAGGCGCTGGTCAGGCCTTCTCGCAGGGGCTTCCACGGGATTCCTGTTCCTTGTCCGAAGCACCGCATTCTTCCTCCTTCCCCTGCAGATGGTATGGCTTTTCGTGAAGAGGAAATGGAGGGAAGCACTGCTTGCGGCCTGCGGCTTCATCCTGTGCTGTATCCCGTGGGTCGTGCGCAACCAGGTTCAGCTGGGCAGCCCTGTGCTGATGCCGACCAAGGGCGCTCTGAATCTATGGATGAGGAACAATCCAGACATTCTGGAACTCGAGGGTATAGAGATTCCGGGATTCGTCCGGGAGAGCATAAGCAGGAGGGACCTGCTTCAATACCCTTCAATGGAGGGTGCGCTTACGGAAGTAGAGAGATCGGACCTTCTCATGGAAAGGGCCAGGGATTTCATAGTGGCAAACCCGATCCTCATTGCCTACCTGACCGTTCTGAGGACAGGCAGCTTCCTCTCCCCGGCGGGAGGAACGCTGGACCATCCCGCGGCAGTGCTGGCGGGTGTCCTGATATACATTCCCATGCTTGTCCTTGGCATCATCGAAGCTATAAGGAGAAGGAGGGACGGAAGGGTCGTCTATCTTGTCCTGACCTTCCTCCTGTACCTGGCACTGCATTCTCTGGCTCACGGAGGTGTCCGCTACCGTCTGCCGGTCGACATGGTCCTGATAGTCCTGACCTCTCTCTTCATAGGCCGAAGGATCGGCTGGGAAGGGACGACTGGACCTGCCGTCGAGGACGACGGGGATCGGGTGAAGGAATGAAAGTACTGGTAACCATCGATGATCTGGGCATGTCGCCCGGAGTCAACGCGGCCGCCGCCGTTCTCATCCCAACAGGCATCGTGGGATGCATGAGCATCATGGCCACAGGACCCGCGCTGATGGAAGCGGTGGAGCTTACCGTGGGGAGCGGAGCAACGGTATCGGTGCACCTGAACTGCCTTCAGCCGCCCTTCCTGACCGGGGGGGAGTTCCCATCTTCACACGAGGTATGGTTCCTCAAGGGCCGTAAGCTGGCGGGCAGGGTCAGGGAGGAATGGAGCAGGCAGATCGAGAAGCTGCTTTCCTGCGGGCTCATGGTAACCCGGCTGGACAGCCACCACCACATCCACAACGCTCCGGGACTGCGGGACGTGATCCTGGAGCTGGCAGGGGAGTACGGGATATCCGCGGTCAGGACCGCGGTCCTTCCGGACAGGCGCAGGAACCTGGAGGCCTTCCTGCTGGACAGAATGGGCAGGAAGCTTGCCAGGGCCGCAAAATCCCGGGGTATCTCCACACCGGAAGCCATGCTGGGATTCACGGTAGCCGGAAGCATCAGCAGGGAATACCTGGAGGAGATGGAAAGCGGCATCCAGGGGGACGGTACTGCGGAACTGGTCACGCATCCCGCCGTTGCTCCGGAATGGTCCCTCTACCAGCCGCAGGAACTGGAAATGATGAACTCTGAATGGTTCAGGCGATGGCTGGCCGCACGCTGACCCTGAGGATACTCCTGCTGGCGCTGGCGGCCAGACTTCTGGTCTTCGCCGCCGCAACCAGGGACGTGTTCCCGGTGGGTGAGGGGAGGACCCAGGCGGACCTGGCAGTCAACATCATGGAAGGCAGGGGTTTCATGCTCTCAGAGAGCATGCTCCACCCGGAGAACGAAGCTGAGGCGCCCCTTCTATTCAGGCGCTCCTTCGAGTTCTACAGGAGTGTGGACGGTTACTACGGGGCCCTGAGGCCAGGTCGGCCCACCGTTTTCCTGGTGCCCGGGTACGCCATATTCATGGCTGGAGTGTTCGGTCTCTTCGGCCCCTTTGACTACCTGGCCGTCAGGGGCGTACAGCTCCTGCTGGGTCTTCTCACCGTTTACATCGGTCTCAGGATCGCAGGGCGATTCCTGAAAGGGAAATACCTGGTCCTGGCCGGGCTGTTCTTCGCCCTGGACCCCTTCGAGCTTTATTACGAGGCGGTACCGGCGACACAGGCGCTGTTCTCCCTTTTCTTCCTTCTTGGGATACTTCTTTCCATGCGGCTGATGGACACAGCCGACCGGCGCGGAGGGT
>CAZXEF010000032.1:0-19950 GCA_964639605.1 uncultured bacterium | reverse complement strand
GAATTCCAGGGGCCCGAGCCTTCGGAGTATCCCGTCACGGAGACTTTCTACCGATGGCTGCAGAGCGTCTATTCGGACTATGACAACATCGAGGTGCGAAGGATATCCGAAATGGTCCCCTTCGACAACGTAGATCCCTGGTCGGGAGACAGGGCAGGCGGCGAGATCGGTATTGAAGCCGGAGCGGACATTCTCTTCTGGGGCGCGTACCTGGCAGAGGGATTGTACGTACCTGCGTTCATTGCTTATCAGGTCTGCAGTTCGCCGCTGATAGAACCCTACGAGACCATGCAGGTCGGCTATTTCGACGGCGACTGGAAGCTGTCGCTGGATCAGGTCACCCTGGTCGAGACTCCGCCCGATGGCTTTGCTTTCCATGCATACATGGCACTTGCCGACTACTATCACTACTTCGAAATGGAAGAGGAGACCATCGAGTGTTCGGATCTCGCTCTGGAGTTCATCGACTCCGTGAACCTGGTCGACGCTGCGGGAGTCTACCTGATGAGGGCGTCCGCCTATCGGAACATCGGAGAGCTGGGGCAGGCCCTGGCCTCGATCAATGAAGCGATGCGGCTCGATCCATCCGATTCCGACCTTCTCCTCTCCATGAAACTCCAGATCCAGGACGAGATGGAAGCTGCGGGTATCACCTCTGCATCCACAGCAACCGTTGAAGATATCCCCGAGAGCGCCTACGAATGCCTTTATCTCGCTGTCTCCCTCGATGTTCAGGGAGACTACGAGTCGGCACTGCTGATGTACGATGCCGCGCTGGAGAGAGCCAATACCGATGAGATGCGCTCAAAGATCTATGTTGACAGATCTCTCTGCAACTCTCTGATGTGGGACTACGATTCAGCTGTTGAGGACGCCCGCCTCGCGGTGGAATACGACCCGGAGAACTTCATGGCTCACCTCAGGATGGGCGAGATGCTGTACGATCTGGGATATTTCCAGGAATCCCTGACTTATCTGGACACCGCCGTCGGCCTGACGGAGGAGGGTACCGAGCAGGGTGCATACGCCAGAAGGACACGGGGCAAGTGCTACGACCTGATGGGAGACAACCAGGCTGCCATAGCCGACTTCTTGGCAGTGGAGAATTCCGGTTACGCCACACCTGAAGACCACGAAAGACTAGGCACCATCTACATGGAGATCTGGGAATACGAGGCGGCGGTGGAGGAACTGGACCTGGCTATCGCCGGACATTACGAAACATTCATCGGGTACAGGAGCAGGGCCGTATGCCAGGCTCGCCTGGGCCGGGATGCCGAAGCCCTGGCGGACGCGGAAAAGGCCATCGACCTTGACCCGGGCTGTGCCCGATCCTACTGGGCTCTGGGAATCGTACACGCACTGGCCGGCCGGTACGAAGAGGCACTCACGGCTTACACCACCGCCATCGAGCTGGAGACCTATCCCGAAGACGTTGCAGGTTACGCCTACGACAGAGCGCTTGTCCACTACATGATCGGAGACATACCCTCGGCGATAACGGACCTTGGTATATGCCTGGAATGCTACCCCGATGACGAGGATTTCCTGCTGTTCAGAGGGGTAGCCTGGTCCGAGATCGGGATGTACGACAATGCGCGGGTGGACCTGGAACGCTGCATGGAGGTAACGGCAAGCGATTCCCTGAGGCAGGAGATCGCTGATGCACTCGAGCAGCTTCCGGAGGAATAACCGGCCGGAAAACTGACAGCCTGCATGCCGATTCCGGGGCAAGGCTTGAAGGCCCGGTCAGGTAGCACATGTCAAGCCTGGAGGAACAGATGAAGAGGATACTGCTTGCAGTTCTGATAGCATCGGCCGCTCATGCGGACTACGTCGAGATAGGCTCCGGCGGGGCGCTCACCACCAACCGGCCCTTCTGCGGTTCCTGAGGGGACCCCGGACGAAGGTACCAGGTCCTGGTACTCGAAGAGGAGATGAACGGGCCGGCATCGCTGAACAGGATCGAACTGTACTCCACCCATGACTTCCAGGCGGAGGGATACTACTGCGATTTCGAGATGCTGGTGTGCAGCACGGGCGTGCAGTCGCTCACATCCAGTTTCGAGGGCAACTACGACGGCAACGCGCCCTCAAGCGTCCTCTCCACGGACACTCTGGGCATCGACTGGGTGTCCACAACCCCCGGCTGGAATGGTTTTGACTTCGATGTCCCATTCTTGTACGACGGAACCGGCAACCTGATATTCGAGTTCAGGTACATGGGCAGCAGCGGAACCACGGTAAACGTAAGGGCCATGGCCCTCCCCTCCGGCAGCCGGTGCCTGGACGGGGGGTATCCCTCCTGCCCCGTCGGGGATCCCATGGTCTTCCTCACATGCCTGCGGGTGCATTACACAACAACCGGCATCTCCCCCTCAGGTCAGGGCGGCGGAGTGCTTCTGAGCCCCAGGGTGAATCCCTTCTGCGGTATCGCAATACTGGAGCTGAGTCAGCCTGAAGGGGGCACGGTGTCAATGCAAGTGCTGGACATCGCGGGCAGAACGGTGAGCTCCCCTCTGAACGGAGAGCGGCTTCAGGCCGGCAGCCACGTCATTTCCGCTGACCTCTCGGCGGTTCCATCCGGGATCTACGCAGTCCTGCTGGAATCGACCCATGGAAGGGCCTGCTGCACCGTGGTGAAACTCTGATCCGACCCGAGTCTCAGGAAAGCCTTTTCATGCATCTATACCATTGTAGTGTATGCTCTTATTCTCTCGTGGACCCTCTTTCCTTTTAGGAATGGACAGGGACCGCGTATAATTGAGCATTATCATAATCGGAAAGGAAGTGAACCTATGCGAATCCGTGCAGCAATTCTGGCCGCAGCAGTGCTTCCGGTCACCGCCTCCTCACCTCAGGCATCCGTGTCCGGAGAACTGGAGGTCCTGTCCGACGAGCTGTTCCAACTACACGGAAACGATCCGGGCATCCTGGTTCGGGAAGCAACGGACGCCTATCTGGAAGGGGATTACGCCGGGGCCGCCGAATACTACATCCGCGCCCTCCTGTCCGATCTGGACGAAAATCCCATCGCCCTCTACAACCTGGCATGCTGCTACGGGCTGCTGGGCGAGGAGGAACTGGCGGGAAACGCCCTGATCCTGGCCGCCCGGTCCGGATTCGACATGGTCGACCTGGCAAGGACCGATCCCGATCTTTCACAGGTGGCGGACGGGGAGTATTTCAATCGCTGCATCGGCGAGATGGAGCGCATCATCGACGAGGATCGGCGTCTCAACTCCGAGGAAGTACTCGGCGACAGAATCTACCTTGAGTTCCCTTCGATGCAGACGGTTAGGGTGCATCTCCCGGATGACTACGATCCCGCTGCCTCGTATGACCTGGTCCTGGCCCTGCACGGCTATTCCGGGGATGTCTCGGAGTTCTCGTCCAGGTGGGACGCCTTCGAAGTGAAGGACTTCGTCTTCGCCTCCCTCCAGGCCCCCTACGCCTTCGAGAGCAACGGGAGGACAGTCTACAGCTGGGCGCTCTTCGGTTCCAGCCCGTGGGACGGCCAGGACATGCCTCCAGAGCAGATGGCGGAGACGTACCCCGGATCCATGGACCTCGCGTCGGACATGGTGTTGGCCTGCGTGGAGAGGCTGAAGGAACTGTACAGCATCGACAGAGTCTTCCTGCTTGGCTTCAGCCAGGGCGGGATAATGACATACCGGACCGCCATGAGGCGCCCGGAAGCGTTCAGCGGCATAGCCACCTTCAGCGGCATTCTTGACGATGAGACAGCTTCGGACGAGATGCTTGAATCGGCATGCTCGCTCCCCGTTTTCCTCGGCAGGGGCACCCAGGAGGACGACAGGGCTATCCAGGCCAGAGACAGGCTGCTGGAGAAAGGCTTTGATGTAACGTTCCACGAGTATGAAGGGGGGCACTTCTTCCCCGACAGCAGCCTCAGGGCATTCGAGAGCTGGCTCCGGGACCTGGAGTGACAGGATGATTCCTGGGGGTCGGATCAGGCCATTGGGGAGTTCCGGTCCTTCCAGTGGCCCCGAAGCTCCAGAATCCATCGAAGATGATCATGAGTGCTGTGCGCTATCCATGCCCCCTCCCGCAGGTACGTTCCGGTTCATAATGAAGGGGAAGATAGTGCCCGTATCCATTCCGGGAAAACACCCAGGAGATATTAACACTTGCGATAGTATACATATGTTTACTTAGTTGTTTTTCACCTGTTCATGTGAGGGGAGAAAAAGATTAAAGAAGAGTTCATTAAGAGCGGGGCCTTCGACTGATTCGAACTGATGACCACCGATGTGGAAAGCACCAAGGAGTTCTACAGGGCGCTGCCATCTGCGCCATGACCTACGCTGAGAAATAGTCAGTCGGTGAGCCGGGGACGTGAAGGGCGGGGTGCTCCCCCGCCCTCTTCTCTTTCATATCAGTCCATCTCGGGGGGATAGAACTCCCATGATCCGGTGACGTCCCATGATGAGTCCGGTCCGTTTCGCATCTAGTTGGGCAGCTCCCCGTCGAAGCTGACGCCCCAGAGGCCGGGGTAGGATCCGTCGTCCTGCCTGGTCCAGGTGTTGCCGCCGTCCGTTGTATGGATCAGCACACCCTCCGGGGTGCCGTATCCGGACCTCCCTGTCACCCAGGCCGTGCTGGAGTCCAAGGCGCTTATCCTGAGCATGAAGAACCCTTCCGTACCGCTCGGGACTGTCTGGTAGGTCCAGTTCTGCCCTCCGTCGCCGGTCCTCCATACATTGCCGTAATCAAGCACCACCCAGGCATCGTCGGCTGACTGGAGACTGATCCCGTTGGCATCGTTGCCGCTGGCATGCATGGAGTCTGGCGTCACTATCTCCCAGCTGGTTCCGCCATCCGTGGTCCTGATGACGGTGTAGCCGTGGCCCACAGCCCATACGTTGTCCTGGTCCCAGGCGGCTATGGAGATGAGAGTGTAGCCCTGGAGGAGCGAGTCGGCGTGGGAAATCCAGGATGCTCCCCCATCGTCTGAATGCAGGATCATGCCGTTCTGCTCGTTGCCGCCGCAAAGCCATATGTCGGAGTCGCTGATTGGGTAAATGCCCTGCCAGAAGTTGCCGTTGTACGCCTGGTCGGACACGTCGGTCCAGGTGGATCCCCCGTCAACGGTGTGGTAGATGGAATTGCCGCTGCCTCCCACCCAGGCGATGTCCTCGCTGAGGGCGTGCACGCACAGGGTATTCCTGGGCAGCTGGGTCGCATCGCCCAGGCGTTCCCAGTTCACACCCCTGTCCGTGGTCCTGATGACCACTCCGTAGCCGTCGCTTATTCCTCCTGCGGCCCATGCAGTGAGGCTGTTCACCGCAGAAACGGAACTCAGCTCAGCCCCGGAGATGGAGAGACTTTCTCCCTGGGCCGACCAGCTGGAGCCGTCCAGAGTATGCAGGATGGTAATCATGCCGGCGCTGTTATCGCCGACTATCCACCCGTCATGGGCTTCAGGGGAGGGTCCAGTGCTGTCCCCTCCCAGGCAGCCGGTCAGGAGCATGGCTGTCAGGGCAGCTGTGAAGAGCAAGTGTTTCATGATATCCCGCCTGTCTGTAGTTGTGGCTTGCCTGCATGATCATCCGCGCATATCAGCTATTCCATTATAACATACGCAATCGATAGGACAAGTGAAATCTCAGTGACGGCGGGTCCGCCGCACGAACGGGCGGAGGTGGTGATCGAGGACCGGTGTCCGTGTCTTGCCAGTCCTGTCCATTTTTTTGTATTCTACTGAATTGATCGTTAATTCCATTACGACCAGCTGGAGGAGACAATGGGAACCGATCTTAGAAAGAATCTCTGGGACGAAATCCGCAGGCTTTCTGAAGTGATCGAAGTGCGTTCCGGCGAGACCCCGAAGCTCCGTGAGGGCGAGAGGCGCGACGTTGCCATCCTCTTCCTCGACATCAAGGACTTCACCGCCCTTTCAGAGGACATGGACCCGGAGGTTCTCTACGACCTGATGACCAGCGTCATGAAGACGCTGTCAGAAGTCGTGGAAGCGTACGGCGGATACGTGGACAAGATACAGGGCGACTCGATAATGGCCCTGTTCGGGGCACGCAGAGCGGACGAGAACGACAGCACAAGAGCCGTGACCTGCGCCACGAAGATGCTGGAAACGATCGGTGGAGTTAACAGCATCCTCGATCAGATGGACGTAACCATCGCCGCCAGGGTCGGGATATCCTACGGCACCGTCACAGTGGCGCCTGACCCTTCCGGACACATGACGGCCATGGGTGACGAGGTGAACCTGGCATCCAGACTCGAGGAGACGGCCCCGGACAACACGATCCAGGTCTCGGGCCAGGTAAGGAAACAATGCGGAGAGGTCTTCGAATGGGAGGACCTGGGACTGATACCGATAAGGGGAAGGAAGAAGCCGTCCCACGTATTCAGACCCCTGGGTCCCGGCTCTCTTCAGCACACCCGCTGGGAGAGGGCTGCCAGGGTGGCGAAATCTCCCCTGGTCGGCCGCGAGGGCGAGATGGAGAACCTGAGGGAACTCTGGCGCCGGCAGATGTCGGGGGAGCTCGGGCAGAACCGGCTGGGGGGGAGCCGGCACCTGGCTGTGCTCCTCAGCGGAGAGGCGGGAATAGGCAAATCCCGTATGATCCACGAGTTCATTGTAGAACTCAAAGCGCACAGGCAAAATTTCAAACTGCTTTTCGGCCGGACCCTCTCCTACGCGCAGCAGCCGTTCTGGCTCTGGATAACCCTTCTCAGGGGCTATTTCAAGATAGACCTGGGCGAACAGGACGCTGCCGCCAGACTGGAGGCAAGGCTCAGGGAGCTGGCGGAAGCCTCTAACCATGAGACCCTCCTGGAATCCCGTCCTTTCCTTGCTTCGCTTCTCTCGATACCGGTGGAGGATCCCGCTTTCTCGAGCCTCGACCCGGAGACGCGTCACAGTGAGACCGTCATGGCGGTAAGGAACTTCGTGGAAGCCGTTGCCCGGAAGGAACGGCTGCTGGTGGTGCTGGAGGACCTCCACTGGATGGACTCCGCCTCGAGGGAAGTGCTGGACTTCGTGATGACCAACTGCAATACCCGTGAACCCATACTCTTCCTCTGCGTCTTCCGGCCCGTCTGGGATACCGGGCAGCGACTGGAGGCGGAACATTACGAGAACACCGCCGAGGTAAGGGAGATGACGCTGAAACGCGTCCCCGAAAAGGGCTGCCGCGAACTCATAGGGCACATGCTGGAGACAAGCTACCCCGAGGACGTGGAGGACTTCCTGCTGGAGCGGTCCGGCGGAAATCCGTTCTTCCTGGAGGAACTGGTGCTGGACCTCATCGAAGGGGGGGTCCTGGAAGAGGAAGGCGGCAGATGGAGTTTCACCTCACCCCCGGAGGACGTCTACATCCCCACTACTCTCAACAGCCTGATAAGGTCAAGGATAGACAGGCTCCCGCCGGAGTACCGTGGCGGGCTCCAGCACTGCTCTGTCCTCGGCATGGACTTCCTGATGAAGCTCTACAGGCGCCTCCACGAGAAGCTTACGGGGAGCGGGGAGCCTGATGAGATAGTCTCCGAACTCACCCGCCGCGATTTCCTGAGGACCGTCGTAAGTTCCCAGGACACCAAGTTCATCTTCAGGCATTTCCTGATCCACGACTCGGTCTACGACACCCTTCTGCACAGGAACAGGAGAATACTCCACAGGTATGCGGCCGAGGCCATCGAGGAACTCTTCGCGGACGAATCGGAAGACCTGGCATCCCTGATCGCACACCACTGGGAACGGGCCGGCAACAGCGAAAAGGCTCTGCACTGGGGTCTCAAAGCCCTGGAAACCTGCCGCAGGACCTTCCAGAACGAGGAGGGGCTCAAGTGGGCCGACAAACTCGTGGGATGGCTGGAGGAAGATCCGCAGAACATCGATACGATGATAGACGTGCTCTGCAAGAAGCAGGACACTCTCAGGCTCCTGGGCAGGAGGGACCAGCAGGAGAGCACGATCCGGAGGATAACCGAGCTGGCTGAGAGCTCCGGCGAGAAAAGGCACAGGGCCACGGCATTCATGCTGAACGGGTCCTTCAAGAGCCTTGAAGGACGGATCGACGAGGCCCAGGAGGACTTCGAAAAGGCGCTGGAGCTCACCGCCGAGAAAGAAAGGGCGGCCATTTACTGCCACCAGGGAGACAACTACTTCAGGGGGAGCAGATATCCGGAGGCCCTGGAATGCAACGAAAAAACCCTGGCGCTGACGGACGACTACGTCCTGAAGGCCCGCGTGGAGCTTTCCACAGCCTTCATCTGCTCCATAATGGCCAAGCCTGTCGAGATGGAGGAGCATCTCTCCCGTGCATGGAAGCTCATCGAGAATAACGCCGGCAGCGGTCTCAGCGTATTGAGGGCTCAGTACTTCGCCAGGTACGCGGGTTACCTGGGCGACAGGGGCGAGATCGACAGGTCGCTGGAGTACTACATAAGGTCCCTGGAACTGTTCAGGAACTGCGGCGACCTCTCAGGCGAGGCCATGGTCCTGAACAACATGCACGGCATCTACTCCGCCAGGGGCGATTACCGCAAGAGCCTGGAGGTGATGCTCGAGACAGCGAGGATCTACACGGAGACCGGCGAGCAGCTGGGTATAGCCATAGCCTGGTACAACATCGCCTCGACCTACATGGTGATGAAACAGAGCGACATGGCCAGGGATTACTTCCACCGGTACCTGGACCTCAGCTCCCGCATCAGCAACGAACTGGGCGAGGCCTACGGCAATTTCGGTCTGGGAGGGCTCTACAGGGCCGAAGGCCAGACCGACAGGTCGGCGGAGAATCTCATGAGGGCGATCGATGTCTTCAAGCGCCTGGGCGGCAAGGAGATGGAAACGGCAGCCAGGATAACGCTGGCGCAGGTGCTGGCGGAGGGCGGAAGGTCCCGGCAGGCCAGGGAAGTGAGGGACGAGCTGATATGCGATGGATTGGGCTCGGGCTTCGAGAGCACAATGAAGTACCTCGACGGGCTCATCACCCTTGCGGAGGCCGACGGGGACAGGGACAGGCTGACGGCCGCGGCGGATGCCATCTGCGCCTCGCTGGAGAATGCCGAAGAACTGGAGAGGTCCGACGTTGCGAACCGCAACGTAAGGCTTGCAGCAGTGCTGGATGAGCTCGGAAGGAGCGGTGACTGCTCCGCCGCCCTCTGCCGCGGCTCGAAACTGCTGAGCAGGATGCTCAGGGAAGTCGATCCTGCGTTCATCGATGATGTGATAGACTACGAGGACCTTTCCCGGTTCATGAAGCTGTGCCGGGATACGGGCTGCCCGGTGGAGCTTCCCTCCGACGAGTGATCGGCCGGCCGGGGGCCTGACCGGATCCCTGTCAGTCGGGATACATCCAGTCGTCGGGATCGTCGGGTACCCATGATCCGTCTCGCCCAAGTTCCAGCCTGCCCGGTTCGTAGGAGTACTCTCCACTGTCCCAGTCGAAGGACATCTTCACAAGCGTAACGGTGGAATCATCCTCCCAACCGGCCTCCGTGGGACCCCACGGAACCGAGACGTCCTGGAACTCCAGGACCAGCCCCTCAGGGCCGGCACGCCAGATCTGTACCCCGTTGGGAATGAATCCGGCGGTGAGGTCCTCCTTGCAGCAGAGAAGCCGGGTGTTGTCGGGGCTGGGCAAGGGGGCGGAGATGGCTGTGTCCACGGCTCCGGTCACTCCGTTCACCAGGCGCCAGTCCACCCACTCGTAGCCATCGGCTTCCAGAACCCACAGTTCCATGTCCTCGAGGTAGTCGATCACACGGTACCGGGTGAAGTCCTCGGCGCAGGTGATGTCTTCCCAGCTGTCTTCGAAGACCAGCGTGTCGCCCCGGAACGTGATGATGCAAAGCGTTGTGGAGTCCGGTCTGAAGACCATGTCGCCGTACTTCGAGAATATGGTCTCCTCCGACATCCATGCCGCTGCGGAAAACACAATGGAAAGGAGCGCTGCAACCCACAAAGATCTTCTCATTCTTGCCTCCATGTGTCAGCTGTACTGCAGGCCGGGATCATTCATTCTCCACATGGCAGTGGGCGTATATAGTCTGCCACTGCCCGTCGTCGTCGCGCATCTCTACAGAGGCCGAGTCACCCTTTATCCACCAGGTGAGCATCATGTCGTCGGTGTAGCGCGCTCCGGACCCTGAGACGGACTGGGGCAGGGTGTACTCCTCATCGTCGGGCAGAAGCAATTTCACGAAATGCAGGCTGCTGTCGGAGAGTGTGTAGTACCTTGCCGTGATCTGCGACCCGTCTTCAGTCGTATAGACCACGGGATCGCCGCCAAGTACGGTGAGCCCCGCCTGCTCCGTCGCCTGACATCCTGTGAGGCAGGACAGCACAGCGACTGTGGACAGAACTGTAAGAATAGTCTTTGACATTGCTTACCTTCTCCTTTTCAGGCTCTTCACAGAGTAAAAGGCAATATCCTGCGTCTATTGTTCACGCAGAGCCTACATATGAAGCCGAGGTCCTGTCAAGCAATATGGACCCCGGGGATATCCCGAAAGCTCAAGGCCGCCGGCAGCTGTGGATCAGGGCACTTCGACAACGAATACCTTCTGAATCCCGCTTTCCGGGTCTTCATCCCATGCCAGTATTCCCCGGGATTCGATATGGAATCTCCAGCCGGTACCCGACAGCGGGAAACGCGCCGAGAAAAGGTGCTCGCCGGACATGTCGAAGACATCGAAGACGGGCATCAGTTCGGTGCCCCTCTGGACCCAGAGCCTGTCATTCCCGTCGACTCCCAGCCCGGTGACCATCCATCTGCAGGGTTCGGGCTCCCATTCCACAGGCATTCCGCCCATGCCGCCCATTCTGGAGATCCAGTGCTCCATATAGGCCTTTTCCTCCGCCATCTCCTCCGGTGGCTTCATGACAGGATCGATATCCGCCGTGATGCGAAACAGCTCGGTCCCGTCGCTGCTGCAGGCAATGACCCGGTAGTCCTCCGTGGACATCTCGGAATAGAATACCCTTCCGGAGGGATCTCCTGTAAAGACCAGCACACGCAGCATGTTCTTGACGAAAGTGCCGAGATCGCTGAGATCCACCGGGAACTCGTTGCTCCAGTAGACTGTCCGGGGATCGGCCTCTCCCATCATGAACCTTCCCAGGGTGCTGGTCCCGGTCAGGGCGCCGTCGGACTGGTCCATCTCGAATTTCAGCCCCAGGTAGTACTCTCCGTCAAGACCGCAGGGGTCCATGGGGGGATTGTTTTCCCATAGGGCCGCCTCTTCGATGTAGGAATAGTCCGATCCGTCGAATATCTCGTAGCTGTTGCTCATGGGATCCAGCACGAATATCCTTCCGTCTCCCAGGCGGGCGATGGCGAGAGGCAGGTTAAGCTCCCCCGGGCCGCTGCCGGGTCCGCCAATGACGGCGACGGGATCTCCGCTCACCGAGAAAACCGCCACCTGACTCCTGGCCTGGTCGAGTACCAGGATATCGCCGTGCTCGCTGAAACAGACGTCACCCAGGGCTCCGAAAGCGCTGCAGTCTTCACCGAACTCGGCTCCGATGCTGTCGATCACCGCCAGGTCCATTCTATCGGGCCAGGGCTCCGGCGCTGCTTCATCAGTGCCGTTCATCCCGCATGATGCTGCAAGAGCTGCAAAAAATACGGAAATGTACACAGCATCCCTCACTGTCCGCGGGTACTGGCTGTCTGTGTGAGCCGGGTTCTTCCGGAAAGCGTTCGGAGCATTCAAAGCAGAATCTCCCTTCATTCATGGTGGTTCCATGTGTCAGGAATACTACTACTAAGTTAATACTATGTCAAGATGAACAATATCAGACCGATCAGATGGATACCTGAATCGACTGCTACAGGGATGCAGCTCCGGTCAGAATGAATACTTTACCGAGCCCCAGGTGCCGTTCGCCAGTCCAAGGCTGAATTCGAATTCCAGCTGGTAGATGCAGTAATTGCCGTAGGAGACGCAGGAGAAGAAGAAAGTGTCCGTGGCTTCGCAGTACTGTATCCCGTAACCATAGGTTATGGTGAAGGGAACGGGGGCGGAGCCGGCGAAGGTCCCGTCGGTCCTGTAGAAGTAGAAATTGCAGTCCCCGATAGTGGTGACCATGACGTATTCGATCCCGTCGAAGGAGAAGCGGGTCAGTCCGGTGAGATAGTCCTGGGGTTCGGGCGTCGCGTAGAAGACAGCCCCGGTCCCGTTCGTGTTCAAACGGTAAATGCCGTTCCCATTGCCCGAGTAGTCGCAGTCCGCCTCCCATATGTACTGGCCGTCATAATCGATCCCGCGTCCGTAAATTCCGGCGGGATCAATAAAGCTGTACCAGGTCATGCCGTCAGTGTAATAAATACTATTACTAGTAAAATCGGTATAATAAGTTGGCCCGGTGGGAATCAGGCACATTCCCCATGGACTCGGATAGGTCATGTAATCAAGGGGCAGGTTCGCGTAGGGCGTCCCGTTGAAGAAGTAGCCCTCGACCTCATCATCCCAGGGGTCCACTCCGTAAACATGGTACGAGTCGCAGTACAGTCCAAACAGGTTATCGGTAGTGGTGAAATAGTCGACGATATTGATGTTTGCGATAAGATCGGCCCCGAAGACCATGAGCGGACAAGCCAGAGCGAGCAGGATCATTCTGACCATAATACCCAGCCTTTCATAAAAGCACTGTTATTATAGCAGCATCAGGTTCCGGAAGGATACCGGCCGTCCATCGCTCCAGCGACAAATCACTTCGATGCTCTTACAGAAGCCCGAAATACTCCTCACGGCACATCCCTTCGATGGCCAGAAGGTTGCGGAAGGCTTCGTTGAAGTCCTCCCTGGATGCCGTGAACAGTCCGTGACCGAACACTATTGCGCCCCTGTTCCCTCTGATCGCGGGGGGAAGCGTGTTGCACAGGCCGAACCGCCCTGTCCCGACCTCCCCGGGTACAATTGGAATGTCCCGGATGAACCGCTCCTCCGGGCAGCTGGTGTGGCATACGCCCCTTTGGGGGCAGTCGTCCCTCCCGCAGTCCATGGACATTATCACCGAGAACTTCGGGTGCCCGTGGAGGATGGCGTCCAGGCCGGTGAGATCGAGGATGCTCCTGTGGGCCGAAAACTCGCTGGAGGCCGTGATGCTGGTGCAGGCCGACCCGTCCAGGGGACAGGGATCGATGCACCCCTCCAGCTCGTCCAGCGAAGACGTAGTCTGGCTTATGAAGAGGGTGTCGCCCCATTTCAGGGAGACGTTGCCGAAGAAGGAGTCCACCAGCCTGTGCTCCACTGTGAGCCTTCCCGCCTGGGCCACCGCCCGGAAGACATCCTCCCTGTCCCGGAAAGGCCCCGTCATGAGGCGCGGGGGCTCCTCCGGATATGGATCCAGGCGCTTCACGGCATTCCTGAAGACCCTCTCCCGCTCAGGGGACACTTTCCCCCTCCTCGCCAGGACCAGGTGGTCGGCGAAGAACTTCACGAAACAGGCGAAGCAGACGGAGCTGAAGAAAATGAAGGCCTGCTCAGGGCTCACGGTGCCCCAGGTGACCACGCCCCTGTCCCTGACGATGACGCTCTTCCTGTTCCGGAGCTTCTCTATCATCAGGCGGGGATCGAATTCATCGATCACGGGAAGGTCGTGCATGAAGGTGCGGGTCTCGGAGTCCTCCGGGCGTATGAGGTCGGTATCCCCTGACGCCAGGAAGTCTATGATGGAGCGGTAGGGCTCCGCCGGGGCCGAGTAGAGCAGGGAGTTGATGCTCAGTCCGCCGAAGACCTCCTCGAGAACGGGGATCGCAGGATCCTCCCTGTTCCATTCCAGCTCGGCATCGAGTCCTCCGAGCAGGGGAACACCAGCCTCCGCTAATCCGGCGTTCACCAGCTTGGCGCCGTACTTCTCCAGAAGCCTTCTCACAGCAGCTCCTCCAGGCCCAGTTCCAAGGCTTTGGACCGCATGGGCAGCGCGCCCGGGCCAAGGCCCCTGACCCTGTAGTACCTTGACCTCGCCTCCAGGAATTCCTCCCTGTCCAGGGGAGGCACTTCGATGCCCTCGCCTGAGCTGCCGGCCTCGTCGAAGAACCTCGGCGGCAGGTCGTCGTCCTCCGACGTGAACCCGCATCTGGCGTTCATCATCCTCTCCCTGAAGTAGATCCTCTCCCCCGCCGCCAGAAGGTCCTGGGCCGAGGTCCCGATGCCGGTTACGGCGGAGAAGGCGCAGGAGTACTCCTCCAGTGAGCAGCCGAAGAAGAGGAACTTGCATGCGGTCAGGGAATCGACGACCGCGTTCATGTCCTCAGCTATCTTCACGATCCTGGCCTTCCCTGCGAAGGAGAACCTGTCCGTCGCCACGGGCTTCCGCAGTATCTCGTGGCTTATGGGATAGGCGCGCAGATGGCAGGCTCCCCTGGTGGATGTGACATAGCCCAGGGCCATGCCGAAGGCCCCCCTTGGATCGTAGCCCGGAAGCTCCATCCCCTTCACGGACATTGACATCTCCGGGCATCCCTTCGAATCGGCGTAGCGGTAGGATCCCCGTCCCAGTTCCGCACCCTCTCCCCTGCCCTCGGAAATATCACTCAGGAGACCGGATATTCTCGAGGGCGACAGCTTCCCGCCGCTTATCTCGGAATAGCAGGCGAGGGTCGCGCCTGCGGAGATGGTGTCCATGCCGGTCTCGTTGCATATCCTGTTGGCCTCGGCCACGGCCCTCATATCCTCGTTCTCCAAAAGGGCGCTGAAGTGGGACATGGTCTCGAACTCCGGAAGATGGGTCCCGTCGTCCCCGACTCTCTTGCACAGGATGTGGCATGCCTTGCAGCCGTGCCTCTTCGAACCGAAGGCCCCGGAGAAGGCATGGGAGTTCATTGATGAGGCCTTCTCGAAGTAGGTCTTTCGGAAGTTCGCAGTGGGCATCATCCTCCTGGAGCTGACAAGGTCGTAACAGGCGGCGGTCCCGCAGTTCTGCAGCCCGTGCTCCCCTGTAAGGGCGGGAGACGCGGCCACCAGCCTCCTGATATCGGCGACTGCCTGGCTGAGCTTCTCCGCATCATGGACAGGTACACTGCCCGTACCCCTTACCGTCATGTACTTGAGGTTCTTCCCGGCGCAGACCAGCCCCAGGCCGCCCCTGCCCGCGGCGAAGGAGCCGTCCACCATTATGGAAGCAAAAAGAACGCCGATCTCCGCGGCGGGTCCGATGCAGACCACCGCGCCTTTCCCTTTCAGATCCGAATGGAGCAGGTTCACCCGCGCACCCGCCATCCGGCGCGCATCCTCGATGGAGACTTTTCCGTCGGTTATCTCGATTCCGCAGAGGTTCCTGCAGCGGCCTGTGATGACGATGCCGTCGATGCCGGCCTTCCTCAGCTGCCACCCCAGGCTGCCCCCAACCGAACAGTCCCCGATGGTTCCCGTTAGAGGAGACCTGGATGCCACGCATGTTCGCCCGGAGGCTGGAGAGGCGGTGGCGGTCAGGGGACCTGTCATGAATACCAGCGGCATCCCGGGATCGTTCCAGGAACGGGTGATCTCGGGAAAGAGGTAATGACCCGCCATGCCCTTGCCGCCTATCCAGGACCTGCAGATGTGGGGATCGATACTCTCGAACCGGTGTTTCCCGGAAGTGAGGTCTATGAAGAGCACCCTTCCCCACCAGCCGGTCATTCAGCAGCTGCTCCTTCCTCGAAGGCCGAGTCGAAGACGTCCGCAAGTTCCAGCATGTCCGGCAGAACGGCCTCTATCTCCTCCGGGGTGATGTAGGGGTACATGCTCCTGATGACCGATGGGCCGAAGTGACAGGTCACGGACCTTCCATCCACAACCAGTCCGTTGATGCCGATGTCGCTGGAGAGGTAGAGCATCCAGTCCCCGAAGAAACGGACCATGCGGCTGAATATCTCGGGGCGGGAAAGAAGCTGGTCCCTGTAGACGGACCATACGCATCTGGACCTGTAAAGACTGTTGAAATCAGGATCCGGGGAGTCGAACTCCTCCCACCCCTCCCTGGGCCGGGTCATGGGCTTGTAGGTCTTGAGGTCCAGTATCTCGGTGTCGAGGCGGAGCTTCACGGCAATCCACGGCCCGAAATTCGGATTGTCGTAGCATATCCTTACGGTGACATGTCTACCGCCGGCGGTCCAGTGGAGTTCCCCGAAATCGTCGTAAGAACTGGTGAGTTTCCTCTCGAAACCGTTCCGGGCGGCATAATCCTCCAGGCGCTTCCAGGTCCTCCTCTTCCTGAGGTAATGGTAGAGCATGCCGGGTCCAAGGAAGAACAGGACGTACCTTACGATGTTGACCGCACGTCTTGCCATCCTCTGACAACCGATGCCCATTCGCGTCCTCTCACGCTCTCATCGCTGATCGAGCAGCTTTATAGACGTTATCTCAAGTATCTCCTCGCCGTAATCGTACGGAGGGAAGACAGTGAGCACCTGGCGCCACTCGTATTCGATAATCGAGCCGATGTAGTCCTCGGAATTCCGGAAGATATCCAGCCAGGGACCGCGGCAGCCGGAGGAAAGGTAGCATACGCTGAGCCTGTCGCGGGGCGATCCGTTGAAGACCATCACCAGGTAGCCGTCATCGTTGGCGATGTCCACCAGCTCTCCACGGGATGTGCCCTTGGACAGAACCATGTCAGTCCGCCTGCCGCCGTTGTTCAGAATGGTATTGCCCTCCATGGTCAGACCCGGGATACCGCTGTCCTCCGCGAGCAGGTTCTGCCCTTCGTACTGCACCGCCCAAAGGGTGTTGTCATGGATGAAATTATCCCTGAGGATCACGTCCCCGCAGTTGAAGACGTAGACACCTATGGCCCCGCAGCCGCAGATATCGCAGTTCATGACCGTGACACTGTCGCAGCTGTCTATCGCGAATACGTTCCCGTAGCACCTCTCGTCCACTTCAGGCATGGTGTGGGTGGCCCTGAAGCCGCTGACGGTTATCCCGTCGCTGTTCACTATCCACATGACGTTTTCCGTACGGCTGTTGCAGACCAGAACGGCCCCCTCCTCGCCGATGACGGCGACATCGTTCCTGCCCCAAAGCTCCAGTGACAGGTCGAACTCGTAGGTGCCGGCCATTATCAGGACGGTGTCTCCATCCTGGACTTCGGCAAGGGCATCATGAGGATCTTCGTACTCCAGGCCCTCCCCTACGGCAAGGGTGGCGGCCGATGCCGTGGCCGCCATCAGGACCGAACAAATCAGCTGTGCCTTCATGGCGTGCCTTTCATTGCAGGGCCGAATGTTACTTCCGACAAATACTATTCGATGGAGTGGACTTCGGCAAATCGGAAAGCCGGAAGGTCGATCAGGCCCGAGGCCGGAATATTCCGCCCGGGTTCGTGCCAAATCCGTATTGACCTTAATGCAGCTTCATCATATTCTATTTTAGGATAGTAATTTGCTACGATGGGGGGACGGTAAATGATGAAGTACTCATTCTTTCTGTTTGTTTTCTTTTTATCAGGTGTCAGCCCGGGTCAGGACATGGGACAGACAGACTGGTCCGGAGGACCCGGAGTGCAGGGTCCTGCATACTGGTTCGACAATACATTCTGGACCAGCCAGCTGATAGACTGGTCGACAGCGGGCAGGCTTACACTGATGCCGGACTGGGCATCGGAAGGAAAAACGGGTCCCGAGTTCGGGGGAACGGATGATTATCCCGATTCAGGCTCACTGGTTTCATCACTTGTGTGGATCCCTATGGGCACAGACTGGGAAATCGAATGGGGGAACATCGAATGGACCTCGATCGAACCCGACAGTACGGAGATAAGCTTCCAGCTCAGAACCGGTATGACTCCCGAAACCATGGGGGAATGGACCGATCCGATAACGGAATCCGGGACTTACCTCGGAACAATGCTTCCCGACACGATTCTTCTGCTTCAGTACAGAGCGATACTGAATTCCACGGACTCGAGCGTTACGCCCGAATTGGAAAGTGTCCTGATATGGGGATGGTATCCCGGAGGGATCGGAGAGGGTCGGTCCTGCGGACAGAATACAGGCATCCTGGAAGTGATATCCAATCCGGCATCGGCGTTGATCATCGGCATTCACGTGCTTGAACCGGGCAGTTATAACCTGCGGATCTATGACATATCAGGCAGGCTTCACGGAGATATCGTCGATGGGTTCCTGGAAACGGGGGATCACTGTTTCACCCTTGATTACCTTGAGGATGGAATGTACATCGTGAGGCTTGATTCGCCCGGGGGTGTGATCCTGGAAAAGGCTACGATCCTGAGGTCCAGGTAGCGGAATTCCCCGGGCAGCATTTCGACTGATAGGAAAGTGGATCTCCCACCATTCCGAACGAACGATGAAGCCGGAACCAGGATTCATTATCCCGCCGAAGTTGACGGCTTGTCCGGGCCCGCTGTAGTATCTCCGGTAATGAATGCCCGCAAGGGCTTCGCATCCTGAAGGAATCGACGAGCCTTTCAGTCTCCGGAGGGGGTATACAGTGAGAATCGCCGCAATGGCACTGGCCATGATGACGGGACTGGCGCTGGGTGATTTCCTCGAAGATTTCGAATCATTCTCGCCGGGACAGGATCCGGACGTCTCACCTGACTGGAGCAGGGAGCCCAGCGGCGGCTGCGTGCTTGTGGCCGAAAACGGCGGGAAAAAGATTCACCTGTACTGATTGGAAACCTGTCTGGATTGTCTTCCGCATCTTCGCACGGTATCTGACACTCTTCGCAGTCATCGGAATCACCGGTTTCCTGTTCTACGCTCTGTTCACAGGTATTATAAATATCTAGGGAACACTCTTGACTCTGTACTATCTCTTAATTCAACACTAGTTAAACAAGGACTTTATCCTGCCGAAAGTTGTGGATTCGAGGGAAGCCGATAAGAAGTCCAGCACCAGCTCCGGACTTGTCGTACCTTCCTTCGTTATCATAGTAAATCCTGCATAGTCTGAATCGTCCTGGAATATTTGAAAGCCGTAGTTAGGATCGGTCCCATTCACGATATCCTGAACCCAACCCGTTACATCAATTTCCCACCAATCAAAGGTTGACGGAGCGGTTATAGGTTTCGCCGCAGCAAAATAAGGTTTGTTATTCCAGGTTACAGTCAACTCGTCCCAATCAGCGTCATTCGTGGCAATATTGATTTTATCCGTCGGAAAATCACCATATGAAGCAAAAACCATTAACCGTATAGTAGCGGTATTGATAGTCGCTCCGGAATAGGCGGACAGATCGAATTTGATAAGAACGTTTCGCCAATCCTCGGTTGCAATACAACCGACCTGGAAATTCTGTTGCGTACCTCTATTAAGATCTGGCACATCCATCCACACATCAGCGTCATCAGTCGGGTATAGAGTATTCTGGTCAGCGATTGCAACGCTTCCGAATATTGCAAGAATGAAAACTGACAAAACTGTCTTCTTCCACATGAGAACACCTCCAATAAGTGATAGGATAAATAGGAAAGCAGACTCCCCGTCATGCTCCAAGTTACTCAAAAGCTGACTTTACTTCTCCCAATTCAATATCCTTCCTGAAACTGACCATACTAGCGAAAACACCCGCTGTCAAAAATAGTTAACGGTAGATGTACACTGGAAACTCAGTATCAGAATGCACGTTCCGTCAGATCAGACTCTGGGCCACTGTATGGATACGACAACGGGCGCTCCTATTTGAGGCAACCTTTAAAAGACTACACGACTATTCCCTGATACCCTCTTCATACCATACGAATCGAACCGGAAGGTAACATCCTGACTCATCCAATACATCTCTACCGTAAAAACATCTTTCAGAGAGACGATAGCCACAGTCGGATTCTGTGCTTCACCGCTCAGAAGGAAGTATTCATCGGGAACGTGGCTTTCGGCCATCGTCCAGCCGCCGTATTCCGCCGTTGTGATAACCCTTGCAATGATCAGGGATTTTGTATAGCCTGCAGCGTTAGCGGGATTCCAGAATCGCAGCAGATAAAGATACCCGTTTATATCCCC
>CAZXEF010000031.1:0-20213 GCA_964639605.1 uncultured bacterium | reverse complement strand
CTACTGCGCCAACATGTATATAAGGCTGCTCACCGGCATGCCGTTCTCCGACTGCACCAGCGGGTTCCGGGGGTTCCATTCCAGCCTTTTACCGGTCCTCCTCTCCTCCAGCATCAACGCATCCGGTTACGCCTTCCTGGTGGAGACGCTTTTCGATGCATGGAAGACCGGCACCGACATAGGGGAAGTGCCGATAGTCTTCGTGGAGAGGAGGAGGGGCAGCTCGAAGGTGTCACCCGGTGTCTTCATGGAATCACTGCTCACGCCCCTGAGGCTCAGGCTGCGGAGTATGCTCCGGTCCTGATCCTTCTCGCTCGAGCTTCGATAGGCTTCTGGATGCTCCGGCGGGTTCTTTCGGGCTAGTAGTTCTCCCACATCCATGAGATGATGCTGTCCTGGAGGGCTCTGGCCGTCCAGGTGCGGCCCACCGGCACCTCGAACATGATGACCACCACTATCTCCCTGCCCGAGGACGTGTTCAGGAGCCCGGCTATCGTCGATGTATCGTTCAGGGTTCCGGTCTTTCCCCGGAACGACCCTGGAGGCAGGTCGGCCATCCGTGACCTCAGCGTTCCATCCACGCCGTTCACCGGAAGGGTGGCCAGGAATTCTACGCCCCATTCAGCAGAGTTGAACCCCTCCATGATGACAGCGGCCAGGTGAAGGGGAGTGAGCCTGTTGTACCTCGATAGTCCTGACCCGTCGGCCAGCTGGAATTCCGTGAGATCCGGCAGAAGCTCCGTCAGCATCCTTCCCGCGGCATCGCATCCGGCCCCGGTGGAGGCCGGTGTGGAGCCCTGCTCCAGGCTTACTGTGCGCAGCACCATCTCCGCCACCATGTTCCTGCTCCACTTGTTCATAGAGGTCAGAAGGATGAACATCGGGTCCGAGTAGATTACCGAGGTCTGGACCAGGGCCTCTGAATCGGGCATGCTCCCAGGCATCACATCTCCTATCCTCAGCCCCGCATTCTCGAGCTCCAGCGACAGCATGCCCGCGAACTCAGCCGGGGGGCCGGCATAGGGTTTGTAGATGACCAGACTGGTGTCAGGAGGAATGGTCCCCTCCAGTATTAGGACCGGACGGTCCTCCTCCCAGCCCTCCACCCTTGTACGCACCGACTCCTCAGGTCCTGTGATTAGGTTGTTCAGAAGCTCCAGACCGGGCAGCGGAGGGTAGATGAAGACCCTCATCGTATCACCCCTTGTGGATATGACCAGCTGAATGATGTTGTCACCCACTGAGAGGCCCTCGATGGGCGGGCAGTAGGTCATGCTCCAGTCGGAGGTGTCCCATCCCGGGCAGTGGCTCTCGCTTGTGAATCTGCTGGTATCCCAGAAGAGGTCCCAGGAAGATCCCGGGTCGAGAGCGGCTGCGGTCTCAATGGCCGCTATCCTTATGTTTTCACCGCTGAGGAGCGGCGCTCCCGCACCCACGGCGTAGAGGTCACCTCGGGCGATATCCGCCATCACCCTGGTCCTGTAGACGTACGAAGGTCCCAGTTCCCTCATGGCAAGGAGGGTTGTGACGAGCTTCACCGTGGAGGCGGGTCTGAAGTAGCTTTCGCCGTTTATCTCGAGCAGCATCTCTCCGCTGTCCGCATCCATGGCGACGATCCCGGCCCTCCAGGCGGCGGGTATCGAAGGCATACCGGTGGCCAGCACGATCATCAGGAGCAAATCGGGGATCAGGTTCACATACTCCTCCGGTTGACTTGTATCGCTCAGTCAGTACATTACATTACTCGGAATATAGTCCAACAGTATCCAAAGAAAAGACGATGAACAGGCTGGAAATAAACTTCTCGGAGGTTCACATGTTGCGTGCAATAACACTATTCGCACTGGTCCTATTCATGAACGGCTGCGGCGGGGGACCCGCGGAAAGCGTCTCCGGACAGGACCCTGACGACAAAGTGATCATGGACGTTGAAGGTCAGACCATTACAGCCGGGAGGATATCACCTCTGCTGGAGGGTGTGCGCGGGGACTCGGTGATGGTGGAGCACATGGTGAACAATCTGGTCAACAGGTTCCTGATACTCCAGGATGCCAGGGAAAGGGGGCTGGACACAACCCGCAGCTTCAGCCTGTTCGCATACGAGAGGGAACGTGAAAAGCTCCAGAACATGTGGTTCGAGTGGATACTGCAGCAGAAGGTGACCCTTCCGCCCGATACGGTGGAGGAGTATTACTCCCGAATGGGCCACATGGTGCTTTACACCGCCATTTCCTCAGGGGACAGCGTACTAGCCGACAGCCTCAGGCAACTTGTGCTTGAGGGAGAGGACATGAACCGTCTGGCTTTTGAAAACACCGCCAACATGATGGAAAGGAGCAGGGAAGGCAGGGTGGGTCCTATCGACATGATGGACCTCAGGACCCCTGATGACATACTGCTTTCGGGTCTCGAACCGGGAGACCTGTCGCCAGTCGAGCTTTCCTCCGAGGGATATCGGTTCGTCAGGCTGGACAGCACGTTCCATGATTCGATTCCTCCTCTCTCCGAGATAAGGGAGATCATAGAGAGCCGGATCCTGGGCAGGCTCAGGATGGACTACAAGGATGAATTGTTCGACAGTCTCAGGACCGTCGACGATTACCAGTTGGAGGAGGAAATGCTGCAGCTGATCACCTCGCATTTTCCACAGGGCAGCAGGACCTACGAGCCATTCACCCCGGAGGAGGAGGAGATGGTGGCCTATTCTTACCGGGGAGGGTGCAGGACCGTATACCAGCTGGCGGAGAACATTCGGAACCTCCCCCCTATGGAGGGCACGGATCCTTCGGACCCGGCCTGGGTCAGGCGCTACAGTGCTCTTCTTGGTCTCTACGACATAATGGCAATGGAAGCCAGGGAACAGCACATGGACACTCTCCCGGAGGTCAGGGAGTACCTGGATCAGCGCCTGAGCAACCAGCTGCTTGATGTCTACTACTCCGAGGTCATAGAGCCCAGGCTCATCGCCGACGAGGATGAGATGATGGAGGTCTTCCAGGCAAACCGCGATTCCCTGACAGTTCCTGAGAGCCGCGTTTTCCGTGCAATAAGCGCTGTTGGAGAAAACCAGCTTCAGATCCTGGAAGAGACTCTGGAGAGGGGGGAGGACCCCTTCATTCTCACTGATCAGCTCACTCTGCTGCCGAACATTCAGGCGCCGGGCGAAGAAACTCTGACACGGTCCATGTACGCATCCTCCATCCCGCAGCCTTACAGCGACATGCTGTTCGGTGCGGAGCTGAACGAGACGGTGACCTGCTCGGTGGCCACAGATCGGGTACTTGTATTCAAACCTGTGATGATCGAACCCAGAAGACCCGCTACCTTCGAGGAATCCTACGACGAGATAACCTCCTTGCTCCGGAATCAGATGGAGGAGGAAGTGCTGGCGGGACTGGTAGACAGCCTTGCATCTGTATATCATATTGAAATCGACAGGGAGTTCATCGACGGCTTCATCCATTCGGCCCCGCCCACTCAGGATGTGCCATAGAGACTGTAACCGCAACGGTTGTACCCCTATCGCCGACCTACGGAGGTATGTGAATGTTCTGTAGATGCTGCGGGCATGACAATAACGGCAGGGACAGTGGAAGGTGCGAGAATTGCGGATTCGACCTTTCGAAGCAGAACCTCAGCATCAGCGAGAAACGCAGCGCCCTTCAGAACAAGCTGGAGAAACCGGCTTCCTACAAGGAGAGGTCCGAGTTCAAAACACCCCCTCCAAGGGGACACGCCCCCGTCATAGGCATTGTGATAGCCCTGATGGGCCTGGCGGCGGCCTTCGTCATCACCCAATCCTTCGAGAGGTCCGAATACACTCCCGCGCTGCCGCAGAGGGAAAGGTTCGAGGATCTGGTCCCTGAGATCCAGGTCGACAGCCTTGCGCTCCTCATAGGATCTGATATCGTCTATGTCCTGGATGACAGTGCCACCGTCGCCCTCCCCAGAGCCAACGTCGACATGACCGCCATTCCAGAGGGCTCCACAGTTTCCTTCCTGGGCAGGTGGGGAACCCCTATCAGGCCCTCCGCCACCTTCGTTCTCCAGAAGATAAACCAGAGGGAGTTCAACGTTCTCAGTATCGACAGACTATGCGTATGGACCGACAGCACGGAGAGCAGCTACATCTCGGCTCCGATCATCAGGCTCGAACAGTCACTGGTGGATTCCGTTCCCGGACCGGTCCTGGTGAAACTGTACTTTACTCCGGAGATGATGCGGGGGAGTGTTGAGGAGTTCAACATACAGATAGACAGGGCCATAACAACGGATGAGTTCACGGATGCCCAGCTGACTGACCTCCTGGAGAGCGTGTCAGGAAGGCTGTCCCGGCAGGATTACGCCGACCGTGGAGTACAGGTGGCGGCTCTGTTCGACTACAACGCCTATGACCTGGGTGACGCGGTGGAGATATTGAAGAGGATTGCGCCTGTCACCATCGACAGCCTGGGCTACAAGGGGTTCTCCCTCAGCGTCTTCGCGCTGACCGACTGATCTTCAGGGCCCCAGAAGGACCAGTCTCACTGTAGACCGGGCGGCAGTTCCCCTGAGTACGGCCGTGTAGATCCCTGGTGGGGGCTGCCCCGCCAGTGGCCATGTAACGGTACGCGCCCCCCGTCCATCATCCAGGATGAAGCTGGATACCGCCCTGCCGGTGATGTCGTATATCGTAAGCTCCCCGCTGCAGAATGATCCTGGTACAGAGAGCGTGAAGGTCGCCGAAGGGTTGGGTGACAGAAGGGAAAGTCCTTCTGCGCACTCCTCCCGGGAACCTCCGCCGATACCCGCCGGTGGAGTGAACCTGATGGCATCCGCCATTATCTTTTCCCCTGACTGTCCAGTATGGTCGCCCAGGATGACCCGGAGACCCTGATCGGCTTCCCAGGGTCCTCCCAGCGGGACCCACTGGTCGCTGTAGAGCGACTGGTCGACCACAATGGTATCCAGGTCGCTGCCGCTCTCTATCCTGTAACTCACCGTAGCGGTGCCCCCTGCCGGTATGTACGCTTCCAGCATCCAGGACATGGAGCTGTCCGGGAGCTGGAAGGTCCATTCCGCCCAGTTCACATCCGGTCCCGAAGATATGCTGTAGGTGTAGAAGTAACCGTAGAACACGCCGCCTTCCGTGACGTTCCTCCAGTACTGGGCCGGGCCTCCGGCCTCGAACCTGCTCTCGAGATTGTCCGTGACGCTGTCCGTCCACGCGCCTGTGCAGAATGACTCCTCGAGGCAGTCCCAGAGCTCCTCCCTGGCACCGTCGTACCCCAGCGCCCAGATGCCTGCTCCCTGCAGGTCCGAGGCTCTGATGAGGTCGTATTTGAGTTGCAGGCTCTCCTGGTCATCGAACCATCCCTGGTTCCAGCCTCCGCTGTAGTAGGCGTACCATGGGGTCAGGGATTCCATGTCCCACAGCCTGCCGTAGAGCTCGGCCCTTCCTGCCAGGGTGGAGTAGATCAGTGTGGTGCAGTCCCCGGTGATCCCGGAATGGGTGGAGCTTCCTTCGGTCTCCCATTCGAAACCGTAGTAAGGCAGTCCGACCACAATCCTGTCATGACTCCCGGGAGCGTACCTGGCGTAGTCACCCAGGCACCAGACCATGTTCGAGGAGGATTCCGGGGTGGATCCCCAGCCCGTGAGGGGACAGCAGGGGCCGGCCACGGTGGACCATGACCCGTGGAACGGGTAGCACATCATGAAAAGGGCGTCGGTGGTCTGGGCCAGGGCCTGGTAGTCGAAGGCCCCGCTCCAATCCACCGCCGGTGTGCAGATCGAGAGGTGGCTTCCGGGGACGTTCAGGTCCAGCTGGTTCCGGAGCTCCTCCATGAAGGCGGTGAGGTCGTCCCTGTCCGATCCGCTCACGTTCTCGAAATCGATGGAGACCCCCTCCACGGGATACTGGTCCACAAGGTCGACGACGGAGGCAATGGCGTTATCTCTCCCCGTGGTGAGTATGGAATGGATGGACGATGACGAGAAGTTCACCACAGTGACCACGGCAGTGCCTCCGGTACCGTTTATTCCGTCAATGGCGTCCTCGAATACTGCGGGGAAGCCGTTCCAGGCCGAAATGTCACCGGAAGCGTTCATGTCGACGCAGAAGCAGGCAAGTATGCTGATGAGGTCGTACCGAAGCCAGGTGTCGCCGCCCCAGTAGGGGAGGAACCCGTAGACGTTCCTGCAGAGCGACCTGCCGCCGTCGGTACCGTCCACCTGCAGTGTGACCCGTCCCCTGTTCTCCATGTGCTCCAGCATGTGCAGGGAGGGCATACGGGTTCTCTCAATATCATCCAGCGGGGCAGGACCCGCAACGATGGCGGCGGCCAGGAGAGTTTCGAGCATTCTGCACCCCCGTGGATACACGTTCTGCCGATGCAGCTCATTTGTTGTATTATTCATGTTACTAATATTTCGTGATGCACAGCAGGTCAATCGCAGTCGAGAGGGGAGCAGATGAAGACCGCCGCGGAGATCCAGCGTTTCTGCCGACTGCTCCGTTTACGGACCGTCTCCCGCCAGCCCGGTTCCGGGACCGACCTGGGACCCTTCATCCGGATGGCCGATCTCCTTGAGGAGCTCTTCCCCCTGGTTCATTCCCGCTGCTCCAGGGACAAGGTTGCGGAAGCCAGCCTCCTGTACGAGCTCCGGGGCGGTAACCTAGACCTTGCCCCGGTGATGCTCACGGCCCATCTTGATGTGGTTCCCGCCGAGGAAGGCATGGGCTGGCCGCATCCACCCTTCTCCGGAATCGTCTCGGACGGAAGGATATGGGGCAGGGGCGCCATCGACTACAAGATCGGTGTATCTGCCATGCTGGAGGCCCTGGAGGGGCTGCTGGCAAGGGATTTCAGTCCGGTGAGATCTCTGTTCCTGGCCTTCGGCCATGACGAGGAGACCGGGGGTGACATGGGCGCGGCGGGGACAGTCTCTCTGCTGGCGGGCAGAGGCGTACGACTCAGGTCCGTCCTGGACGAGGGCGGGTACATATACAGCTTCCCCTGGCTGGTCGCCGATGTTGCAGTGGTCGGTCTTGCTGAGAAAGGTTACCTTACCCTGAGGCTCACGGCCCATGGCCGGCAGGGCCACGCCTCGGTCCCGGGGACGGTCACCGCCGCCGGGAACCTGTGCCGTGCCCTGGCCCGGCTGGAGGAAAGTCAGATGGAACCAAGGCTCTGCGAACCTGTCGGGAAGATGCTGGAAGGAACGGCGCACCTGTTCAGGGACGGAGACGGGAATGGTCCTGCGAACGCACTGACGGAGATCCTTAGCCGATATCCCGCGGGGAATGCACTTGTGAGGACCACCACGGCGATAACCATGCTCAGCGGGAGCAGCAAGGAGAATATCATACCCGCCGCTCCCCATGCCCTGGTGAATCTGAGGGCCGTTCCGGGAGACGGCTCCGGCATTATTATCGAGCATGTCAGGGACGTTGTGAGGGACCTTGATGTCTCGGTCGAGTACGAGGATACGAACCACATCCACGAGCCGTCGACGGTATCATCGGCATCCACTCCCGAGTACAGGGCCATCGTAGATGCCATGGAGATCGTCTGGCCGGGAACCCCGGTTGTACCCGGTATCTTCCCGGCAGCCACTGATTCACGCCACTACTGCTCCATCGCCGACGATGTCTACAGGTTCCAGCCGGTGCATCTGGGTCCTGACGGGCTTTCCGCTCTTCACTCCAGCGGCGAGTCGGTTTCGGTGGAGGATTATATGGGGGCGATCCGTTTCTACTCGGAGTACATCGAAAGGGTGTGCGGATCATGAAAAGGCTGCCGGAGGACAGTATCCTGAAGAGGACCACCCGAATAACAACCGCAGCCCTGGCCGTGAACATCCTCATGTCCCTGTCCAAACTGGCCGGAGGAATACTCGCCGGAAGCCACGCCCTCGCCGCCGACGGTGTCCACAGCCTCTCGGACGGCTGCACCGACATTGCCATTATCATAGGGGCCCGCTACTGGACCAGGCCCAGGGATGACAGCCACCCCCACGGTCATGCCCGGATCGAGACCCTTATTTCGGGTTTCATCGGCTTCTTCGTCGTGATAACAGGTCTCTACATTGCCTGGGAGTCCTTCGGCTCCATCGTCCACCCCCCGGAAGCCCCTCCCGGCTGGGCGGCCTTCGGCATCGCCATGGCCGCCATCGTGATAAAGGGTTTTCTTTCCAGATGGACCCTGAGCACGGCAAGGAGGCTGAGGTCCGCGGCCCTGGCGGCCAACGCCATGCACCAGCGCTCGGACGTGTACAGTTCCATTCCCGTTGCGGTAGTGGTCCTTGCCGCCAGGCTGGACGATTCGCTGATACTCCTGGACGGCATAGGCGGTGTGTTCGTCTCACTTTTCGTGCTCAGGATGGGTTACAGCATACTGAGGCCTGCCCTTTGGCAGCTCACCGACACCGCTGCCCCCCCCGAGATTATCCAGGAGCTCAGGAGGATCGCCATGTCCATCGAAGGGGTCAGGGACGTGCATGACCTCAGGACCAGGTATCAGGGGGAGGGGATCCAGACCGACATGCACATTGTGGTCGACGGGTCGATGCCCGTTGAAGAGGCCTTCAGGATAGTGCAGAGGGTCGAGGAGGAGCTTCGAAGGTCCGGCCCGGGTGTGGTGGACGCACTTGTCAGGCTGGAACCCGGCCCTGCCGATCAGGACTTGCGCGATTCCCCCGGGCAACTATAATTATTCAGTGTCTGTGCTTTCAAGCAGGGAGTCCGAATGGCGTTCAGAGTTGTCAGCAGTGCTTTCAAAGATGGTGATTACCTGCCACCATGGTACTCCCGGACCCGCGGTGATTCATCTCCTCCGATAGGATGGACCGACCCTCCAGCAAAGACCGTGAGCCTCGCCCTGATAGTTACATGCGTAGATGACAAGACCGGACAGGAGTACTGTCACTGGGTCATGTACAACATACCGATAAAATCGAGCACCATCTTCGGCAAACATCCTCACGGCAGCGTCTCCCACGACGGTACCCTTCAGGGTGTCAACAGTTTTGGAGACATCGGGTGGGACGGCCCGACGGACGACATCCCTGAACAGGAGCTGTTGTTCAGGCTCTATGCCCTGGATAGCAGGCTGGTCCTTCCTGGAGGAGCGTCGCATCACGATGTGTTGGATGCCATGGAAGGCCACGTACTCGAGGTGGCCCAGCTTCGGGCAAGGTTCACACCCCACTGAGCATTCGGAAGGATACCGGCAGGTTCGTAGCGGCATGGAGCCTGTCCGGTGAATGTGCTTTCCTTAACCACGGCTCCTTTGGAGCTGTTCCAGGGGAAGTCGCTGCGTTCAGAAGTTCCCTCCTGGAGGAGATGGACCGCCAGCCCCTGGACTTCATCCTGAGGAAGTACATGCCCGTCCTCCCCGGCATCCTGGAGTCTATCGAACACTTCACCGGCGCCCAGAGAGGCTCCGTTGTCCTGGTTCCCAACGCCACCACCGGGGTCAATACCGTTCTCTCCAACCTTGAACTGGGGCCCGGCGATGAGGTGGTCACCACTGGACAGGAGTACTTCGCCTCGAGGAACGCCCTGAAGTTCTACGCCGAGAGAAGGGGCGCCAGGGTGGTCGAAGTTCCCATAGAGATACCTGTCGTTGGACCCGAACAGGTTGTCGGATCCATCATGTCCAGGGTGACCCCCAGGACCGCCCTTGTTCTGGTGGACCATGTGTCCAGCCCTACCGGAATTGTATTTCCCGTGGAGACCATAGCGCGGGAACTGGACCTGTTGGGAGTGGACCTGCTGGTGGACGGGGCACACGGTCCCGGAATGCTCCCCCTTGACCTTGAGGAACTGGGAGTCGCCTACTACACCGGCAACTGCCACAAGTGGATGTGTACCCCGCAGACCGCGGCCCTGCTCTACGTGAGGCCCGACAGGCAGGATGGCTTCCGCCCGGCGGTGATTAGCCACTTCCACACCGATTTTAATGTGGACATGTCACCCTTCCAGGTGGAGTTCTCCTGGAACGGCACTATAGATCCCACTCCCAGGATGGCCATACCCTTCGCCATAGAGTACATGGAAGACCTGCATCCGGAAGGGTGGAGGGGGATAATGAGGGACAACCATGAACTGGCCGTTGCTGCCACCGAACTGGTAAGCCGGGAGACCGGGCTGGAACCCCCATGCCCTTCGGACATGCTTGGTTCCATGGGCTCCGTGGTCCTTCCCTACCTGCCGCCCTCGGCACTGCCGCCCCCGGAGGGTATTGACCCGCTGCAGGACCGGCTCAGGTTCGAAAAGGGGATCGAGGTGCCGGTAACCTTCACGCCGAATCCGAAGGGCCGCTTCCTCAGGTTCAGCTGCCAGCTCTACAACTCCCTCCCGCAGTACGCAGAACTCGCTTCGTCTCTCAGGGAGGAGCTGTCCCGAGGGATTCGCCGGTAAGTTTTATTATTGCCTGCTTGACAGCCGTTATCTGTAACCCGATAATCAAATCATGGCAGTAGAGGGGGGATCGTTGAAAAAAATAATCATCCTGGCAGTCATGGTTGTTGCAGCTTACCTGATTCTGCGCTTCGTTCAATGCTGAGCAACCCGTGAAGAAGCTCACCGGCTGCACGGTTCTCATGCTGTTCATAATGGTCCTCGCCGTTTTCCTCTCCCAGCTCGATATCATCGACCTCGGCGGTGTTCTCGGGTTTTCCAGGAACGCGACCTCGATCCTTCAGGTACTCCAGTCAGAGAGCCTGATGTTCCTGGCTACCGACAGAATAACCACATACATCTATACAGACATCACTGAGAACAGCTTGCTAATGGGAAACAGGGAAGGTCTGCTCATAATGAAGGTTACATACCTGTTCGGATTGGACCTGTCAGAGCTAACCGTCGATTCAATCGAACAGAGTTCCGGCAGTTTTATCGTTCATCTGCCGGATGTCCAGCTCCTGGAGATGTCGCCCGATCTGACGACGGCCGAGATCTATACCAAGACATCCGGGCTGGTCTGGCTGTACGATCGGATATCCGGATTCGATATGCACAAGGCTCTCCTCGCGCAGATGGATTCCGTTGCGACGGAGTTCGTTGCATCCGAAGGACTCCTTCCGGAAAGAGCCGAGATACTGGCCCGTCTCAACGGATTTGCGCCTGTCCTTTCGGAGTACGCCGGAGCGGATGTTATTTTCCAGTAGACTTGAACCTATAATTTATCGGCCTTCAGTGATCCGCACTTCCTGAAGATCACCTGGATCTCCTCTATGGAAGGGACCTCACCGGAGGTCCAGACCATATCATCGATCACAAGGGCCGGGGTCACGGCCACACCGAAGGAGATGATGTCGTTCACGTTGGTGACCATCTCTATCTCTGCTTCGATGCCGAGATGTTCCATGGCCTGCTGTGTGTTGTGAAAGAGCGAGATACATTTATTGCAGCCAGTTCCAAGGACCTTGATGGTGCAGTTCATTCGTTCTCCTGGATCATGAGTGGGCTGATCTCCAGCAGTTGAGTCCTCCCGAGGGGTGTACGAAGTAATTTATCAAGATATGGCCACTGAATCAAAGGTAAATATCTGACTATATGGCTAGCCTTATGGAGACGGTGCCCAGGCCAGGGACAAGTTCGCACAACTTTGAGCGGCTCCGTTTTAGCGCATGCCACGGCTGTTCCTTCTGCTGCGGGAGTGAGTATTCTTGCTCCGGAGGTTCCCATCACCGCGACCGAAGTTCCTCGGAGCCGGCAGGCTTGACCGGAAGGCTTCACAGCAATGATAGGGGTGATCCATCTCGGTGGGTACCGGTTTGCCCAGAAGGCGTTCTATTTCCCGCAGGTAAGCCCGGTCCTCCGCGCAGCAGAACGAGATGGCATCACCGTTCGCTCCCGCCCGGGCGGTTCGTCCGATACGGTGTATGTATGTCTCGGACTCCATGGGAAGATCGTAGTTGATCACATGGGTGATGTCGTCCACATCCAATCCCCGTGCTGCCACGTCAGTGGCGACAAGCACCCGGAAATGGCCATGTTTGAAACCGTCCAGCGCCTTGATGCGCTTGGCCTGGCTCTTGTTGCCATGAATAGCAGTACCGTTGATACCCGTTGCGGATAGTCTTTCCACCACCTTGTTAGCCGTGTGCTTCATCTGGGTAAAAATGAGAGCTTTCTTGATTTTCGGGTCGCTCAACAGTGAGACCAGAAGAGCATCCTTGTTCTTTTTTCCTACGAAAAGCACCTTCTGGGCAATGCTCTCCACTACCGGTTGGTCAGGTGTGATCGTAACCCTCACCGGGTTGCGGACCATGGTGCGGGCAAGCTCCACCATTTTCGGGGGCATAGTGGCCGAGAAGAACAGGGTCTGACGCTCAGCCGGAATATGAGACAACACCCTCCTGATGTCGGGAATGAAACCCATGTCCAGCATCCGGTCCCCTTCGTCGAGAATGAAGACCTCCACCTCGTTCAGGTGGATGAATCCCTGCTGCATCAGGTCGAGCAGCCGGCCGGGAGTGGCAACGAGGATATCGATCCCCCTGTGCATGGCCTTGACCTGGTGGGACTGACTGACCCCGCCGAAGACCACAGTATGCCTGAGATTCAGGAAGCGTCCATAAGTCTGAATACTCTCCCCTATCTGTGCCGCGAGTTCACGCGTGGGGGCTAGAATGAGTGCTCGGGGAGTCCCTTTCCTGGGCTGGCGGTAGCTGCCGTAAAGCCGCTGAAGCAGCGGCAGGGCAAATGCGGCCGTCTTGCCTGTGCCTGTCTGGGCAGTGCCCAGCAGGTCCCGTCCTTCCAGCAGGTGCGGGATGCACTGCTCCTGTATGGGTGTGGGAGTGATATACTCCACCGCGGCCAGAGCCTGTTGAATCTTCGGAATCAGAGCGCCGAAAGCGCCTTTAATGAGCCGAGGCTGCGGGAGTGTGGTGGAATGGTCTGTACGCGTGCGCACAGCGCGAAAGTGTGCTTGTTCTTGCATGTTTTTCCTGGTCCGGGGTTATACAAATCTCTACCCGCCGGACGCGTGGGAAAGAAGGGTCGCAATAAGCGCGACGATCGAAGTCCCTGAATAAAATAGGGATGCTCGATCTGAACTGATAAGAAATCTCTGATAGTGCTGTACGGGACGAATGTCATGTAAAACAGATATGAGAGAGCATCATCGTAGAAGGATTATACCGTAATCGGAAAGAGAATGCAAACATTGGATCATCGGGCACACTGCCACAGCCGTGGGTAACCGCATTCAGTCCACTGGCCTGTCTCCATTTAGTATCACCTGAACCTTGCGTTTTGTGCATCAAGTCCGACAGGGAGAGCCTGCATTTAATTCGGCTCTTCACCACGGAAGGGGGCACCCTATCCCGATTGAGCTATAGTCAGTAGTTCCGATACAGACTGAGCCTAAGGAGGATAAGATGCCCCGCAACGGTATTATACTCAGATTGAGCGGGTACAGGGAAACACGGCTTCCTTGGCGGCAATCTCATTCTGATGGACGTTGAGTACACGGACGAGGTCAGGTGCGCGTTCTGCGACGGCATCAGGCTTCGCGAGAAGTCCCCGCTACATTCGCAGGCTCAGACACGGCAACTCGAATTAGCAGAAATGGTACGCCCGACAGGATTCCCTTCGACTCACTCTCGATTCTCATCCGAATCGATCGCTCGCTCAGGGTAAACTCAACATTCCGATCTATGATCGGAGGTCCGAATCCATAGCTCGTCAGTAACAAAACAGGAGGCTGATGCCCCCTGTTACATTACTGGTACCCCGTAGTGGACACTTTTAGAACCTATCTAACTTGACAGAAAATCCCATTGGCGTTAGTCTATTTGCAGGAGGACATTTATGAGGTGTACTAAATTCTTCTTGATCTGTGTTTTTTGCATTCTTTCGTCTTCTTACGCTGAAACTCTATGGTTCTGGGATTTTACGGAGGAACCATCCGGATGGAGTCACGGTGATCACTGGAATTATACAGCTGACGGAGCATCCCTTTACTACTATGATCCTTTGTATTCAAAACGTCTCGTTGGTCTCACCACTTCGCTTCTATCACAGGATTTCATCCTACCACCTTCTGTGGAGGGCAATAATCTGATGATCTCTTTCACTCACGCTCTAACTTATATGGGCGTCATATGGGAACAACCAATGTGGACCGATATCGAAGTAAGAGTATTCTTAAACTCAGACACATCATATGCATATGCTTACAACGAGTATACTGAAGGTGTTATTTTCTGGTATGATACTTTGAGCACGGAGGATTACGGTCAGATTACCCTTTTACTCAGCCAAGTCGAGCCGGGGGATGATTTGTCTTTTGAGTTCTATTTCAATACTTATCTATATGGTGTTATAAACTCAACATTCATCGACTGGACAATAACAGATCTAACTGTGGAAACAGTTTCTACAGCTCTGGAGCAAGATACCTGGGGATCGATAAAACAATCTTTCTAGCTCAATGCAGCAAGGATACACCAATCAGATCTTTGATCAGAGGTTCGAATCCAGAGAGCATGAACAAAAACAGGAAAACTCATTAAGAGCCTCCCCATTTCGTTGGTACCCCGTAGTGGACACTCTTAGAACTCTGGTACACTCTAGTGGATACACTTGGAACTTTGACAATTACATGAGCTAGAACTCACGAATACTTTTTTAATTGAGCTTTATAATGCATCAAGAGAATTATGAACGATCCAAATTGACTAGTTCATCAGAATCCATTAGGTCCATGCTATGATTCGACTATATTAGGATGTATTCAGAGGGGACATTTCAGCATGAACGTGAAAGTAGAATCTGCATTCATTTCATTGCTTCTATGCAGTTGCCTATCCGGTCCGGATTCAGAAACGATACACTATAAAAATCAAATTGCCTTGGATTTTGAAGTTGCTGATATATTAGATAACAACTGCATCTTCGGTGAAATATTCCTTATACCATTTGAACCATCATCGGAATGCTTCTATCTTGTTGAATCCCCCAGTCTCCTTGATTCTGTATTCATGGATATTTCCTATTTGTATGCCTGGACTCCACGGTTTGAAGAGTTCTTCCCAACAGAAGGGATGCTTCTCGTATACTACAGAGTGGTATCTTCTGAAGATTGTTACAATGAGCATTCAGTCAGTCTAAGCAATGACACAGTCTTTATAGATGTTTCCATTGAGGAATTCGAAGTGGAAGATCCTTCTCCAGGCTTAAACGGGGTGGTGATTCCCATAGGAGTAATACCTGCCCTTGATTGACAATCCACTTTGAAGATTCCTGTGCTTATTGTAGATAATGTCTGAGAATTGCTATTGCATCAATCTCAGTTCTGAATGAATCTTTCCATGTAACTTAGTGTGCCCTTTTAGAACTGGTACGCCCGACAGGATTCGAACCTGTGGCCTGCGGATTAGAAGTCCGCTGCTCTATCCAGCTGAGCTACGGGCGCACCGTGTCCTTTAAACGGCGCCGCGGGGCGCATGGGCCCCGCGGTCCTATCTGGTACGCCCCCCGGGAATCGAACCCGGAACCTACGGATTAAGAGTCCGTTGCTCTGCCAATTGAGCTAGGGACGCATTGATGGGGTGGGAGACCGGACTTGAACCGGCGACCACCTGATCCACAGTCAGGGGCTCTACCAACTGAACTACTCCCACCGCAGGAACCCGCTGATTCTATTTATAACGGTGTACCTCGTCAAGGATATTTACTATTATTCTGCGTACTTGTACAGTCTGGAGGGTCTCGATCCTGTACGTTTTTCAGCAACCGGGTATGGAGATGACGCATGAAATGTCCCCGCTGCTCAAGCATGGATGACAGGGTCATAGACTCCCGAACCGTGCGGGAAGGCGAAGCCACCAGGCGAAGGCGTGAGTGCGCCGAGTGCGGTTACCGCTTCACCACATACGAGTACATCGAGCAGTCCTTCCCCGTTGTGGTGAAGAATGACGGACGCCGGGAGCCCTTCGACAGACACAAGCTGGAGAAGGGTATAGATAGGGCATGCGAGAAGAGACCGGTTTCCGCCGAGGACCTGCATGACCTGGTGGACAGGATCATCGGCAGGATTACGGAGGAATTCCCCGAGGAGGTCTCTGTGAAGTTCATCGGAGAGTGCGTGATGGAATTCCTTCACCAGGTCGACCAGGTTGCCTACGTTCGTTTCGCCAGCGTTTACAGGAAATTCAAGGATGTATCCCAGTTCAAGGAAGAGCTGGACAAGCTTCTGAAGTAATGGCTGGCCTGTGCCTGACGAGGGTACGGCCGTCACAGGCAGTTGATTATACCGGACCTAACCAGGAAACCGAGGAGGCTTATGACCAAAGCCAGGACCTTCAGGGGGGGGACTCACCCTCCCGGACACAAGAACCTCTCATCCGGGCAGCCCATCCGGAGGATACCCGCCCCGGAACTGGTGGTTGTACCCCTCTGCCAGCATCTGGGGGCGCCGTCGAAACCGGTGGTGTCCAAGGGTGACAAGGTCTTGCGGGGGCAGGAGATCGGTGCTCAGACCGGGTTCATCAGCCTGCCCACCCATTCCCCTGTCAACGGCACCGTGAAATCCATCGATGATGTTCCCATGCCCCATCGAAGGACCGGACCCGCGGTACTCATCGAGACCGAATCCGAGGATGGCGGACAGGTATTCGAGCCCTGGGACGATTACACAGCCCATTCCCGCGAGGAGCTCATCGAAAGAGTGAAACTGGCGGGTGTATGCGGTATGGGAGGAGCCAGCTTCCCCACCTACGTGAAACTGTCGCCCCCGCCTGACAAGTGCATCGACACACTGATTATGAACGGTGTCGAATGCGAGCCCTACCTCACTGCCGACCACCGCCTGATGCTGGAGAATCCCGATGACGTAATACTGGGCATGGAGATGCTTGCCTACGCCCTCGGTGTTAAGGACTACATGATCGGCATCGAGGTGAACAAGCCGGATGCGATCAAGCTCATGGAGGAGAAGGGCTGCCGCGTTCTCCCCCTTGCTGTGAGCTATCCCCAGGGAGCGGAGAAGCAGCTCATCGATGCCGCCGTCGGAAGGGAAGTCCCGGCCGGCGGACTGCCCATGGACATCGGAGTGGTGGTGCAGAATGTGGGCACTGCCGCTGCTGTGACGAAAGCCGTGCGTGACGGAGAACCCTCCCTTCGCAGGATAATTACGGTCACCGGTGGCGGGGTGGTTTCTCCGGGCAATTACGATGCCTGTACAGGTACCCTCTTCTCGCAGCTCATAGAGGAATCCGGAGGATACTCCGACGAAGTGGTGAGGCTCATCAGCGGTGGTCCCATGATGGGTGTCTCCCTCTACACGGATGAGGTTCCCGTGACAAAGGGGACCAGCGGTGTCCTTGCCCTGACAGGGGCGGAGGCCCGTGATATGGAGGAGGGTCCATGCATACGCTGCGGAAAATGCGTGGACGCGTGCCCCCTCCGCCTTACTCCCAATCTCATCGCCCTTGCTGCAGAGAACCAGCGCTGGGGCATGGCCGAGGAGTACGGGGCCCTGAACTGCATGGCCTGCGGCACCTGCAGCTACGTCTGCCCTTCCGGGAGGTACCTTGTCCACTACATCAAGAAGGCCCAGGACGCCATCAGGGCGAACAGGGGAAAGGAGGCTTAGATGGCACAGCCCAGACAGTTCGAACTGGGGATGTCGCCCCATGTCGTATCGAACCAGACGACACGCAAGATAATGTTCGACGTGATCATCGCCCTCCTTCCCGCCCTGGCGGCAGCAACATGGTTCTTCGGGCCGAAGGCCCTGTTCATAGTCCTGATCAGTGCCGCCACCGCGGTACTGGCCGAATACCTCTGCCTGAAGTTCATGAAGAGACCGGTGAGCTTCGCCCTTGACGGCAGCGCGATCGTCACAGGGATGCTCCTGGCCTACAACCTGCCGTCGGGAGTTCCGCTCTGGCTGCCGGTGGTGGGTACCGCCTTCGCGATCGTGGTGGGCAAGCAGGCCTTCGGAGGCCTTGGCCACAACATCGTGAACCCCGCGCTTCTTGGAAGGGCCTTCCTGATGGCCAGCTTCCCGGTGCTTATGACGGCGGGGTGGATGGCTCCGGAACAGTGGCGCTACGAACATGACAATCCTTTCGGGACCCATGCCATTGCCGTACAGGAAATGGCCGCCATTCCGGAGGCGGACGCCATATCCGGAGCGACACCGCTGAACGTTCTGAAACAGACCTTCGACCTCGACGCCAGCGCCGAGAGCGCCCGTTCCGAGGGGGACCTGGCGGAAGCCGAGATCCTCGAGGAGAGGGCATCCTCCATAAGGACCGCCCTCTACAGTGTATCCACTTACAGGAACCTGCTCATGGGGAGAAGGGGCGGATGCCTGGGCGAGACTTCCGTGATACTGCTAATAGTCGGCGGTATCTACCTGGTGATGCGCAGGGTGCTGGAACTGAGGCTGCCGTTGAGCTACCTTGGCACCGTGGCCCTTTTCGCCTGGATCTTCGGAGGGAGCGGCTGGTTCAACGGGGATCCCATCTTCCATGTTCTCTCCGGAGGCGTGGTCCTGGGAGGAATATTCATGGTGTCCGACATGGTGACTACGCCGGTTACGCCTAAGGGCAGGATAATCTTCGGACTGGGCGCGGGATTGATAACCATGGTGATCCGAAGGTGGGGAGGGTACCCCGAGGGGTGTTCCTACTCCATACTGCTCATGAACCTTACCACACCCCTTATCGACAGGTACACCAGACCGAAGGTCTTCGGGGAGGTGAAGGACAATGGCTGAGATGCTCAAACTGGGACTCATCCTTATGCTGGTGGCCCTGGTTGCCGCCGTCGCCCTGGGACTGGTGAACAGCAGAACGGCTCCCATAATAGCCCTGCAGAAGGAGTTGGAGAAACAGAACGCCATGAGGGAAGTCGCCCTGAGCCTCAGCCCGGGGGACAGCATGGCATTCGACTCCATATCCGTGGAAGGGCTTGGCAATCCATTCGCATCCGTCGACAACACCCTTGAGATCGTGAGGGTGTCCCTCCCGCCGGATACCTCAAGGATCGGCTACCTCTTCATCGCCTACGGAAAGGGATACTCGAGCACGATCCAGACCATGGTGGCGGCTGACCTGGCGGGATCGGTCCGCAGCTCCGCCATACTCTACCAGCAGGAGACCCCCGGCCTGGGGGCCAACGTGGCCACCCCCTCGAAGCTCATCGAGAACTTCAGCGGCAGGTCGGCGGAGGGAATACTGCTCTCGAAGGACGGGGGAGAGATAGACGCCATAACCGGCTGCACCATTACCTCCAGGGCTGTTACCAATTCGGTGCGCGAGGGTCTGGAGGCCATGGGAGAGGCCGGCCTCTTCGGGACCGTTCCCGAGATCGCGGAAGAGGTTCCCGCACAGCAGGACTCCTGCGATTCCGAGGAAGGCCCAGCTGGATCGGTGGATGGTCCGGCGGGGGAAGGGAGCTTGGAATGAGCCTGGTAAAAAACCTCACAAACGGTATCTACAGGGAGAACCCTATCTTCAAGCTTGCCCTTGGCATGTGCCCGTTCCTGGCCGTCACCACTTCGGTTGAGAACGCCATCGGCATGGGAGCGGCTGCAACCTTCGTCCTCATCTGCTCCAACTTCCTCGTATCGCTGCTTCGGAACCTCATCCCCTCCAAGGTCAGGATTCCCTGCTACATCGTGATCATTGCCACCTTCGTGACCCTGGTGGACATGGTCATGAACGCGTACGTACCGGACCTTCACAGGGCTCTGGGGATCTTCATCCCGCTGATCGTGGTGAACTGCATCATCCTGGGAAGGGCCGAGGGCTTCGCGAACAGGCACCCGGTGCTGAACTCCGTAGCTGATGCAGTGGGAATGGGCATCGGCTTCACTCTTGCCATGATATTGCTGGCCTCTTTCAGGGAGCTGCTTGGCAACGGTACCTGGCTCAACATCAGCATCCTCGGTCCCGGGTACCAGAACCAGCCTCTCCTGATAGCCATCCTTGCCCCGGGGGCTTTCATACTGCTGGGCTTCATACTGGGATTCTTCAACATACTTGAGAAACGCAGAGGAGGTGGGCAGCAATGAGCGTTACAGTACTGCTCTCGACACTTCTTGCCGCTCCCGGGACCGGAAACTCAGGTTTCGACCTTGGCAGGATGATGGCGATCATTATCGCAGCTATCTTCGTGAACAACTTCGTTCTCTCAAGGTTCCTCGGGATATGCCCCTTCCTGGGCGTCTCGAAGCAGCTTGATTCGGCAATCGGCATGGGATCCG
>CAZXEF010000030.1:5175-20495 GCA_964639605.1 uncultured bacterium | reverse complement strand
CCTCATGTTCCTTTCGGCTTACTGCTACACCGTCCGGGGACTGCCGCTCCCTCTGGATGCTACCGGTTTCCAGTGGCTCTGGCTTGGCCTGTCCGGGGCGGTGGGCTTCGTACTGGGTGACCTGTGCCTGTTCAGAGCCTTCGTTCTCATCGGCAGCAGGATCTCCATGGTGATATACGCCCTGGTCCCTCCGGTGACCGCCTTCGCCGGATGGGCCTTCCTGCATGAGAGCCTCTCCCTGAAGCACTGGATGGGGATACTTATTACGGTTACAGGGATATGCATGGTCATACTGATCAGGGAATCGAGGAAAGTCAGGCTGGCACATCCCCTGAGCGGTATCCTGCTTGCCCTGGGGGGGACACTGGGCCAGGCGGCGGGCCTGGTGCTGAGCAAGTACGGGATGGGAGACTACAGCGCCTTCGCAGCCAACCAGATCAGGATCATCGCAGCACTGGCGATATTCCTTGTCATCGTCCCCTTCACGGGACTGACGGGCAGGATAGCCAGAGCCCTCCGCAACAGGGAAGCCGTGAGATTCATAGGCATGGGTTCCTTCTTCGGCCCCTTCCTGGGCGTTTCCCTGTCGCTTGTTGCGGTCAGGCTGATCAATGTGGGTGTTGCGTCCACCATAATGGCCATGGTGCCGGTATTCATAATCATACCCGAGGTAGCCCTTATGGGTAAGAGGGTCAGGCCCCTGGAAATGGCGGGAGCCCTGGTGGCCGTAGTGGGTGTGGCGCTTGTCAGTCTCTAGGATCTCTCTTGATTATATTGGAAAGAAGAACGGTATCGGAATTTCCGGCAAGTCATCCGGAGAGGTAGCAATGAGGTATTCAGCTGTCCTGGCCGTGTGTTCGCTTTTTGCCTGCATGGATCTCCAGGCAGGTGTCCCGGCGGATGCCGCCGATTCGATCAGCTCAAGGCTGGCGGCAGGGGGAGCGGAGGACTACGGGTTCGGTGTCGATCAGCTGGAACGGGCCAGGGGAAATCTGACAGGTGATTAAGGTCCTGTTTCAGATATGCGCTGGATATTATCGATATATTTGTATTAAACTTATATACTGGAATTGACTGGCGGAATTGAGTTAGTATTATCGTCATAGGTATGGTTGTAGTTGCTTGTTGAACATGGGCTCGCCGAGTGCACGATGCACAATACAGGAATAGACAATGAATGATTCAGGTACTGTCCTGTCATACATGTCCGGCGAGGATATCCTCAGGGATTCCGACCAGCTGCTTCTCTTCATAAGCCGCAGCGGCAAGATAATACTGACCAACAGCACCGGCAGCTCTCTCCTCGGCTACCAGGAGAGTGAAATAGCCGGCATGAACTGGTTTGATGAGATTGTTTCCGAGTCCGTCCGGAACGAAGTAAGGGAAAGCTTCCGGGCAGGTCTCAGCAATACCGGCGAACCTGTCTTCGCTCAGGAGTACCCGGTAGTGACGGCCGACTCCACCGAGAGGCCGGCGTTCTTCCATAACAGGGTCATAAGGGACGAAGACGGGATAGTGATGTGCATCCTTGTCTCGGGACACCTTCAGGAGCTGACTCCTGAATACCCGGTGGAGCTAGTAAGGGACGCCGGTCTGTACCGGAGCATGATGAAACAGTCGATCCACGGCCTTCTGGTGATCCGTGACGACCCTCTCAGGATCGTTCATGCAAACGAAGACATGGGAAGGATCTTCGGTTATCAGGGGCATGAGCTGAAAGCCATGAACCCCGAGGAGGTCGAGCAGCTCATCCACCAGGACTCCAGGAAGGAACTCCTGGAAAGGGTACGTAAGCAGCTCAAAGGGATGGATATAGCGGATACCATGGAGATCAGGCTGAACACCAGGGACGATGACAGCGCATGGGTCCTGATGCGAAGCACCTTGATGGAGTATGAGGAAGCCAATGCGATCCAGATGGTCTGCATAGACATATCCATGACCAGAAAGAGGATGGAGTACCTGAGGGAGAGCGAGGAGAAGTACCGTACCCTGGTGGAGAACAGCAGCGATGCGATTGTGATCCACCGCGACGGCATAATCGTATTCACCAACCGCACAGCCAAGGAACTTACCGGTTACACGGAGGAGGAGCTGCTCGGGAACAGCATACTGAACTTCGTATCACATGATTTCGAGGCTCTGGTCCTGAGAAACATGACCAATAGGATCTCCGGAAAGGAAGTACCGTCCATATACAACATCGAGGTGCTTCGGAAAGACGGGAACATCATTCCGGTGGAGATCAATGTCTCGGAGATACACTACGAGGGCGACAAGTCGTATATGGTCCTGATACGTGATCTTTCGGAGCGCCAGGAACTGGAGGGACAGCTGCGCCAGGCGCAGAAGATGGAGGCTGTCGGCCAGCTTGCAGGCGGTGTTGCGCATGATTTCAACAACATTCTGCAGGTGATAAACGGATATACGGAACTTGCGGGCACCGTCCTCGAGGAAGACCACCCGGTACGTGAGATGATCGATCAGATATCCAAAGCGGGTGAGAGGGCAAGCGAGCTGGTGAGACAGCTCCTGCTGTTCAGCCGGAACCAGATAATCGTGACCAGCATTCTTGACCTGAACCAGATCGTCTCCGAACATCTTTCCATGCTCAAGAGGGTCATAGGTGAGGACATCATGATAGACTTCACCTCCTCCCCGGAACCGATCTATGTCAACGTAGACCAATCAATGATGGGACAGATACTGCTGAACATCTGCCTGAACGCAAGGGACGCCATGCCCGGCGGCGGGGACATAGTCGTAAGAACCGACAGGATCTACCTCAACAGCGAGTTCTGCGAGATGAACCCTTCCGCAAAACCCGGATACTACGGAATGCTGTCCATCTCCGATTCCGGTCAAGGGATGGACGAGGACACCCTGCGCAGGATATTCGAACCCTTCTTCAGCACGAAGGGCATCGCTGCGGGGACAGGCCTCGGACTTTCCACCGTCTACGGGATAGTCACACAGCACGACGGGCTGATAAAGGCCACGAGTGAAACGGGCAACGGGGCGACATTCAGCGTCTATCTTCCCGTTGCCGACCGGAACATCGAGATAGAGGAGATTCCTAAGGAGTACGAACTGGAGGAGACCTCGTCACTGACCATCATAATAGCTGAAGACGATGAGAACGTCAGGAACCTTACCTGCGAAGTCCTGGCGGAAGCAGGACACGAGGTCATCACCGCTGCCGACGGTGGGGAGGCTGTGGTCCTGGTCACTGATTCACCGGACAGTGTGGACCTTGTGATACTTGATGCCGTGATGCCTGTGATGAACGGCTTCCTGGCGGCGGAGAAGATCAGGGAAATCAGACCCGAGATGCCTATCATCTTCTGCAGCGGATACAGCAGGGAGAAGAACCGCGAGAGCGTAGGCAGGTTCAAGGAGCACTCGCGCTTCCTCCTCAAGCCCTATTCCATGTCACAGCTGATGACAGCGATGAACGAGCTTCTTTCTGAAAAACACTAATACAGGGGGGCATGATGAAGCCAAGAGCCTCAGTGGCAGTGATCACTTTATTGCTGGCGATCTCGGCGATAACTTTTTCCATGGAGAAGGATGGTGTCTCCTACCCTGACCAGATAACGGTCAACGGTGTGGACCTTTTGCTCAACGGCCTCGGGACCAGGGAGGCGACCATCTTCAAGGTGAACGTATATGTGGCTGCCCTGTACCTGGAGGACCCTTCCAGCGACGGCTACGCGATATGCAGTTCTGAGGAGACCAAGCGACTTGTCCTTCACTTCGTCCGGGACGTTGGAGAGTCGGACATCGCATCTGCATGGGCTGAGGGGTTCATTAAGAACGCCGGCGACGACCTCCCTGTCTATGAGGACCGGATCATTACCCTCAACTCATGGATGAGCCAGATGAGGGACGGCGAACAGATGATGTTCACCTACGTTCCGGGAAGCGGTCTTGAGGTCTCAGTAAAGGGTTCTGTTCAGGGGACGATCGAGGGCAGTGATTTCGCCTGTGTCTTCTTTTCCATCTGGCTCGGGGACCATCCACCAAACGGAGGTCTTCGTGACGGCCTGCTGGGGCTGGACTAGCATTTCCTCCACTGAAGGGGATGATCAGGTTCTTAAACGATGCCAGGATTGAGCAATCCAGCAGTTCCAGCTGATCGGAAAAAATTGAAGACCTCCCGTTTCAGAGACGGAATGAGAAGTGACATCCTCGTACTATTCGAGCGGTGGTCATGGGTCCGCGCCATCTGGGAGGGAGGTTCAGCCGCAACCGGATACCTTGACGAGTATTCGGACCTGGACCTTGGCATGGTGGTGGAGGATGACCGTATCGAAGAGGCTTTCCTGACCTTAGAGGGGTACCTGGAGGATAAATACGGGATAGAGCACAGAATGAGGCTTCCCGAGCCGACCTGGCATGGGCACAGCCAGAGCTTTTACTTCATCGGGAACTGCCCCCCTCTGTTCTACATCGATTTCCTGGTGGAGAAGCTCTCATCCGCGGACAGGCTTCTGGAGACCGACAGACACGGCAGTGCCTGCATATGGCTGAACAGGGATGGAGTCCTTGCACCGGCTCCCTCCTCCCCTGATGAGCTGGAGAAGGGTGGATCCGGTTTTTTGGAGATTGTTCGGGTCTGTTTGCCACTGGTTGTGACCGAGGTACGAAAGCAGATAGTCAGAGGAAAGCCGATCGACGCAATCGCACAGCACCAGAGGTTTGTCGCCGGAAGGCTTGCTGGCCTGCTCAATCTCAAGTACAGGCCCCCTATGTACGATTTCGGAATAAGGTACGCGGAGAGGGCCTATCCTCCCGAAGTCAGCCGGCGGCTGGAGGAACTCCTGTACATCCGCTGCTTCGGGGATCTGGAGCCCGCTTTCGAGAAAGCCGTGAAGTGGGCCGAGGAGCTTCTGGAGGAACTCACCGGACAACCGTGAAGCCGGCTCTGGCACCTGCTCCCTCACCGCTGACCATGCAGTAGGCTCCGGGCGGAAGTCCGGATATATCGATGCTCCCATTATCCCCATTCTGCCGGACGTCCAGTACGCACCTGCCTGAAAGGTCGTAAACCCTGAAGGCGGAATTCGGACCGGGATAGGGACCTACTCTGATGGTCTCCACGGCTGGATTGGGAGATATCTCAAGGCTTTCCGGAGATTGAGCGTAACCAGCGCCCGCCATCGGGTCATCTATCTTTATCACCAGTATATCGAGGCATCCGTCTCCTGAAGTCGATGTCTGGCCGGCTATAGCATAGCAGTCGTCCGCTGTCCGGCAGATGGCTGCCGCCCACTGTGAACCCTCACTGTCGCCGAAAGTGTCCTCCCATACAGGTACGCCCTGGGAATTTGTCTTTACTGCGTAGATGCTGTTAAGACAGGACTGGGAATTCTTTGTTGCACCGCAGATCATGAACCCGCCGTCACCGCACTCAACTATGTCAGTGCCGTAGTCGTAGAAATCATCACCATAGAAATCCATCAGGGTTTCAGAACCCTCCTGATCAACCTTGACCAGCATTACTCCGCAGAGGTCCGGCTCGTTGCTGTCTCCCGTCAGGGCAAACCCGCCGTCGCAGGAGCATACAGAGTTGGCCCTGTCGTAACCCCCCTCTCCTCCGGCACCGTCGTAGAACTCTGTCCAGATCACATCTCCGTCACCGTCCACCTTGATCAGCACTGCGTCCGAGTTGGACGTAGAGGATCCTGTAGCCCCTGCCAGAAGGTAATCCCCGTTCTGTGTCTGTATCACGCAATCGCCTGTTTCCATGGCGTTTCCGCCGTAAGTACGCTCCCAGAGCAGTTCTCCGTCCGAAGCCAGTTTGAGGAGGTAAATATCGTCCTCCCCTGCCCCCATGGACTCCGTGTAGCCGCAGACCATTATTCCGCCTTCACCATTCTCGATCACCGACATAGCGATGTCCGGGGCAGGACCTCCGAGACTCCTTGACCACAGCTGGTCACCAGAGCTGTTCACTCTCACGACGAGGATATCCTGCAGGCTCCCTCCCTGGGAGGTGGTGTAACCCGCCAAGATGAATCCCCCGTCTGAAGTTGCGTCCAGAGAGTTGGCCCGCTCCCATCCGCTTCCGCCATAGGTCCTGGACCACAGGACATTCCCCGACTGATTCGTCCTGACCAGCAGCATGTCGGAGTTGCCGCATCCGAAGGACCACGTATATCCGGATACAGCAAAACCTCCGTCGTCGCAGCAGACAATGTCCGTGGCGCCATCGGAATCGGTCCCGCCATAGGTCATGGACCATACTGTACCGTAACCGGGAAGCTGATCGCTTGACGGGCTGGCTTCCCTGCAGATTACCGGACTGCAAGCTGAACCCGTGATCATGGCGGTTCCGATCGCCTGGCAGTTCTCCCTCTGGTAATACTGACCCCTGGTCGCCGTCACGATGTTCCCGAAGATCACGGGTGGAAGATGTGTACCGAGATAGTCTGCTCCTGCGGCCAGGTATTCGGCAAGGAACTGGCCCTCGTCCCCCGGTTCGCCCTGCATGCTGACCCCGTCGAGAAGGTCCGCAGCGGCAAGGACCCTTGGAGCCGCGCAGGGAGCGTAGAAAGGTATTCCGAGAAGGACCGCGTCGGTGACTACGCCCATTGCCTCCGGGCTTGAGATGATATCCCCGTATGGGTCGGGCTGGTACCTCCATGAGGCGGACATCATCGCAACAGCGTCAAAGTCCGATACGTCCTCGATCTCTGAAAGGAGCGTATCCACTGCCAGCCAGGGAAGACCTCCGTAGCATGGCTGAACAGTATCGGCAACCGCTGCCGTGGTCACCTGCCAGCCCATCTTCTCCAACTGGTCTCTGTTGAAGTTGTAGTTCGCCCCGTACCTGTGGGGGATGATGAGAAGTATGTCTTCACCCGCCCAGGCAACCGCTGAGAGACAGATCAGGGCCAGAGTCAGCTTCGTTTTCATTTCTCCACCTCTTCAGTACTAGTTCATATATCATTACGATATATTTAGTATATATCAAAAAGATATATTGTCAATCCTGACGGAGAGGCAGGTACTGATCAGCGCTTCATGGATGTATCAATCGGAAATACTAGAACTTGACTCTATTCTCTCGAGGGCGCCGTCGCTCCACTCCACAAGCATCCGCGTGAACCTGTACCAGAAGTCGGCGTTTATCCTCCTGGTCTCCGCCTGAAGCGAATCATCCTCGATACCCTCGAGGTACTGCAGGTTCTCGTAGACATCCGGAAGCCTGGATTTCTGAAAGTCCAGGTACTCCCGCAGGAGGTCCATAACGGCATCCTTACCCATCGGATAGGCGAACCGCAGCTTAAGGAGCAGCTCTATCTTGACCGGGCGCTTGCTTGCCGGAAGGGTAAGCCATTCCCTCACGAGCTGGAGACCCCTGGCGGTCAGCGTGTAGACGATGCGCTTCCTTCCCAGATGGTCAGACCTCTTCTTCTCCGCCAGCTTCATCTGCGTCATCTTCCGGAGATTAGGGTATATGCTGCCGAAGGAATCCCTCCAGTAGATGAATTCAGGCCCGTCAATAGTCTTCTTCAGCTCGTATCCGGTCATGGGTCTCTCGCTGAGGATGGCCATAAGACCAAGTGCCGAGGGGCTCAGCTCCTCCAGCATTCCCTCGTTCCCGTTCACAGTACTTCTTCCGGGATGTGTATGGCGAATGAGCACCTGTCGCTTCCTGAGCAGACGGATTCAAGTACCTCCACCCTGATGCCGGTCTCGAGTATGGTCTCCCATATCTGCAGGTAGTAACCGGCTCCGCAGAGGCAGTAGCTCTTGGGCAGAACCTCTCCCAGTTCAACGGCCTTCCGCACCCTGGGACAGTGGCAGTAGAGCTGCCTTCTCTTCTCGGGATCCTCCTCCTTCATGTAATGCCTGAGGTTCCCGCTCCTGGGGATCTTGGTCACGAGAATGCGCCCGCCTTCCCTCCTTCCTGCCACTCCCCAGCCCAGATCGACCAGCCTGTTCACTATCTCGTCCTCGATCAGCATTCCCTTCCTCAGGGAATCCTCGAGCTGCGCCTGAAGAGCCTCCAGGACATGGTCGATATCACCGGTGGCCCTGTAGATGTCCCTGAGTTCCTGCAGCTTGCCCCGGGGATAGGGGCAGGAGCAGGCGGTCATTATCCCATGGAGCATGTCAGGAGGGCACTCGGTCTCGATCCTCCTGATCTTTTCAGCCGTCCATCTTATGATCTCCCCGGGATCTGTCTCGGCCGTGATCTCCTCATAGCCTTCCATGAGCCTGTCGGCGGTCTCTTTGCCGCAGTAGGCCCTGAGACTTCCGTACAGCTTCTTCTGCCAGGCTTCGATGAAGTCGCTCATTTCCTTTTTCCGGACATGGCCGGAAGTCTCCCTTCCGTATCTGCAGACTACAGTCACCAGCACACTGCCCCTCTGGCGGACGTCCTAAGGTCCTGAGATGAACTATATATCTCAAAGATATATTGTCAAAGACCCGATACCCGGAAAGGAGATCAGTCCTCGGCCAGGACCACTATCATGTCCTTTTCGTCGAACGTGACCGTACCACTCTTATCCGGGTTCACTACCACACCGTACGAGCTGTCTGCGTCGTCCTTCATGCCGAAAATGCGATACCCTATGGCTATCTCGTTCCTTCCGGCGGCGCTTTCGATGACGGTGTAGAAGTTCAACGGGACACCGGTTGCGACGTACCTCTGTACCGGCTTCAGGTAAATCTCGGATCCCTCGGGATCGAAAAGGTCCCAGAATACACCGCTCAGATATCGATTCTCCGATATCTGGGTGAGCAGAAGGCTGAGCATCTGATCGCTGACTATGTAGTCGTCGGCTCCGGTCACCTCAGCCAGGTTACGGTTCCTGATGTCCTTCATCTCGCTGACGATGGAGTACTCGCCGCCAAGTCCCTCGGTGATGTCGCGGATGTGCAGCAGGGTCATCAATGTGGCCGAATCCGCTTCCTGGGCTTCCATGGAATCGGTGTAGCAGAGGATGATGATGTGATCGTAGCTCTCTATGCTGAGATCCTCCAGCACCTTCCGGTCCGTGGTGCTGGCCGGGGTGTACTCAAGCTGCAGGTTGTCCAGCCTGAAGACCTGGTCCTGAAAACCGCACATGTCCTGGTTCGCAACTACCCTTATGAACGAGCCGGGCTTTATATAGTTGTCCAGCTCCCTGATGATGATGGGCGCGCGCCAGTTCCAGCCCAGCATTATGATCCTCGTTGGTGTCCTGTCCTCTGTGTGGTCGGTCCTAATGGCATCGACCGCGATGTCCAGCCCGGTCCTTCCGGACAGTATGACCGTATCATCATCCTCTGAGATGGCGATGATGGAGTCGTCATCCATCATGACCCTGTTCATCGGCGGGTTGAGTATGGGGAGAGCTCCGGAGGGCATCACTCCGATGATGCTGCTGGTCTCGTACATGGAGAGGACCTCCCTGAAGGTCCTCCCCGAAAGGGATGGTTCGGAATGGAAGTATATCTCATCACCGCCGTAGTCCATCAGTTCCTGGTATACGACGGAAAGGCCTGACTGGAGGCAGGTCTGGGCCGCCATCCTGGCCACCAGGTCACCGGCAAGCACGATCTCCGCCTTGTCCCTGCCCACAATGTGCGCAACCTGCACATTCTCCGGATCGCGGATCAGGGCCACTATGTTGAGATCCAGCGGCGCCAGCAGCGGATTGTTGACTATGGCCAGCATTATCTTGATCACCTGCGGGTCGGGATTATCCCCCTCGGGTGAGAGTATGATTATGGACTTGGAGGTCTCCAGGCTCATTATCCCCAGATCGGCGGGTTCCATGGGGTTTCCGGTCCTGCAGACCACCGTCGTATTCCTGGTGGAGGATATCTTGCTCCTAATCTCGTCCTCCATATCCACTTTATCCATTTCCGCCATTATGGCCACACACGGGTTCTTCTGGTTCTCGTTGGCTATTGTCAGCTCTGAGATGATTGTGAACACCTGCTCCGACCAGCCAAGCACCACGGTATGACCCTCCTCGACCACCTTGGACCTGCCCTTGCGCAGGGACTCCAGCTTGGCCTCAAGACTGGTGGTCACGATACCTATCAGTGCGCTGATTATGAAGATGCCTCCCAGGGTGACGCATAGCATCGCCAGGAGGAACAGGGTATCCCCCTCGTCGCCTCCCATTGTCCCAGGGTCGAGGGTCCTCATCAGGCTCATCCATGTCATCTGTACGAAACCCTCGTCGCCGGGGGCTGTCCTGGTCAACAGGACCACCACGGAGAAGAACACTATGAGGACTATTGAAAGGATCCCCAGCCAGATGATCAGGCCGGAGGTGCCCCGGGACATCATGCTGTCGAATGCGTAGCTGAGCTTATCCCTGAGACTGTACTTGTTATGCATATCTCGCCCCGTTCATGCGTTCCTGCCGTTAGGGAAACCTGCTCCGGCCCCCCGGTCCCATGAAAAGGATCCGTATCCTGGGGCTGAAAGAGGCCTTTTTTATCTCATTCCCGGAACCGTACTGGTCAACTATGTTCCAAGGCATGTGAGGAATCAATGAGATGGAACCATCGGGGGTAGTTTGCAATTAGCATTCACTGAACACATAATTTGAGATCGCATGCAACCGGTGCCCGTCCAGAGGAACATGGAGGCGTGATGAACAGGATCTATTTCGACCACAACGCTACGACTCCGCTCCATCCGGAGGTCAAGAACGCCATAACCGGCGCCATGGACACATTCGGAAATCCTTCCAGCCTGCACGAGGATGGAAGGGAGGCCAGGGCACTGGTGGAGGATGCCAGGGAGAAGGTGGCTGCGCTGATCAACGCCGAGCCGGAGGAGATCATGTTCGTGGGGAGCGGCTCGGAGGGGAACAACACCGTGCTCTCCATGATAAGCTGCAGCGGTGCCCAGTGCGGCATGCACTCACCTGTCCACAGCCAGCTTGTGGTCTCCACGATAGAACATCCCTGCATTCTTGAGACTTCAAGGTGCCTCGAGAACAGGGGAATCGAAGTAAAGAGGGTCGGAGTGGACGGCAGGGGCCTGCTGAGGATGGATGAACTCGAGGAATCCCTGAACAGCAGCACCTCCCTGGTCTCCATAATGATGGTGAACAACGAGACCGGCTCGATCCAGGACATCCCTCGGGCTCTTGAGCTTGCCCACGGCGCGGGGGCCCTTTTCCACAGCGACGCCGTTCAGGCGGTGGGCAAACTTCCCGTGGACGTGAAGGAACTTGATGTGGATTTCCTTACAATTTCCGCCCACAAGATATATGGTCCAAAGGGCGCGGGTGCCCTCTTCGTCAGGAAGGGTACACCCTTCTGCCCCCTGATAAGGGGCGGACATCAGGAAATGGGCAGGAGGGCAGGGACTGAGAACACCCTCGGGATCGTGGGCCTGGGAAGGGCTGCGGAGCTCAGGGCTCTGGAAATGGATGCTGAAGAGGAGAGGCTGGCCCGGCTCAACCTGCTGCTCAGGGAGGGCATCGAGAGCCGGATAGAGAACATTCACTTCAACAGTTTCCCGGAACTCTGCCTGCCGTCCACCCTCAATGTGTCCTTCCTCGGCGTGGAAGGTGAAGCTCTACTTCTGTACCTTGATATGGAGGGGATAGAGGTCTCCACAGGCTCGGCATGCGCCTCAGGCTCCCTGGACCCGTCACATGTGCTGCTGGAGATGGACCTGCCTGTGGAATACAGCCACGGTTCACTCAGGATGAGCATGGGAAGGTCGACCACCGAGGAGGAAGTCATGAGGGTGCTCGAGGTTCTGCCGGGCATAGTGGAAAGACTGAGAAAAATGTCCACTGCATACGAGTATGACGGGAGCTGTCGATGAGCTCCTGGCTGTACTCCGACAAGGTCAAGGCCCATTTCATGGACCCGAAGAACATAATGTTCGACGATGAAGGCTTCGAATACGACGCCAGGGGCACCACGGGCAACATAAAGTGCGGCGACGAGATGACCTTCTACCTCAAGATAGACCCGGAAACCCTGACTATAACCGACTGCCGGTGGAAGACCTTCGGCTGCGCCAGCGCCATCGCCAGCACTTCTGTCCTGTCCGAGATGATCAAAGGCATGAAGCTGGACGACGCGTACAACATCTCCAACGTGGACATAATGAAGGAGCTGGGCGGACTCCCGGAGAACAAGGTCCACTGCTCAGTTCTGGGTGACAAGGCACTTCAGAAGGCAATTGACAATTACTACCGGTCCCGCGGCATGGATGACAGGGTCCATGAGACGGAATCAAGGATAATCTGCCAGTGCCTGAACGTGTCCGAAGAGGAGATAGAGCACGCTGTCCTGGAGGGTGCGCGCAACTACTACCAGCTGCAGGAGATGACCAAGGTGGGCACCTCCTGCGGAAAATGCGAGGAGGAGGCCAGGGAACGACTGGCTTTTTATATTGAAAAGCACTTCGGCAATGACTGACAGGCTTCTCGACAGGGACCCATAGCTTCAAGGGAGGTTAGAGGATGCTGCTACTGGCTGTACTGTTCGCCTTCACTCCCGGTGACCTCACCGGCTTCTGGAACTCGGAACCGGACCTGGACGACGGATACGGAAGCTGCTACTTCTTCTGGGAATCTGGAGAGTACGCATACCTGCGTTCCGTCAACGAGGGGATCCTGTACATGGGCGACTGGTTCCTGACCTCCGACGAGCTGTCACTCAACAGGCGCGACGCAATTAGAATGGACGGAATGCCTGTTAACATGGGGATCAGGGAGATATCCCTGACCCTTACCGTTCCGGTGGGGAAGACCGGCTGTATCTTCCTGGACGGGGATATATTCTACCTTCTGGGGATGGACCCGGATGAAGCCATAATCAGCCTGGTGCCCACCTGGGGCATGACCGCCAGCGAAAGCGAGGCCTTCTCCACCTACGACTGAGACGGGGACGGAGGCTTTTTATTCGCTAAGCTTGTGTAAACCGTCACTGAGGCCGGGTTCAAGGTCACCTGCCAAGCCCGTTCAGAGCTTCCTCGAATACTTCGGGTCCGGGCAGTTCTATGGACACCGTCTTCCTATTGTTGTGCGTCCTCACTCTGGCCCTGGGCTTCAGCACCTTCAGAGACCAGTGGCGGACATCCTCATCATCCAATCGGCCCGAGGCAAAGTGCAGTGCCGCGATCTGTCTCAGATACCATATTGACGACAACTTCTCGAACCTCTCGCCCATGTCGAACACCTGGTGATCTCCGGTGAAGATCCCGGGTTTGAACCCTGCCAGTGAATCCCTGAGAACGACCAGCATTTCGGCGAAGATCCGGTCCAGGTCCCTGAATATCCCGAGGAAATCGTCTACCGCCGCCTCGGGTGAAGCAGCCGTCCCGGCCAGGAACATGGTGAAAGCCTTCACCATGGCCGAGTACCTTGGGTAGAGACTGTTCCCCACTAAGTCCTTCATTCCTGAATCCTCTATGGACCTGTTCCCCTGGAAGTACTCCAGCGAGTCCTGCAGCATCCTCCTCACCACCGCCGGCTTCAGGTCGCCGGTCAGTCCCGTCCGGGGAAGTATGGTGGATACAAGTGAGTAGAAGGCTCCTGATCTTTCAGGGAAGTTATCCATGTCGTACCAGAAGACATCCCTGGGATTGATGCCCTTTACGGACCCGTAGTACACGAGCCCGACTTTGAAACTGCCTCCGGTTCCGACGAACTTCCAGTCCAGATAGTTCGAAGCGTTGTTGGCCTCCAGCTTCGTTATCTCGGAGTATGGAGTGTTCTCCTGCTTCTTCAGCTTGGTGAACCCTCCGTTGCACCTGAACTCGAGGTAGCTGTCCTTAAGGAACAGTTCACCCTTACCTCCAAGCATCTTCTTCTCGATGACGGCAAAGGGCAGGTTCCGGGGATGTTCACCAAGGTTGAGAAGGGCTGAGACCTTCTCGCCGTAGCTGTCGATTGCTGCATCCCGCGTTGAAATGGTATCAATTCTGATGTTCATAGGTTCCTCCCGAGGTAAAATGCTTTATCACATAGTATAATAACTAATAATATAGTTGAGGACCCCATTAGACATAGAGCGGCGTATTGATGCAGTTGCGCTGAGGGGGAGGTATTCGGGATCGGGAGTGCACGGGAGCTATAATCATTTTATTCCCATTCCGGAAATAAAATCCCTCCGTCCCCGCGATGCGGGGCGGCCGTTGAGGCCGCCCCGTTATCTGTCCAGTGATCTATGTGACGTTACCTTATGACAGTGATCTGTTGCCTGACGAGTTCTCCGCTGGTGGTGTTCAGGTGCACGAAGTAAACTCCGCTCTCCTGGATCTGGGTCTCGATGGTTCCCTGGGCGGGGAAGCTCTCCACCACCCTTCCGGTGATGTCGAATATCTGCACGGTCCCCGTCACTTCCGCGGGAAGCGCGCAGTCAATGGTCACCGCCCCGGTGGTGGGGTTGGGACCGGCGGTGATTGTCGATACCGTTGAGTAACCGGACTCTTCTCCGGACAGACCAGTACTCTCCGCAAGATGGATGAGGTTGGCATTGAGCACTTCCTTGGAAGCCGCCGTACTCTGAACGAAAGTTACAACATTCAAATTGTCATAGGGATGAAGGTTAGGGTTGAGTGTGTAGTTACCCTCAAGCTCGATCGTCTGAGGATAGGGTCCGGTGAATTCGACTACCATACCGTTATTGCCGAGAGGGAACGAGACGGGGATCCACATCATCTCCTGCCCGTTGTACCCTCCCCACGCGGAAGTTGCAACCTCGTGATCTTCGGTGATGACGCACCAGGCCTTGATAGGTGAAGTATCGGGATCCTCCTCAGCAGTGACAGAGATATAGGCTGTTCCACCGGTGTAGCCGCCTACCATGTCGACTTCTATGCTTATGAGAGACGGAACCAGAAGCCTGGCGTCAACGGCAGCCGGAAATGTCGACGGACTCCATGAAGAAGCTTGACCATCGAACTTGACCGTAGGAGTACTGGCAACACCGTAGAAGCTGAACCTGCCGGAGTTGAATGGATTGGATGCGGGTCCGTTGTAGAACATGTAGAGTGGAGCAAGATCTCCCGATTCGACATAAGGATTGAGGTAACTCTTAACGGCTGACCAGCCGCTTACGCAGGTTGGTCAAGTTGTCTGAGTGAAGTACTCGAAGAGCACGGTTCTTTCGGCGGAGAACGCAACCGCCGCCAGGAGCATCAGAAACATAAGGGTGAATTTCATAAGATCTCCTTTCTTCTAATAACATATTCGATGACTATGTTTTTGAACAGACCCGTGATCGATCCGCCGGAAGCTCCCGACTGCAGATGAGTAAATGGGGGACAATTCTCATCTGCAGCGGGAGGAGGCACAGGCGAACGACCATGCCGGCTGGCCGGCATGGCAGAT
>CAZXEF010000030.1:0-5165 GCA_964639605.1 uncultured bacterium | reverse complement strand
TCATCTTGGCCGTGAATATCTGTTGTTTCTGGAAACGTGTCAAGAACAGGTTGGAAATGCTGTTCCTCTGTTGAGGAGTCTTGTCCCACTGAGTATTTATGAGCATAATTCATAGTCTTTACAAGTGAAAGGATCTTGATGGTCGAAAGTGATGAAAGCCGCTGCTTCGGTGAGGATATCAAGTCGACGATATCCCTGATGAAGAATACCCTCGGTGAGATCCTCCACAGCCTGGACATCTCGGTGGACAATCCGAGGGATGTCTACAAAAAACTTAACATTGACAAGAAGCTGGGATGGAAGATCTACAATGTGGTCTGCGAGGAGGACCCGTTCCTCGCCGCCCAGTTCGTCCCCGGCAAGGCCGCCTGCAGGAATTTCATGAAGCTCTGCAAGAGACTCGGTACCTCGAAGAAGCTCCTGAAGAAAGCCAGGGAAGCTTGCCAGGCTTTCGATGCGATGGTCGAGAAGCACGCCGACAGCCGCAAGGAGTTCGACCTGATGCTGCTGTCCTGCTCGGACAAGGGCAAGTCCAAGGCTTTTCTCTCCCAGCAGAAGGCGGCGTTCACGGCTTACAGCCACCTTCTTGGAGTGCAGGCCAGCACCCAGCTGTGCACCTGGGTCTTTGCTCCCTCCCCGGATGGTGAATATCATGACGTAGCCAGCATCCGCGGTTTCATCGAATTCCGCAGGAACAGGCCCAAGGTCCCATGGCTCCTGGAATGGGCATACTTCACCGACGACGACGATGTCCCGAAGAGTCTCGTTCAGGTGGAGCCCCTGGAGGAGTGTCCGGACGCATCCGAGAACCCCATGGGTGTACCGTTCTACTACAGCTTCTGCTCCAAACCCCTTCCCAATGTTGTCAGCTCCAGAAAACGGGAGGGCAGGATAGTCCATGAGCTTGAGGAGGCCCCCATAGGGAATACCGAATCCATCACCTGCATCACGGCCCAGATAGCAAGGAACGTCTTCAACAGCTACAGGACGAAGGAGGACAGGTACAGGGAGGTGCTTGTCAGGTCCAGGACGCCGGTAGAGAGACTTGTCTTCGACCAGATAGTGCATATCGACCTGATTGGGCCGATGGAGCCAGAGCTCTTCGTGTTCGGTGAATTCACCGGCTACGACTGGGCTAAGTCCGCCGAACTGCGGAATCCCAACAGCTGTCTACCGATAGAGGCCTCTGTGCAGAAACTGGGGTTCGGTACCAGGGCCGTCTATTCACCGTACATACCCTGGTACGCGGAGATGATGGATGATGTCTTCCAGAGACTCCAGTGGTCATCGGACAAGTTCAGGACCTACAGGGTGGTCATCGACTACCCGGTCATCCCCTCCACCGTCAACATGCGCTCGCTTCTGCCCGAGAAGGAGTAGGGGCCGGGTTTCCCCGGCCCCATCGAATCCCTTACCGCAAGCAGGATCGGTAATCCTAGCGGAACTCTATGCTGAAGGTACCCTCCCCCGAGGAGTATTTCCCCACGACCAGGAAGGCCGTTCCAGTCTGCCGTTCCCCGGCGGTGAACGCCAGAAGCGAGTTGGTCCCTTCGCCACCGTCGTCATCGTAGAGGCTCTCTCCATCGGGCATGTAGAGTGTTATCACAGGGTCAAGTTCCTGACTTTCCACGGACACTGAATAGCTCTGTCCCGCCGTCAGGCTGAGCTGGAATATCAGGGTCTCCGTCTCGTATGGAGCGTACTCCTCAACACTCCTGCCGCTCCTGAGAGTGGGGATGTCCGTATCCTCCCTCTCCCATGAGAAGGTGACCTCTCCCTGGTCCGTTCCGCTGTACGAAGAGATCAGGGCTATGTAGCTGCCGGGCATCAATGGCTCGACGACCCGGGAATCGGTACCCATGTCGATGTAGTCATCGTTGGATGAAATGTACTGGATGTAATCCACTTCATCACGGAGGACAGTGAGGCATACATCCATTTCTCCGAAGGCGCTGAGACTGTAGATGGCCGGATCGGAGACACTGAAGGTGAACGCGGCAACGGGCGAGAAAGGATCGATGAAGGACGGGACTTCCCAGTTCTCTATCATTCCGGGCCACCAGGCGATGGCGAAGTTGCGTTCCGGTACTATCCGCCCCTGGTGATCGACGCCCTGCTGCTGAGCGTCTACGCCCACAGGCTCCAGGGCCTCCCTGTTGACCGACTCCATCCGAAGCTCGAACTCGCCGTATCCACCGGTGGAGTAGGGCATGACAACGGCGATGTAGTTCCCGGCCTCCAGCTCCCTGACGATGCGGGAGTAGCTTCCGCTGTAGTCATCATTGTAATCTACGAATTCGTACTCCCGTCCTTCCACGGACATGATGACGAGGTAGGGATCGAAGCTGTCCGATTCAAGCGAGATGGACACCAGGTCGTCATCCTCGAGTGTGAAGGGGAACAGCTGGGCCTGGGCGTAATTGTAGTTGTACACGTAATTCTCAAGTGCTTCACGGAGCGCACTTTCAAGCACCGGGTTGTAGGCGCCAGGCTCAAGCCAGCCTGTGAGCATTCCCGTTGAGAAGTCGGTGATCCTGGAAAAGGATTCCAGGTCGTCCGCTGTACCCTCCCTGACTATCACATCGTAGAGACCCCTTGAATCGTCGGAGGAGAATACCAGCAGCCTGCCTCCGGGGGGGGGCCCGTCCAGGACTATCCTGGCGTTGGCCGTCTGCTTCCAGTTGTCGTTGAACGCCACCAGCTCCCCGCTGCCGCTGATCACCGCCGCGATCGGGTCGAAATCAAAGCTCCTGACGTCAATGACCATTATCCCGCTTCCGGAAATCTCATGGACTTCAGTGTATACATCAAGGGCCATGGGGCGCCCCATTGCGAACAGAACGGCATCCGCGCCCTCCCAGGCATCTGCAAGGGTGTGGGTTTTCTCCGGCAGGGAACTCCGAATGTCGTTCCCGGGGGTCACCACCCCGCTGCCGCAGGAAGAAAGCGCGAGTACCACTGCAAGAATAGCGAATGTCATTGTCTTCATCATGAATCTCCCCTCGTGTTTGAGCATTGTGGACAATATGATAATACAGGTACGGCCGCTTAGCTATTCCATAGGGGCCGGCAGCCTCGGGAACTGCGGCACGTTCCTCGCGCCGGGCTTACTGGAGCTACGGGAGCGGGGCCGACGGCTTTGTCAGCCTGAAAGACCTGCTGTTGATCATGGCTTTCAACCTTTCCGCTATCTTCCTGGCGCCCGCGTAACTTGAAAGGGATACGGTCCTCACCTTCCGGCCCTTCAACAGTATCTCCCCGGACCTGAGTTCACCGTAGTCGGTCATACCAAGCACACGGCCGCTCATGCCGGGGTAATCGGAGGAGTAGTCCACCACGGGTGCGGGAATTTCCCTGTCGGACACGCTGGTGAACCTTGCCATCTCCTCGTCCAGTACCGGGATGGCCATCCCCACTCCCACCGCCAGGGAAACACCGTATCCCTTTATGGAAACTCCCCTGAGGTACTCCGGGGACATACCCTTGAGATCACCGGTCAGGAACAGGGTTCCTGCACCTCCGGTGGGAACTCCCCCCTGGGTCCGCTCAGCGCCCGGATCGTGCTGTGTTCCTCTGAAGGTCACATACCCCTCGCCGCCTCCAAGAAAGATGCGTGAGCCTATGCCGATGGTCCTGTACTCGGGATCGTTCAGAAGGGGTGACAACTGCCCCGCGCTGCTGTATGCAGCGTTCCGCAGGTTCGGTAGAAGGGGTCCCATGTAAGTGTGCAGGATTCTCCCGCTGTATGCGTTCACCGCCACATTGTAGTTCTGGTAGCAGTTCCTCGGGTTCAGCAGTATGGCGTCCTTCAGTTCATCCAGGATGAACCGCGACTCCACGCTCCTGCCCGGGTAGCAGTCCGTACAGTGCCCCTCGGCCCTAAGGTGTATGGTTCCTCCGGCAACGAGCTTCTCGATCACATGACCTCCCCCGTTTTCGGAGGGTCCCGATCCATCCCTCTGGGAAGTGGCCCCAAGGTACAGGTCCACGGCTGCTATCCCGGCGTAGGCCGGGACACCGTCGAGCCAGGCCCTCCGGTAGTTCAGCCTGGGAGTGTGATGTCCGGTGTTGAGAAGAACGCCGCTGGAGCACATGGGGGAGAAAGTCCCGGTCGTGACGACGTCGACTCTCCTGCATGCTTCATGCACTCCCCGACTGGCAGCCAGGTCCGTCATCTCTTCCGCCGTTATGACCACCACGCTTCCCCTGTGGATCTTCTCATCTATCTCTTCCCAAGTCCTTTTCATTTCCGACAGCCTCCGATGTAATCCTCCGCAGACTGGATGGCCCCGTAGTAACAAGCTTCGATGCACAGCTGGCAGAGGATGCATTTCGACATGTCGAAGCTTACCTCGAAACTCACATGGGAGACCGAGAATGCCCCCGATGGGCAAATACCGGCGCAGGCCCCGCAGTGGACGCATCTGGCCTCCTGCCAGATGAAGCTGCTTTCGGGGAAACTGACTTCCACACCCCTTTCATGCAGCATCGCAAGGCCGGTCTCGATGACCTCCTCCGGGCCCCTCAGCCGGGCCAGCATACGCCCCTCCTCGCTGGGGTCTATCCTGGCGTGGAGTATGTTCACCTCGATACCGCACTCCTTCACCAGGTCCGATATGACGGGATCGCTTACGCATTCCCTTGAAAATCCCAGCATCACACTCCTTGATACCATTTCAGGCCTCCCCCCCGCCGGTCATCCTCAGGAGTTTCACACCCCTGGAGACCAGTAGATCGCCGCAGCAGGCAATGACGCCTTCTATACGGCCCAGCCCGGCTGCATTCTCGAGCTGTTCCTCCAGATCGGAAGGGCCATGTATCCTGTTGGCTATAGCCGTGGCAGCCGCGTCCGCCTCGGTGCAGTCATCCGCTATGACGGTCACGGCATCCGCCCTTCCGAAGGACCTGGAATGACCCACGGTACCCGACGAAGTACAGACTCCCTTCCCATTCGGAGCGACCACGGAAAAACCGATCCTTCCAGTGAAGGGCGACCCCTCCCCGGCATACAGGATGCAGTTCACGATTTCCCGGCTCCTGATGTAGATATCGCCGCCGTTCTCCACTATCACCGTGTCGGTCCAGCGGGTCAGGGCACGGCCCACACCCGCGGCAACGGCTCCCGCGACAGCGGCCATGGGACCCACACCCCATTCCGATGATAC
>CAZXEF010000029.1:0-21046 GCA_964639605.1 uncultured bacterium | reverse complement strand
CGCCGGCCATAATGATAAACGACAGGGTTTACGGAAGGGTCAAGCTCAGCGACCTCTCCGGCATCCTTAAGGAATACGAATGATCGACAGTTATACCCGGCTGCTGGACAGTCTGGAGGAGACCGGCCTTTCCTCACTGTACCCCGAAAGGTTCAGGATAGCTGTGGGAATGGCCACCTGCGGCCTGGCCACAGGAGCCGGGAAAGTATTTCAGCGTCTAGAGGAGGAGCTGGACAGAACAGGTTTCGATGCTGTTCTCTCAAGGACAGGCTGTCTTGGTTTCTGCCAGAGAGAGCCCGTGGTCGACCTTTACGTTCCCGGCGGACCCAGACTCACATATGTGGAGATGACGCCGGAAAAGGCAGCTGAGTTCATAGGCGCTCTTGCCGGGGGTATAATACCTTCCGAAGATCTTCTCTGCGTGCATCTCAGCGAGATCCTGCTGGGTGATACGTTCCGGGAGTACGGTTCGAAGGGGATCGATCATCTGTCCGATGTGCCGCTTTACACTGAAGTGCCTTTCTTCTCCAAGCAGAGCAAGATCGCCCTGAGGAACTGCGGCATCATAGATCCTGTCTCGATCGAGGAGTACGTAGCCAGATCCGGTTACAGAGCCCTGAATGATGTCCTGCTCAACAGAAAACCCGTGGAACTCATCGAGGAAGTGAAGAAGTCCGGTCTCAGGGGAAGGGGCGGGGGAGGTTTTCCCACGGGTCTGAAGTGGGAGTACACCAGCCGGACGGAGGCCGATGAACGGTACATCGTCTGCAACGCCGATGAGGGGGACCCCGGAGCCTATATGGACAGGTCGGTTCTCGAGGGGGACCCGCATTCGGTGATAGAGGGGATGATCCTTGGCGGGTTCGCCATGGGCGCGTCCACAGGATTCGTCTACGTAAGGACCGAATACCCGCTTGCAATACAGAGGATGGCTGAGGCCATCGCACAGGCGGGTGAGAACGGATTCCTCGGAGATGACATATTCGGTTCGGGATTCTCATTCGATATAGAGATCAGACAGGGTTCGGGAGCCTTCGTCTGCGGTGAGGAAACCTCACTGATGCACTCCATCGAGGGTGTATCACCCGAACCGCGCAACAGGCCTCCGTTCCCTTCGGAATCGGGCCTCTGGGAGAAACCCACCAATATCAACAATGTCGAGACATGGGCCAACGTCCCGGCCATCATCCAGAAAGGAAGCGACTGGTTCTCCTCCATCGGAACCGAGAAATCCAAGGGGACCAAAGTCTTCTCCCTTGTCGGCACTGTGAGGAACACGGGCCTTGTAGAAGTGCCCATGGGAATAACTCTCCGTGAGATCATCTTCGATATCGGGGGCGGCATCCCGGAAGACAGGGAATTCAAGGCTGTCCAGACGGGGGGACCCTCGGGCGGATGTATCCCCGCATCTCTGCTGGACCTGCCGGTGGATTACGAGCGGCTGGCGGAAGCGGGTTCCATAATGGGTTCCGGTGGAATGGTTGTGATGGACCAGTCCTCCTGCGTGGTGGACATAGCCAGATATTTCCTCGAGTTCACCAACGATGAATCGTGCGGGAAATGTACTTCATGCAGGGACGGCAGTGAACTGATGCTCGACATACTAACCAGGATAACTCAGGGCAGCGGGAAACCCGAGGATATTGATTTCCTTGAGGAGCTTGGCGTTGCGATAACCGATGCTTCCCAGTGCGGATTGGGCCAGACCCTGGCCAATCCTGTTCTTTCGACCATAAGGTATTTCAGGGATGAGTACGAAGCCCACATAGAGCGCGCGGTCTGCCCGGCGCACGCATGCAAGGCTCTCGTGACCTACAGAATAGACGCCGAGCTGTGTACGGGGTGCACCCTCTGCGCAAGGAACTGTCCCAGCGGAGCTGTCAGAGGAAAATTGAAGGAAGCGCATACCATAGACCAGGGAAACTGCACAAAGTGCGGAGTATGTCTTGATGTCTGCAATTTCAATGCGATCGTCGTGGAGTGACCAGGATGGAAGATAATACGGTGAGACTTGTAATCGATGATGAACAGATCGAGTGCGAGAAGGGAACAACTCTCCTGCAGGCCTGCAGGCGGCTGGACATAAGCATTCCCACCCTTTGTCATCATCAGTCGCTCTCTCCCTACGGATCCTGCCGTCTATGCCTTGTGGAAGTTCTACAGAACGGAAGGACATCCATACAGACTTCCTGTAATTATCCCGTTCAGGAAGGCATGATCGTCAGGACATCCACCGACAGGGTACTCCGGACAAGGAAGCTGATGGTCGAGCTTCTTCTTGCAAGGTGCCCCGATTCCCGGGAGATCAGGAAGCTTGCCTCAGAAATGGGTGTGACAGGACAGCGCATCGAACCGAAGAACGAGGACTGCATACTCTGCGGGCTCTGCGTAAGGATATGCAGGGAGCGTATGGGCAGGGGAGTCCTTGGTTTCTCGAACCGTGGAAGCAAGCGGATAGTATCGCCGGCTTTCGATGAACTGTCGGACGAATGCCAGACATGCGGGGCATGTTTCAGTATCTGCCCTGTGGAGAACGGGATCAAACTGGAGAGGATAACGGGGAACGTACCGCTGCCCATCAGGTCCGAATTCGACGAGGGACTCGTGGACAGGTCGGCTGTCTACATACCCTACGCCCAGGCAGTCCCCAATTATGCAAGCATCGATCCGAGATACTGCGTGCATCTGAATACGGGCGACTGCGGGATATGCAGCGAATACTGCGAAGCCGACGCAATTGATTTCGATCAGGTGGAGGTGACATCGGACATCGGTGTCGGCGCCGTGATCCTTACCACGGGCGCCGAACCCTTTGATCCGACTCCTCTGCATGAATTCGGCTATGGCAGATATCCCAACGTTCTTACAAGCATTCAGTTCGAAAGGATACTCGCAGCGTCCGGACCCTTCGAGGGACATCTGCAGAGACCCTCCGACGGCAGGGTTCCCAACAGGATCGCATGGCTCCAGTGTGTCGGTTCCAGAACTGAAGATTCACATATGCCGTACTGTTCTTCGGTCTGCTGCATGTACGCCATGAAGGAGGCTATAATCGCCAGGGAGCACGTAGGGACCGTAGAACCCACCATCTTCTTCATGGACCTCAGGGCTCACGGCAAGGATTTCGACAGGTACTACGAACGCGCAAAAGAGACAGGTATCAGGTTCCAGCGGTCCAGGGTCAGCAAAGTAAGGGAGATCAGGGAAACGGGGAACCTGGAGATCAGGTACGTCACCGAAGACGGCACCGTGTGCCTTGAGGAGTTCGACCTTGTCGTACTTTCGGTCGGCCTCGCTCCGGGAAATGGCAACGGTACTCTGTCTGACCGGCTTGGATTGCGCCTTAACGAGTACGGTTTCATCGAAGGTTCGGGTGAATCTCCAATAGGAACGACCCGGAACGGCGTGTTCGTCTGCGGACCCGCAGGTTCGCCCATGGACATTCCCGAGACGGTCATACAGGCATCGGGCGCAGTGGCAGGGGCCGCTGAACTTCTTTCGGATGCCCGTGGCACTGAAATAAAGGAGAAGCATTATCCGCCGGAGCTGGACGTAATAGGCAAAAGACCCAGGGTAGGCGTTTTCGTCTGCCACTGCGGTACAAACATAGGCAGTATCGTCGATGTGCCGGATGTAGTGGAATACGCCAGGAACCTTCCGGATGTGGTATACGCGGGGGAGAACCTCTTTACCTGCGCCCAGGATACCCAGGAGAAGATGAAGGAGCTCATTGAAGAGTACAGACTGAACAGGGTCGTGGTCTCATCCTGTTCCCCGAGCACCCACGAGCCCCTTTTCCAGGAGACGATCAGGGAAGCTGGTCTGAACCCCTACCTGTTCAACATGGCCAACATCAGGAACCAGTGCAGCTGGGTCCACAGGGATGATCCGGTGGAAGCGACGAGAAAGGCCAAGATACTCACCAGGATCGCTGTAGGTAAGGCCAGGCTCTTGAAGCCTCTCCATACCATAGCCCTGGATGTTATCCAGAAAGGGCTGGTGATAGGAGGAGGTCTGGCCGGGATGACGGCTGCCCTTTCCATCGCCGATCAGGGTTTCCAGGTGGCTCTTGTGGAAAGAGAGAGTTCCCTGGGAGGCAACCTCCATCGACTTTCGCGCAAGCCCGACGGTCATGTCGTCAGCGAGTATCTCGAGGAACTGACCGCCAGGGTGGAAAACCATCCCGGTATTACCGTTCACACAGGTTCAACCATCACGGGCATCGATGGCTATATCGGCAACTATCTGACAGCCATATACAACGCGGACGCCGATACCACAGTCGAGTACGAGCATGGAGTGATCGTGATCGCCACCGGAGCGGTAGAGACCGTTCCCGATTCTTACCTGTACTGCGAATCCGGGGGGAAGGTTCTTACACAGCTGGATCTCGAGAAGGACCTGGAGGAGAATGAACAGGTCTTCGCGAAACTGGGCAGCGTGGTCATGATCCAGTGCGTAGGGTCGAGGGATGATGAGCACCCCTACTGCTCGAGGGTCTGCTGCACCCAGGCTGTCAAGAACTCTCTCCGGCTGAAGGAACTCAACCCTTCGATGAACGTGTACGTCCTCTATCGCGATGTGAGGACCTACGGTTTCAATGAGAAGTACTACCAGCAGGCAAGGTCGAAGGGAGTGATATTCGTAAGGTACGATGAGGAGGAGAAACCGAAAGTCACCATGGCGCCTTCCGATCCGGGGAACGTAATCACGGTAAGTGTCAGGGACCATGTCCTTGGTTCGATCCTCGAGATCAACGCCGACAGGGTCATTCTGGCGTCGGCGATGAAACCCCGTGAAGACGCTTCACTGCTTTCCCAGATGCTCAAGATACCTCTGAACGAGGATGGATTCTTCATGGAAGCGCATGTGAAACTCCGGCCTGTGGATTTCTCTGCGGAAGGGATCTTCCTGGCCGGTCTTGCGCACTCCCCCAAGACAATGGACGAGACAGTCTCCCAGGCCAGGGCGGCTGCGGAAAGGGCATGCATAATCATCAGTTCCGACAAGTACATGTCCGTTGCTAACATAGCCAGCGTCAATCCGGATATCTGCGCGGGATGCGGAATGTGCGTCTCCGTCTGTCCTTACAGCGCGCCGAGTTTGGTATGGAAGGGCGGCAGACAGGTATGCTCCATCAATACCGCTCTGTGCAAAGGCTGCGGCAGCTGCTCCACCGTCTGCCCCTCAGGAGCCATGGAACAGTTGGGCTTCAGCGAGGAACAGACCCTGGAGATGGTGAATTTCTCTCTTATAAATCTGTAGACCGTCCCGGGTAAGGATGGCCTGTGATCACAGGCCGGATCTTCGGTCAGCCCTGTAGGATCACAATCGGGGAGTTTCATGAGGAATACGTCCCTGTTTCTATAATCATTCCTTGTGAATACAAGCCATCCGGAGGGTACATCACCGGAAAAAGACTGCTCCGTCTCTCCGTTCGCAATACCCGAAAGTGTGCTGCACTCAGCCCGCATTGTAGACAAGCATCAAGCTCTCCAGCAGTATTAAATAACAAAACAGCTTTGGGATACTATTGATCTTGGTCAACCGGATTACCGCCACGCTGGATCTGCAGTCTCCCTGATCCAGTGATGTCATCGTAAGACTGTTCGATCTCAGAGGATGAATACGCCATATTTCAGGCATGAATGCACAATCTGAGCTTATTACCGTACACGGACCATGAACAACTGAAATTCCGGTTTGACTTCCAGTTAGCATGTATGCAAATTCCTCTCTATATTTTATTGCAATTCATTTTCTGAGACACTGTCATTCGGCCGGATCAGGGGTACGGCGTGATGAAGGGTGATCAGGTACTTCGATTCAGGGACCTCTTCGATATGGATAGGCTGCAGGAGCTCCAGGACGCATTCGCGGAACTCACCGGCACCGCTTCCGTCATCACTGACACCGAGGGCATTGCCATCACGCGGCCCAGCAATTTCACAAGATTATGCAGCGAGATAATCAAGGGAACTGAGCAGGGCCGTCGAAACTGTGAACATTCAGACCTGAAGACTGAAGCCGCCATCGGCAGCCCTGAAGCCGGGGGACCCGTCATAACCGAATGCCTGAGCGCCGGACTCTGGGACGCGGGGGCCGGGATATACGTCGGTGATACCCATATCGGCAACTGGCTCGTGGGCCAGGTCAGGAACGTCGATACCGATGACCGGCACTTCAGGGAGTATGCACGGAGAATAGGTGCAGACGAGAAGGAGTTCATGGAAGCACTGTCCGAGGTGACTACCATGAGCAGGGAGAGGTTCGAGCATATCTGCCGGACCCTCTATCTCATGACAGGGCAGCTATCCGAACTGGCCAACCAGAACCATGCTCTCAAGCGTGAGATGGATTCGAGAATAGCGGCGGAGGATCAGAACAGGGTCATTGAAGCGCAGATGCTGAACGCCCAGAAGCTTGAAAGCCTCGGGGTCCTTGCCGGAGGAATAGCCCATGATTTCAACAACCTGCTGATGGTCATTCTGGGCAACGCCGAACTAGCCATCGGTAGTCTTCCGGAAGACTACAGTTCTCCGGAGTATCTTGTAGAGATAAAGAAAGTGGCAAGACAGGCGGCCGATCTGTGCAACCAGATGCTGGCCTATGCCGGGCGGGGCAAGTTCGCCATAGAAGTCATCTATCTAAACCGACTCATTACGGACATGAAGCACATCCTGCAGATGTCCGTCTCGAAGAACGTCACTCTTTCCTACAGCCTCATTGAAGAGTGTCCCGCAATACGGGGAGACCCCGGCCAGCTGAAGCAGGTTCTCCTGAACCTGGTCGTAAATGCCTCCGAGGCTATCGGTGAAAGCGAGGGTACGATCGAGATCACGACCTGCATAGCAGGCAGAGGGGAAGTCCATGATACGGGAACGCTCTTCGGTTTCCTGCCGGAAGGAGAGGAGTACCTCTGTCTCAAGGTGACGGATAGCGGATGCGGTATGGAAGAGGCTACACTGAACAGGATATTCGATCCTTTCTTCTCCACCAAGCTCACGGGCAGGGGACTGGGAATGGCTGCTGTGCTTGGTATAATGAAAGGGCACAGGTCAGCGATCCATGTAAGCAGCAGTCCGGGCCGGGGTTCCTGTTTCATTTTCTACATTCCCTTCCATGAAACCGGCAGTGAGGATTCTCCGTATATGAAAAGGCAGGATTGCCCCGGCCTCGTAAGCATGACGGGTACGATCCTGCTGGTGGATGACGAGGAGGGTGTGCGGCAGGTCGCAGAGAAAATGCTCGAGTGCATCGGCTTCATCGTTCTTACAGCCGCCGACGGAGGGCAGGCATTGAATATCCTCAGGCAGCATTCTAACTCAGTGGATTGCGTTCTCCTCGATCTGACCATGCCGGGTCTCACCGGAGCGGAGACCTGCAGTGAGATAATGAAGATATGTCCCGGCATGAAAATAGTCATCAGCAGTGGATTCAATGAGAAGGATGCGTCCCTTCAGGTGCCCGGAGAGTACATCTCCGGATTCATCCAGAAACCCTACGGTCTGGTGGCACTTGACGAGAAGCTCAGAGAGATACTGGACTGACCTTCGACCGGGAGCCTTGCAGAGTATTCAAGTCCTTATATGTCTGCAACTATGTTTGACTGCCAGTTTCTCTGGAAGTATGGTCAGTTCCAGAGAAGAGCTGGAGTTATATCGGCACGAGTGAACCACTTCGCGAGTATATCACGGATTTCCGATGATCCAGTTTGCTATTATCCACGAAGTAAAGGAGCGGGAACACCATGGACGCGACCGAAGTCGAATCGAGGGTCTCCTCCGTAACGGTCTACCAGGGCCGTGCGATGATCACGCGTGAGACGGCCGTCAGCCTGGAGGCCGGAGATCACACACTGGTCTTCACCGGTCTCCCTTCCGGCCTTGATCCCTGCAGTCTGCAGGTACGGGGCACCGGAGAGGCTACCCTGGGCGAGTGCGTCTTCGAGACCGAGCACTTCACCGAGGAAGTGGACTCGAGGATACGTCCCCTCCTTGACCGCAAGCAGGATCTCTCCGACGAACTGGCCGGGATGGAGGCGAGGCTTCAGCTACTGGCCGGAGAGAAGTCCTTTGTCGAGAGGATAGCTGGATACGTCACCTCACCACAACCCGTTCCCGACAATTCAGCAGGAGTTGCCGTTTCACCGGGCATCCCCGATGTCTCGCACTGGAAGGGTCTGGCGGATTTCTACAGAGAGAGGCATAACGGCATCAATAAAGAGAAGCTGGACACGGAGAGAAAGATCAGGGAGATCGGCCGCGAGCTGAAAAAGACCGAGGCCGAGCTCTCCGATCTCGGCAACAGGAGTACGCGCTCCCGCGACATCATCAGGGTGGGCCTGAACAAGAAAAAAGCTGGCGATGTCACCCTTCACCTCTCGTATCTGGTCTCCGGGCCTTCCTGGAAACCGGTATACAACCTCCGGGCCTCCACCGGCTCCGGAAAACTCATGCTGGAGTACGATGCGCTGGTAACCCAGGCTACGGGTGAGGACTGGAGAGACATCGAGCTGAGGCTTTCAACGGCTCGCATAAACGTCTCCGGCGTACTCCCTAAGCTGCACCCGTGGCACATTGCGTTCTATCAGCCGCAACCGCTGCCCGTCTCGAAGTCAGCCTACCAGAGCAAGACCGCTATGCCCCACAAGAATGAGGTCTTCGACCTGGCTGCCCAGGCTCCGGCCGCGGGAGCCCAGCCGGCTGAGCAGGAGGTGGAGATCGTCTACGAGGAAGCCTCCGTCGACCGGTCCGGAGCCAGCGTTCTCTTCAATGTCGCCGGGGGAGGCTCGGTCACGGGTGACAACAGGGAGACCCGCGTCGCGCTGGCCAGGAAGGAGCTTCCCGCGGAATACCTCTACCGCTCGGTCCCTAAGTTCTCCGAGTTCGCTTATTTAACGGCCAGAATGACGAACGACTCCGAATTCCCGATCCTGCCAGGCTGCGTGAACATCCTTCAGGACGGATCGCTGGTGGCCCGTTCGGTCTTTGATCTGATAATGCCCGAGCAGAAGGCGGATGTCTCCCTCGGAGTGGACGAAGGTGTGAAGGTCGAATACAGGTTCATAAAGCGCTTCAGGAAGAACGAGGGGCTGATCAACAAGAGGATCAGCGAACAGTTCGAGTACAGCATCAGGTTGACCAACAACCTCGGCAGGGAGATCGACCTCCAGGTCTATGACCAGTTCCCGATAAGCGGGGACAAGGAGCTGGAAGTGAAGGCCGTGCAGCCGGAGATCAGAGAGGGCCGCGAGGAGACGAAGCTGGACGACGAGGCCAGGATCACATGGAACCTGAAACTGGCCCCGGCAGAGAAACTGGAACTCCCCGTCGTCTATCTGGTGGAGTACCCGGTGGGCAGGAAGCTGAGGGGGCTGTAACCGGGAAAGGGGAGCACCAGGCTCAGCGTGATCCGACAGGCTGCGAGCTGGAACTTGTCGGATCGGACATGACGATCTGCGCAATTCGCACCTTTACATCCGGGCGAGGGATAGCCTGCGAGTCTCCATGTTCTTATCTTTCCTCACGGAGAATTATTGAGTTATGAACTCCAAGGAGGAGGCGTGCAATGATATTCCTGATGATCCTTGCTCTTTGCTCAAGTCTGCACCCCCTGCTGCAGGAACAGGCACTGCGAAGACCCCTGCCCGTATGGACCGTAGGGGAGACCGATCATCCCGATGATCCCGTGGACATCCTTCACTACGACCTGGCAATAGAGGTCTTCCGTGACATACAGGAGATCTACGGCACCACGGGCATACTGATGACCTCCGCCGGCGGCACCGTATCGGATATCAGGCTGGACCTCAGGCAGCTGACCGTGGACTCGGTCTGGGATGCCGGCGGAAACCTGTCCTACTACCAGCAGCAGGATTCCCTCTTCATAACTCTCTCGTCCCCGCTGACCCCGGCGGACACCACCGAAGTGTTCGTTGCTTATGGAGGCACCCCCTACCATGAGTCCTGGGGCGGATTCTGGTTCCATCCCTACATCACCTACCAGATCGGGGTGGGCATCTATACACCGGGGCAATGCATGGGCAAGTGCATGTTCCCCTGCTGGGACTTCCAGAACGACAAGGCCGCTTATGATTTTCATATAACCTGTCCGGACACCCTTTACGCGGTAGCCAACGGAGACTCGGCGGGAGTGGAGTACGCCGGAGGGAAAGCGACCTTCCACTGGACATTCGACCAGCCCCTGCCCACGTACCTTGTGACGATGGCCGTTGGCGAATATGCCGTACTCCACGACTCCACGGATTCGCGTATCTACTACTATGTCTACGAGTGGGAGATCGACGACGCACTGGGCAGCTTCGTCAATGTGGACCATATGCTGGCCAATCTCGAATCACTCTTCGGAACCTATCCCTGGGACTGCAAGTTCAGCCTGGTGGAGACCCCCAACGGTGACATGGAGCATACGTCGGCCATAGCCCACTGGGCCACGGCCGTGAACGGCACCACTTACTGGGAGTGGCTCATCGCCCATGAGATGACCCACCACTGGTGGGGCTGCTGCGTTTCTCATGTGGACTGGCAGAGCATCTGGCTCAAGGAGGCCTTCGCCACCTACGGCGAGGCGCTCTGGGCGGAGACCTACGGGGAGGACGATTACACGGAGTACATGGTGCAGAGCATAATGATACCCTACCTGAACAGCGGGGAGCTGTTCCCCATCGCCTACCCCGCGACACCGTCGCAGATATTCGGCTACACCACCTACGAAAAGGCGGCATCCGTGCTCCATATGCTTCGATATGTGCTGGGAGACGATGATTTCTTCGACTCCATGAACTGGCTTTTCCAGCAGCACATGTACGGTCTCGTGACGAACGAGGACTTCCATGATGCCGTGGAGTACGTCACCGGGGACGACATTGACTGGTTCATGGATACCTGGATCTACGACTGGGGATACCCCGTATACGATATCGCCAGCAGCTGGTCGGAGACCCTGGATGCATGGGAGCTGACCCTTACCGTGGACCAGACCCAGACTACCGGGCCGGTCTTCGAGATGCCACTTGAGTTTCTCGTGGAAGGTGTCTCACAGGACACCCTGGTGACGATGTGGAACGAGTCGGCAAGCCAGCAGGAGACATATCAGATCTCCTTCGAGCCGGTGGAAGTGGTCTTCGATCCGTACAGCCACATTCTCTGCGGTAACGTCCTCACGGGCATAGAGGAGACACCTCTTCCACCCGCCGGGCTTGGCACCGTTCATCTCGGACCGAACCCCTGCGCGGGATCCACCTCTCTGATCTGGGAAGGGGCTGATCCCATGGAGCTGAGCGTGACCGTGTACGACATGACCGGAAGGGTCTGCATGGAGGAGAGAATGATGCCTGGAGAAAGGACGCTGGACGTATCCACACTGCCGCCGGCCATGTACCTGCTGGACGTCAGGGGGGAAGGGGTCCTGAGACAGTCCGTCAGGCTCGTGGTCCTTGACCAGGGGGACTGAGGGAACCGATGCCTCGGCCGTGGTCCGGCATGCCCGCCAGGCGGTGCGGTCTTGTTTGAAAGAACAGGGGGAATGGAATGGCTATGCGGTTGGACATCAACTGGGGAGTATTGAGCGTTTTCGGATTGATTATCGTGGGATGCATCGTAGCTGGTTTCCTGGCTCCGGCGGAAGCCCGGACCGACGACGGGTTTCCTCTGAATAACTTCTACTTCCGTATGGGGGGCATGCTATTTTTAAGTATCGGCGGACTGGTTCTCTGGGCCACTCTCTCGAACAGAAGAAGGGCCATCAAGGAGAAAACCTGGCTGGATGCCACTGCTCAGATAATAGAAGTATCCGAGACCGGGACCTACATCAACAACCAGCCCAAGATCAGGTTCAAACTGAGGGTTCAGTCCCCGGTTCATCCTGTCTGCGAAGTGGTCCACAAACAGGTCATTCCGCTTACCGCCCTTGCCCTGTATTCAGCTGGAGCCACGATAATGGTGAAAGTGAATCCCGATGACCCGAAGGATATCATGCTGACCTGAGAACTGGAATAAGGCGGTTTCCACAGCCTCCCGCAGTGAATATTGTTATCGGGACAGGACGATTGTCACAGACCCTTGGACAGAAGGGAATCGGATATGGGACTGTTCGGAAAGAAGAAGAGCGGAGGATTCGCACCCCGGGAGTGGCAGGAGATCAGATGGGGAATTTCCTCACCTCTCATGGTGAGGCTGTCGGGCGGTATCGGGAAAGTGCGGGCCTTCGGCAGTTTCAGGTGTGAAGTCACCGACGCCGGTCTTCTTGCGGAAAACGGATGCGACGCGGAAAGCAGTGAATCACTGAAACAGTACGCCAACTACCTCAGCGATATGGTGGTCGGCGCCTTCAGGGATGAACTTGGTGCAAGGAGTGCAGGAATGACCGAGGAAGAGCTTCTCGGCAGCTCAAAACTACTGTCACAGGCTACACTGGAAGGGGCGGCAGCGAAACTGGCCGAAAAAGGTGTAGCTCTGGCTCATTTCAGTGTTGAGAAACTGCTGAACGTCTGATCTGCGGCGCAAGCTTCGCGTTCGATGGATCCCAGCGTGGCCGAAGCATGACGGAACTCTGAATAACGGTCCTTCGTTTCAGTGTTCAGGATAAGATCGTCAGTGAAAAGAAAGGGGCGCAGGAACTGCGCCCCTTCCAGAGTGAACGCGGTGCTACTGCATTGAAGCCTTGATCGCTCCCCAAGTTGTCTGGTCAAGAGAATACCCGCCGAACATGAAATTCGGACCGAAACGGCCTATTGAGGTCGAAGTAGCGCCGGGGAAGGCGAATCCCTGTTCCGACGAGACTGGATAGACCGAGCAGAGCCAGTTGATTTCCGTGGCGGCGGTCATGGAAGAGGCCGAAGAGATGTAATAGTCGCTGTCGCTCTGAAAATACAGGGCGCCGATGGTGTAGGTCTGCCCTGTAAAGAGACTGGCCGGAGCTACGCTGGAGTAGATCCAGTCTCCCACCACGGTGCCGCCCGCGTCCACGGTTGCCGAGGTGACCAGTGCCTGGGATCCGTCCCAGATCCCAACCATGTGAGGGGACTCGATACCACCGGTCTGGTCCGCGTTCCACACACCCAGATCAGTTACGTAGAGATCCCCGTTGACCGTGAACTGCCAGCCGATAACGTCCCCGGAGGCACTCGACCAGTACGAAGGATACTCGATGCCCCCTACGAACCCCGTTATCGCCTGACCCAGGGCGACCGGTGCGCAGATGAGAAGCATGACCCCACACATTACTACGCGCATCTGTATCTCCCCTCCTTGATTGCATCCCATCACACTGCGAGATGCTGTACGAATAAATAGCACGTGATGGAAATTTGGTCTGAAGGGCCCTCATAGTCAAGTCCCGGCTCATTTCCGCCAGATACCCCAGACTATCCTCCACTTTATCTCAGGGAGCAGATCAGGGAGATGTTCGACATGCATGGCAAGGAACTCCCTGTCAGGTACACGGAAAGAGCTCCTTACTTCTCCGCCGTCTGTCCTTGAGAACCCTGACTCACTGAAGTAATCATCCAGCCGTCCTCCGTGTCCGGTATTAAGCCCCGATCTACGAAGGCCGGAGAGAAGTTCCGCGCCGAGGCCTCTATCCGGCCTGACAACGGTAGCCTCGTAGTCGTACTCGCCGAATACGGCGAAGAAGCCTCCCGGTGATATCCTGTCCCTTGCCCTCCTGAGCCATTCCACCGGCTCAACGATACTGGAGAAGAAGAAGGATGTGACGTAGAGGTCAGCTTCAGGGGGATCCCTCAGGGCGTCTCCATGGACAAATCCATCTTCCCCGGGCAATATGCCGCTGTCGATGTCCATGCCTGTGTAAATGGCTTTCGTCAGGTTCTTCAGTTCTCCGCCCAGAAGCCCCGTGCCGCAGCCGGGCTCGAAGATGCTGCCCATGCTGCTCAGAGGCAGCACTGAGAACATGTGCCTTCGAAGCGGGGCAAGCTCCCGGAACTGTCTTTCATAGATCCGGGCAAGGGCCCGCCTGTCACATGGAGTCCCTGCAGGGCCCTCCGTTCTTTCTCTCAAGGGGACATCCTCCTCCGCACAGGCTGAAATGGACGCAGCCTTCGCATTCCTCCTCCACCCATGTCCTGTTCCTCGCGCCCTTCATCAGCTTGCTGTTCCAGATGGAATCCCAGCTGTCCGTGAGGATGTTGCCGGCGGATTCGTACCAGCTCTGACAGGGCAGCACCTCGCCGTCTGGCTCCACGCACAGGTTGTACTCCCCGGCGGTGCATCGCTTGGGCCCGAGGGAGAATTCCAGGGGATTGAACGCGCAGTACCTGGTGGGGGAGTACCAGATGAACCTCATGCCCAGTTCATCTACCGTCTCCGTCAGATTCAGCATGGTGGCTTCCAGCTCCAGAGGCGATAACGCGTAGTCTCCTTCCAGGGCCTTCCCGGAGTTAATGACCGCGTTGGCCGCCACAGCCTTCAGTCCAAGATCGTGGGCGAACTGGACCGTGCCTCTCATGTGATAGCTGTTGAGCCTGGTTATCGTTGTGTTGGTAATGGTGTGCAGCCCCGCATCCAGGCAGTTCCTGATGGCCAGGACCGTGCTGTCGAAGCCGTCCTCACCCACCATCATGTTGTGCACGCTCTTGTCATAGGATTCCAGAGTTATCTGAACATGGTCCAGACCTGCTTCCATGATACCCTCGAGGTAATCGACGTCAGCCAGTTTGACTCCGTTGGTAAGCAGACCAGTGACCATCCCTTGGGATTCGGCGAAACCTATCAGCTCGGACAGGTCCTCCCTCAGAGTGGCTTCGCCGCCGGTGAAGATAACGTGGGGAACGCCAAGGTCCCATATAAGCCTTATCACGTCCTTCCACTTCTCGGTGGAGAGTTCCTGCTTCTCCCTGGTCTGGTTGTAACAGTGTCCGCAATCGAGGTTGCACCTGTAGGTAAGGGCCAGGTCCATTCTGTAGGGTACCTCCACGGGGCTCTGGAAAGGTTCCCTAACATCCATGTTAAGGAAGGAGATCGGCTCCGACGCTCCGGTCTCCAGTATCGTTTCCAGGACACCGTTGAAGTCCGCGAGGTCGGACGCGGCCTTTCGCCTGCCGACGTTGTACCTGTTCTTCAGCATTCTGACCGCCTCCGTGCCGGCATGACCGGAGAGTATCATCCATGTCATGTCAACCGCGACGCTGTTGAGATGTATTATCCTGGATGCGTCCACCGTTAGTATGCCGCTTCCCGCTTCGTCCGCCCTGAGATGGAGCCTGTGTCCGTTCCTCAGGAAATGATGGATGCCCTTCGGACATATCCTTCTGCCTGATCCCTTTTTGATCTCCGACATGTCACCTGCCTCCCCCCGCACATGCACATGCACAGCCCGCGCAGGCGCATGCGCATGCGCAGCTGCTTCCCGAGCTGCCTCTGTAGGTCGAGACCGGTACCGGATTCGTTGCGGCCGTAACGGTCCTGGACATCTTCGTGATGTTGCTGACCATCCGCCCGGCGGAACCTTCCAGGAATCCGGCCACTTCGGAGCAGGCCCTGGAGAGCGAGATGCCCTTCGATATCCCCTGGGCTGCGCTTCCGGTGAAGAAACCGTGCATGAACGAGGGAAGGTAGACCATCCTGCCCTCAGGAAGGTCCCGAATCCTGGATTCGAACTCTTCGTCCGCAAGAAGCCACCCGAACATGTCGCCCAGTCTCCTGCCCACCTTCTCGGTGGACTGGTCCGCCTCCACCATTCTCCACGCGCTCCGGATGACGCTCCTGTAATACTCCCGGGTCTCCTCCAGGGAGTACCCCTTCATCTTCTCCTCCAGTTCCTCTATCATGTCCATGAATATCTTCCTGACTCCCTCCTCCGGAACCGGTCCCTTCTCCGGGACGATCTCCAGCAGGGCTGTCTCGTAGGACCTGAGGCCGTCGGCCGAACCGGTCTTCTTAAGGGAATCCCCCTCGAGCTGAAGGGCTCCCTTCCGTATCATGCCGTAGATAATCATCAGAAAGACCCTTTCCAGCTTCTCCTCCAGCAGAAGCGCCGCCATGGGCGCGGTGAGTCCCCGGCGGACGCTGGAACCCTCAAGACCGATGGTCGGGGGAAGGTACTGCTCCCTTCTTTTTCTCGACTTTCGGACGGAGATGACTATCACGACTACGATCAGCCCGAAGATAACGAACATGATGAAGAAGGATATGATCAACGCGATCGCGGCAGGACTCAGAAGAGGCTTCTTCGGCCTTTCCGCCAGGGGACCGTCGACCAGGTCCGCCGGAAAGGATATGCCGACCATATATGGCGAATCGACCTTTCTGACCTCTTCCCAGACGAAGACCACGTTGCCCTGTCCGTCAACGTAGGAGTCGGTGAACGGCCTGTCATGATGAAAGACATCGCCCGGTTCAGCCCCCGGGGGAAAGACCATCTCGAGCCTGAAATCGCTCTCGCCGCTGAGAATGCCGCCGTCGAACCATGTGGGAGAGAATTCCACCGATGCATAGCCATCTTTATCCTCGTCCAGAAACACCATTTCGGGATTCTCGCCCGAGAGCATGAATCTCCCGCTGGTACCCTGGCGGATGGAGTTTCCTCCCAGGTGGACCTCGACGCCGATATCTATGTACTCAGACGGGTAGATGCGGTAAAGGGGCTCGCCATCCACAGAGGCGGATACAGAACCCATATCGTAATCGTCCGTAGGAAAACCGATATCCACAATGTCTATGCTGCTGCGGCCGATATCGCATTGGAACAGGATGTCGTACGAGATGGAAATGCTCCTGTCCCGATCAACGGTAACGGTGCAGTTGAACTCCGGGATGGTGAAACCGTAGTCCTGTCCGGAAGCGGTCAGTGAAAGGAACAGAACGAGAATGAGATTCCTCACCATTTCGGCGCCTCCTCTATCTGATACTCACTATGACAGTACGGGCAGGACACGAATACGGTGCCGGCCTTCAGGGATATGTTCTCCGATGAAAGAGAACCTCCGCACTGCCTGCACTTCATATCCTCCAGGCTGACGTCCCCCGTAAGCTCCAGTTCTCTCCTTACCACTACGTCCCTGGTCCGAGGATTGCGAAGGCCCCAGACCGTAAGGAATATCCCTGTTCCCAGAATGACAGCGCCAGCCAGTGGTCTGCCGCCAATGATGAATACGAGACCGAGAAACACCACCACTACCCCTAGCCCGGTCAACACGAACTTCACCGCTTTCATATGAACCTCCCGGAAGTGATGCTGTTAGATAACATCTGCGGGAGGCGCGGACAACCATCCGGGACCTTCCCGCTGGCCGGCATAGCGGTTTCCCGTTGACGGATGTCGATTTCCGGAGGTATGGTTGGCTTCATCAGGAATGACAGTGATTTTCGGCAGCCGACATGCTTTCTCTGGAGGGGACTCGTGAGCGCTGAGAAAAAGCTATCTCCCCTGGCCTACGAATCCACGGACGGCGATAACTATCCACCGTATATCCCTTCTGACAGGGTGATCAGGGAGTTCTCCCCCAAGGCCGTGATACTCGGAGTGCTCCTTGCGATAATCCTCGGAGCTGCGAACGCCTACCTTGGTCTGAGGGTGGGAATGACCGTCTCGGCCTCCATCCCGGCAGCTGTTGTATCGATGGGAGTGCTCAGGGGACTTCTCAGACGGGGAACCATCCTGGAGAACAACATCGTCCAGACCATTGGATCAGCGGGAGAGTCCGTTGCAGCCGGAGTGATCTTCACTATTCCGGCCCTTTACCTTCTCGGCCTGGCTCCGAAGATGGTTATGGTCACACTGGTGGCAGGTATCGGTGGTATTCTGGGCCTCCTCATGATGATACCACTCCGCAGGTCGCTTGTCGTCAAGGAACATGGGAGACTTCCGTATCCGGAAGGCACCGCCTGTGCGGAAGTGCTGGTGGCGGGAGATTCGAAGGGCGGCTCGGCCAGGCTGCTCTTCGCGTCCATGGGTGTCGGGGGACTCTACAGAGCCCTGCAGAAAGGGCTGGGTTTGTTCCCTGAGAGCGTCGAGTATGCGATCAAGGGTTTTCCCGGTTCCATGGTAGGTGCTGATGTCCTTCCCTCGCTTCTGGGAGTGGGTTTCATCGTTGGCATCAGGATCGCGGCTGTCATGCTTCTTGGCAGTATCGTTTCCTGGCTCTGCCTCATGCCCCTGATAAAGTTCTTCGGAAGCGGGAACCCTTCGGTGATATTCCCCTCGGAACTCACCATTATGGATATGGGTCCCTGGGAACTGTGGGACAACTACATCAGGTACATAGGAGCCGGAGCCGTGATCTTCGGCGGACTTACCGGGTTCGTGGAGGCAATGCCCACGATATTCCGCAGTTTCAAGAGAATAATGGGCAATTTCAGCATGAAGAAGATCGGGATCGAGGTCCGCACGCAGCAGGACCTGCCCGGCGCCGTCGTGGTCATAGGCTCTCTGCTGCTATCGCTGGCGATCCTTTTCGTGTTGCCCATCGAAAACACTCTTGTAAGGGTGATAGCGTCGGTTGCCGTGGTCGTGTTCAGTTTCTTCTTCGTGACTGTCGCGAGCCGGATAGTTGGCCTTGTGGGAAGCTCGAACAGCCCGGTATCCGGCATGACCATCGCCACCCTTCTCCTCACGGCCGTGATCGTGAAGCTGGCAGGTATAGGGGGAGCCTCGGGAATGACTGCGAGCATCATCGCGGGCGCCATAGTATGCATAGCCCTTGCTTCCGCCGGCGACATGTCCCAGGATCTCAAGACCGGGTTCCTGGTGGGAGCCACGCCCAGGTACCAGCAGATCGCGGAGATAATCGGCGTGCTTGCCACTGCCCTTGTCATAGGCTATCTGCTCAGCATGCTGAATTCAACATACGGGTACGGCACCCAGGAGCTTCCCGCACCCCAGGCAACCCTGATGTCCATGGTGGTGAAGGGAATATTCAACGGCGATCTGCCCTGGCATCTTCTTCTTATGGGTGCCGCCCTTGGGCTCGGCATTAGACTGATCGGCCTTCCTGTTCTGGCCTTCGGAGTGGGTCTCTACCTTCCCATCCATCTCAACGCGGCCATATTCCTGGGAGGTGTTGCCAGGGTGATCGTAATGAGAAAGCATCCCACGGGTTCCGCCTGCCACCGCAAGGTCATGGAGAGGGGGATGCTGGTCGGGTCGGGACTGGTGGCGGGAGGGGCGATAGTAGCCCTGATCGTAGCCATACTGACCTATTTCCAGATCGATGACAGTATTCACATCGGCGGCCCCTTCACAGAGAGTTCCCTGTTCGGCCTGGCCATGTTCCTGCTTCTTGCCGTCTACCTTGTGACAACTGTCCTGAAAAGGTCCGAATCTGATCCAGATCGGACTTGACAGTCCCCACAACTGAGCTCGATCCTGTCGCTTGTACATTGAGGTGACCAGGATGTGTCTCTCATGCTATTATTGCCTTGCCATGAAAACTCTTTGCAACTCCGTTCTAGACAGGTTGGGTCTCGGTGCCGCAGCGCGGAACACGCTGAACCGACTGAGGTACATGTGCAATCCGGGAATGATCATCAGTAACATGAGATGCAGAAGGAAGGAGGCTCCCGACGGTTTCCCCCTTCAGACCCCGGGAATGGTGTTCCTCGTGTCCGGCCAGTTCGATGTGCTCGAGCTCTATTACAACGGGGAAAAGGGCGCTTCCTGGATAAGGGAGCTGCTGAGAAGGAACTCCATTCAGATGGGAGGCCGGATACTGGATTTCGGCTGTGGCTGCGGTCGGGTCCTGAGGTTCTGGAAGGATCTTAAGTGCGGGGGGGGGGGACTGTACGGTACCGACTGCAATCCAGGACTTATCGGATGGTGTGCTGAAAATCTCGACTTTGCTGAAGTGACGGTGAACGATCCATCTCCACCTACTCGTTACCAGGATGGCTTCTTCGATCTGGTCTACGCCATCTCGGTCTTCACCCATCTTTCGGAGGAGATGCAGGGGCGGTGGCTGAAGGAATTAATGAGGATAACGGCTCCCGGTGGACATATCATCATTACTGTTCACGGCAGATCCAGAACTGGAGTTCTCGATCCGGAACAGATAGATCGATTCGAGCAGGGTGAGCTGGTGATCAGGGGAGGACGCTACAGCGGTTCCAACGTCTGCGGCGCCTATCACCCCAGGAACTACCTCCTCGAGCTGTCTGAAGGTGGACTGGAGGAGGTCGATTACGTGGAGTCCGGAGCAACGGACGCTGCACAGGACGTTCAACTCTTCAGGAGGACCCAGTGAATTCCATCTGCTTTGCCGCCTGCCCATCCTGGAAGTAAAGGGCTGGATCAGATAAGGCTTCTTGCCGTCGAAACCTGATAGATAACGCTGTCGGGAATGGATCCCGCAGGACAGGATGCCATGCAGACCATCTGGACGTAGTTGCACGACAGTCTCGCCACCCTGTTCAGGGCGTAGTGCTACGAGATGATGTTGTCGGGAACGGGAGAGGGCAGGGTCCTTTCGGGCCATGGGGCCAGGGGACCTACATAAGTGTTGTTCATCTCCGGCGATATGGGAACCGCGAAGACTACTACGGATCGGCAGTCAGGCCATACTTTCTGGGGGTGATAATCCGGAAGCACGTGCTGGAAACCCGCTGAGGGATCAGCGAAACCCACATCCCAGGCTCCTGCCTGACGCATATACACGGACAGAGTTGACCTGAGTGATTCGCTGCTGCTCATGACGTGAACATAACTGCCGGTCAGGATCGTGTGCCAGTTTTTCCATTCAGAAGGTATTATGAGGGGAAGGAGAATGCAAAGATGAAGCTTTCCAGGCCGGCTGCACGATCTGAAGAAGAGAGCGGAATGTCCTGAAAGTGAAACCGGAGTCTCCCCTGCTCTCCCTTCTGTCTCGGCCAAACCATTGACCGGCGCTAAATCTTGATGCTATCTTCAATTATGTAAAAGGAACATATGCATGTGCAGCTTTCTTGCCGAATGGATGGTAATCGTCGATTATTTAAAAAGAGTTCCGTATCGTCTCATCAAGTTTTGACTGAAGGAGGCTATAATGAAAAGCGTTCAGATTCTGCTGCTTATATCGGTCGGTGCTGTTCTGTCA
>CAZXEF010000028.1:17730-21435 GCA_964639605.1 uncultured bacterium | reverse complement strand
AGCCCGGCGTGAAGCTCATTCCATCTCCGCCGCAAGGATCAGCCTGTACAGTCTGTTGCCGCGCAGGAGGTTTCGATGTGTATCGAAATCCACCAGCTTCCCGTCATGCACGAATATCACCCTGTCGCTTCTCCTGACGGTTGCCTCGCGATGGGAGACCACCAGGACCAGCGCGTCCCTGCGGGCTTCCTCGAGCTCCTTCCAGAAAGCCTCCTCCTTCTCGGCGTCCAGGGCTGCGGTGCAATCATCGAAGAGGAACATGGAGGGCTTCCCGGCAAGAGCCCTGGCTATGGCCACCCTCTGCTTCTGCCCGCCGCTTACCCCGCTGCCTCCCTGTCCAAGCTCCGTATGCTCGCCGGCTGCAAGTTCCGATTCGTCAAGGCCTGCAACTCTCAGCGACTCGGTCACACGGGATTCTTCGATTCCCCTTCCGAGCTTGACATTGTCACCCACGGACTGGCTGAACAGCACCGATTCCTGGGGTACATAGCCTGTCTCAGAGACAAGGTAGTCCTCGGAAAGTTCTTCCAGGTCCACGCCGTTGATGGTTATGCTTCCCTCGGTGCAGGGAAGCTGCCCCGTTATCATCTTGAGGACCGTGGACTTGCCGCTTCCCACCTCGCCTACCAGGGCGTAGATCCCGGGGCTTTCAAGCTCCAGGTCAAGGCATGTTATACCCGCGTCGGAGCCGGGGTAGGTGAACCCCGCCCCTTCCATCCGCAGGCTTCGCACCGGCCCCGCCGTCAGTGTTCCCCGCTTCTCCGGCGCATCGGGGAAGTTCAGTATCTCCCTCTCCCTGTCGATTGACGTGAAGGCCTGCCTGGAAGTCACGAACAGGTTCGGTATGTCCATCATGGGGGCCAGCAGCATGTCCAGATAGACGTAGAAGGCGTAGAACTCCCCGATCCCTATCCTGTTCCATATGACGAACAGGCCTCCCACGAACATCACCGTGACCTTGCCCACCTGGCCCAAGACGCTGTATACCCCGTGCAGCATCATCACAAGGCGCGTGATCGAGAGGTCGATGCCCAGCCTCCGGTCAAGGAGGTCGCGCAGCCTCTCCGCCTGTCCCTCCTCGGCGGTATAGGCCTTTATTATCGATATCCCGGCAAAGGTGCTGTCCAGCAGGTCGCCGGTATGGCTCGTAGCCTTCCGGCTTTCCTCGACCCTCTTTCCCAACCGGGCCTCCACCCTGGTGAATATCAGGAACATTACCGGCAGGGGCACCAGGGCTATGAGGGTTAGCTCCCAGCTCATGAAAACCATCACGGCCAGGCAGAAGACGAGCCTGGACGAGGACTCCAGGGCCCTGAAGACGGCGGAGCAACTGAACCAGGCTATCCTGGGATAGTCCACTATGTCGTCCGAGAGCCTTGTAGTGAGGTCGCCGGGTCTGAAGGTGTTCCAGAACCTGTAATCCTTCTTCATCAGGTTGCCGAAGACCCTGTCCCTGATGTCCCGGCCTATCTTGCTGTTCAGCCAGGCCCTTGCCCCGGGGTAGAGGCCGGCAACGAACCTTGCAAGGGCCAGGGCTGCCAGGACCAGGATGATCGCCCTGAATTCGCCGCCCTCCTCGGTCTGGCCCAGCACCTGCTGCACATTGTCCAGAAGGTAACGGAAGACCAGGGGGAAGCTGAGGGCCACGGCGCTGGAGACCAGGGTGAACAGGACCAGCACTGCAAGATGCTTCCTGTGAGGTTTCCAGAAGTCCATGATCCACTTCAGGTATCCCCTGTACTCAGGCATGCTCGCCTCCCTGCAGCTGAAGGCGGCAGAGCCCTGCATATATCCCGTCCCGACCCAGCAGCTCCACGTGGGTGCCCCTCTCGGCGATGACCCCGTGCTGCACGACCAGTATCCTGGTGGCATGGGTGACCGTGGTCAGCCTGTGGGCCACGACCAGGGCCGTCCTGTTCCTCACGATGAGGTCTGTGGACCTCTGGATCCTCTTCTCGGTGCCCGGGTCCACCGATGAGGTCGCCTCGTCCAGCACAAGGATGTCAGGGTCCTTCAGTACAGCCCGTGCGTAGTTTATCAGCTGCCGCTGGCCCATGGAGAGGTTCAGCCCTCCTTCACTGACGCTGCCCGCAAGGCCTCCCGGCATTACCCTGAGGATGTCCTCGGCCTCGATCACCTGCAGGGCCTTCTTCTGGCTCTCCTCCGGGATTCCCTTCCTGAACACCGTGAGGTTCTCGGAAAGTGTTCCGGAAAAGAGGTTCACGCTCTGGAGGACCAGGCCTATCCTGCTCCTCCAGACTTTTAGCCTGAACTGCCGGATATCCATGCCGTCCACCGTGATGGAACCTTCGGTGGGCTCGTAGAACCTCAGGAGAAGACTGACGATCGTGCTCTTCCCCCCTCCGCTCTGCCCCACCAGTGCTACCATCTCCCCCCTGCCCAGGGTGAAGCTGACATCCCTGAGCACCCATGGTCCTTCGGGATACCTGAACCAGACGTTCCGGAAACCTATCTCCCTCCAGTCATCGGGGAAATCCGTCTCCTCCAGGTGACCGTCGGGGGTGAGGGTCCTTCTTGAAAGTATGTCGAAGAGCCTCTCGGCGGAGGCCGCTGCCCTCTGGACCATGTTAAGCGTCTCGGAGAACATCACCACGGGGCCGAACAGCCTCCTTGTGTACTCCACGAACATCACGACCGTACCTATGCTCACCGCGCCGGATACCACACCGGCCCTTCCGGAGATCAGGATGACCATCACCGCCAGTATCTCGCAGCTGCCCAGGAAGCTCCAGAAACCGTACTCCCAGAAGTATGCCTTCACCTCCCGGCTGAGGAAGCGCTCCCCCTCCTCGTGTATCCTGCCCGTGGCCATCCCGGTGGCCCCGAACACCTGGAGCACGGGCACCGAACGCACGTACTCAGCAAGGAAACCGGATATCCTGGCGTAGGCCGACCGGACCCTCCTGTAGAGCTTCCTCATCTTCCTGAGGACAGGGACCGTGAGCAGGGCTACCGGAAGCAGGAGTGCGATTATCCAGAGGGTGATCGTGGTGTCCGCCACCATCATTATCCCCAGTGTACCGAAGACCATGGCCACGTTCCTGAGAAGGGCCATGGACACATCGCTGAAGAGCATCCTCACCCTCTCGGAGTCGCTCTCGACCCTTGCCATAAGCTTCCCTGTGGGGTTCCTGTCGAAGAAGGACAGGGACAGAGAGAGCATGTGCCTGAATACTTTCTCCTTGAGGTCGCGCACCACCGACAGGCCTATCCTGGTGGTTATCATCACCTGCAGATAGGACATGACCATGGCGAAGGAGAAGGTCCCTGCGAAGAGCAGCGAGTAGATGACTATGTCCGGGACCGATCTCCGGGGAATGGCGGTGTCTATCACCATCCTCAGTATCAGAGGTCCCACGAGCTCCCCCGCCACGGACAGGAACAGCAGCATGGCCGCAAGGGTGAAGGACCATCCGTGGGACCTCAGGAAGGGGCGCATCTTCCTGAGGACCTCCAGGGTGGAAGTCCCTTTTACCGCATCGTCGTCGACTGTATCATCGTATTGAAAGTGCATCGTATTATTCCAAGTTTATCCGGTAGACCCGGGATCAATATCTGTTGAATTCCATCTGAAGAACACCCGCCGCGGTTACTGGCAGGGTTACTGGAACAGCCTCTTGATCGCAGTCATAATGATGCCTTTCGATTCATGAAGAATGAAATGATTTCATACTTATAAAATCC
>CAZXEF010000028.1:0-17630 GCA_964639605.1 uncultured bacterium | reverse complement strand
GTTGTCCTCCTCGGACCTTCCCACCAGACACACCGTGTCGCAGGAAAGACGGAAGAACCTGCCGTACCTTACAAGACGGGCTCTCCGGGGGGTCATAAGCCCCGGTATCTCCATGAGCACCTTCAACCTGCTGCAGTAGTTGGGTTCCGTGAGAAGGCATCCCCCACCGGGATTCCTGTAGGTGAACCCGAAGCCCTCTGCCAGCTGCACCTGCCGCTTCCTACCCCTGCCGGATATGTCCAGCAGCCTGCTCCTGTCCACAAGGCCCTTCTCCTCTGCTGCTGTCTCCGGCAGGAGCCTGGCCGACAACGGCCTGAGGAGGACATGGCCGTAGCCTGAGAGTCTGGCGACACGATTGAGGGAATTACGGTTCTGCGACATGGGCCTCTGGCCCAGCACCTCGCCGGAGAAGATGAAGTCGAATCCCTCCCTCCCGGCTATACGGCCAAGAGCCCTGAACATCCGGGCGTGGCAGTCGATGCAAGGGTTGAGGTTCTTTCCGAATCCGCTGGGAGGGTCCTCAAGGAGTTCCATGATTTCATGAGTGAAGTCCAGTTCCCTCCAGGGAAGCCCGAGCCTTGCAGCGGCCTCCTCACCATCCCTGGAAGAGAAGAAGGGGCTCTCGAAAGTAGCCAGTTCCACATCAATCCCCTGGGACCTAAGAACAGAGGCTGCCACCATGCCGTCGAGGCCTCCGGAGAAGGAACCCAGTGCTCTGACCCTCATCGGGACAGACCTCCGGGAGATCTCACGCCCATTTCGCATGCCTTCCCTCGACCATTGTCCAGCCTTTGTCCCGCGCCATCAGTCCCAGTCTCCTGTCGGGACACACGGCAACGGGGCATCCGCAGTCCTGCAGAATAAACCTGTCCGCCCAGGAATCCCCGGCGGCGGCACACCTGTCAAGGCGGGTCCCCCGTTCACTGCAAATTTCCTCGGCCAGCCTCCTCTTCTCCCGGCCCCATGGCCTGGGGTCGGTCAGTCTTCCCGTGAAGCGTCCGGAGGATATCTCGGGTCTGCTGGCGCAAACCTCATCCACACCGAGATCCGAAGCAATCCTCTCCGCTATGTAGTGCAGAGAGGCGGATATTATCACAGGAACACAGCCGGTTGAACCGAGTTCCTCGATGGATGCCTTAGTCCAGGACCGGAGGCTTCCTTCCAGCAGGATTTCCGCGCATGCGACCGCCTCCTCCCTGACAGACCGGGGAGCGGCATTCTTTAGGTAGCCGCGGTTCCACCCCTTGCCCTCCCTGAGGGTGGTCAACGGATGGAGGAGATAGCCGCCCATGAACCTGATCAGGTGGCCGGGTCCCAGGATGCGCCTGCGGAACAGGCGGACCAGGAAGAGCTTCTCCGATGACCGCGACAGAAGGGTCCCGTCCAGGTCGACGAAGTACAGGTCAGGAACCGTCCCGTCCCGCAGCCTCAGTCTAGACAAGGGGAGGAGCTATCCTCACTCCCCTTCCGGTCCCGGGGGAGTTGTCGAAGACCGAGGTTATGTGGACAAGGATACCTGGGTACAGCCTCGGAAAGTCACCATGGAAGAAAGAGTGTGCCATGTTCGTGTACCTGACAATGTCCCTGGCGTACTCCCCGGCGCGGGGATCCTCCGGAGCGACCAGCTGACCTATGCCTCTGACCTCGTAGGACTTGGAATCAAGGAATACAAGGGAGGTGGTGGGGCGTTCCATGAGGTTGATGAAGGTGTGGGTCTCGAACTCCGATGTGCTGTAGAGCTCCAGGGATATCATCTTGGTCAGGTCGAAATTGTCCGAAGTGGAATACAGGTCCCTCAGGAACTGCAGCCTTTCGCCCATGCCGCCTGCCGAGAGCTCTTCCATCTCTGTCATCCTGTCCTTTATCAGATCGCGGCGCGGGCACAGGCCCATGCCCTTGAAGGCGTTGTTGATAGTCAGAAGGCTGTCGGCGCGCCTGCCGCCCCATGTGGCCATGGCCGCATTGTGAGGTCCGGCGAGTGAAGGGGGCGAACCGCCCTCACCGCTGAACATCATGGCAATATTGTCAAGCACGTCAAGTCGGGAGGTCAGGTTCCAATCCATGAACGCCTGAGGGAGGGTAACGGTCTGGAATTCCTCCCACCTGCCGTCCAGACAAGCCTTTATGATACCCTGCGCTTCCATGGACGCGTCAACGGTATCCTGTGTGAAACTCCCCTCTGTCCAGTATTCTTCCATACCCTGTTCCCATTCCCCGGCAATGGCCTTCCCGGCCAGGGAAGAGAGGAACACCGCCCCGCCCAGCTTGCCGGCTTTCTCGAGAAACTGCCTTCTGCTCAACTTTTCCGCGGTGTCTTTCCTGTTCCCCCTGTCTTTCCTGTCAGTCACGGAGTACCTCCCTGTGCCATTACATGAGAATGCCGTTAGTCTTATATTATTTCCCTGCAGACAGGAGGAAAGATTGTCCAAACTGCTCGATGCCGCAAGTGCGGGGGATCACGGTTACCTTTCCGATATATGGCTTGAGCTTCTTGAAGGGGAGCCTCCCTTCGACGAGATGGGGGAAGTCTTCGCCATGCTTGCAGCCTCCGGCGGGGAGGAGCTTGCGGCACAGCTCCTGGAGCTCACGATAGATGAGAAGGAGCTGGAGGGGGGAGAGGCCTTCCACTCTCTGCTTCTGCGTTGCGCGGAACTCTTCCACGAGTGTGAACCACTGAGAAAGGCCCTTATCGAGCTGCTCCGTGACGAACATCTCATGTTCCAGCCGCTGGAGCACTTTCTTAAGATCAGCGGGCTCAAGGACACGGGAGCCGATGTCTCTTCATGCTGGAAGGTTTTCCAGTCCCTAATGAAGTACCGGGACGGGGGCTATCTGTACCACGGGACCTTCGGCACCGGGCGGATACTCAGGGTGAGCAGGACCCATGTCACGGTTGACTTCCCGACGGCCCAGAACCATGACATGAAACTGGATGTGGCTCTCGAGACGACTCTCCCCCTGGACCCCGCTTCCCTTGCTGTTCTCTCCCTCGAGGACAGACAGAAATTCCTCGACCTTCTTTCCGGTCAGCCGGGCGAGTTTCTCCGGAGGCTGATGGAGGAACCCTTCGTCGGAGGCGGTGGAGTCTCCAGAGAGGAACTGTCCCCCCTTGCTGCAGGATCCGACGGCGATGTGGATGAGCTTTGGAAGATGCTGAAGAGAGCGGCGTCGGCGGCCGGGGGTTTCGCCGACCTTGGAGACCGAGTGGTGGCGCTGGACGAGAGCGTTGAACTGATAGAACAGCTGAGAGAGATCATCGGCAGGAGGAAGATGTCCGTTTCCGACAAGGTCCATCAGGTGAAGTCGCTGCTGAAATCCTGTTCGGGACCGGTACCCGGCGATCTTGCCTCTCTCCTGCCGGAGGTGGCCGGTCTGAAGAGCCCGGAAACAGGGTCCCTGTTCGAGCTGTGCTGGATCCTCACTGAAAGGGAAGGATCGGGTAAACTCGGGAGTATCCAGTCGAGGTTCATCGAGACCAAAGCAGCCAGGGCTGAGAGGGCGCTGGTGGAGATCCATTCCCATTCATGCAGGAAATCCTATGTAGACCTTTTCTTCTCAGGAAATGCTGAAGGAGAGGAGAAACTATCCCTGCTCTCATCCCTCCGCCGCACCCTGTGGGAGCACGCCGTATCCTTCCTGGAGGATAACGATCCGGAGTTCCTGTCCAGTTGCATCACCCGGTTCCTTTCCCGCCCCTCAATGACCGACCTGTTCCTCTGGAGCCTGGGGTACCTGGCCACAAGAGGCGGTTATCTCAGGGAGGCCTCGATGCAGCGGGGGTCCGCGGAAGAGCCCGGAGAAGGGCCTGAGAACGGTGTGGAGCTCTTCCTTGATAACCTGACCTTCGCGTCCGCTGACACTCAGAAAAGGGTTATCGGACTCCTCATGGGTCCACTCAGGGAAGACCTGAACGAGTACCTTGACTCCATTGATACGCGCAGGCTGGGCCGATACCTCGAGAGCTTCGACACCAGCGCCACGGCCCATAACGAGGGGCTGTTCCTGGCGGTTGGCCGCGAGATGTCCAGGCGCAGGAGTTCCGGCATAAGGAGGACCGGTGGCAGGCACTTCTGGGAATCCGACGCCGTTTTCTCGAGCCGATCGGCCATTCGAAGGAGGAAGGCTGAGATCCAGCGTCTTAAGCAGGTGGAGATCCCCGCAGCCGCCGAGGCGATAAGCGACGCCGCTTCCCATGGAGACCTCTCTGAGAACGCAGAGTACGCAGCGGCCATGGAGAAGAGGGACCTGCTGCTGGACCGTCTCAACAGGTGGTCCGAGGAGCTTCAGGCTTACGGGCCTTACCCCCCGGGGGACATCAGTACCGAAATGGTATCCCCGGGTATCAGGGTCACACTTCAGGACACCGGAGAGTCCGAGGCGGTGCAGGTCCTGGATGTGGTGGGTCCCCTGGACTCCGACCCGGACATGGGCAGGATCAACTACATGGCCCCGTTGGGCAGGGTCCTCCTTGGATTGTCACAGGGTGACGTGGTGGAGCTGCCGGGAGGGGACGAGGGGGAGTGGCGGATAGTATCCCTTGAAGTGCTTCCCCTGGTCAATGAATAGATCCCCGGCGCCTGTGCCCCTCAACGGCGGGAACCGGTGCCCAGGGCTTGTTCAAGCAGTTCCCTGAACCTCCTCCTGGGAATGTCCACTGAGCTGTTCTTCATTACCCATTCCCTTGCCTGAACCCTGATGTCCTCAAGTTCGGTCCATCGGGACCGGATCTCGTCCAGTCTCTCAGCCAGTTCGCCGGGATCGTCGAAGGTGTGTACTAATTCGGGAGCCTCCCTGACTATGTGGGAGAACGACTTCACCAGTGCATGCATGCCGCAGGCAAGGTACATGTTGATCTTCATCTGGTACTTGTTGATCCCGGGACGGTCCACAAGGGTGGCGACACCGGCCTGATAGAGCCCCGACAGACTTCCGAGGTCAAGTCTGGGAACAGGATCGAGGCACCGTACCCTTCCTCCGGTGGCTCTGCATATCCTCTCTATGTTCTTTCTGAGAGGACCGGTACCGATGATGTCACCGGTCATCTCCCTGGAGCGGACCACCCCTTCAACGAAGACATGGGGTTCGTGTTCCTCGTTCAGGCAGGTCAGAAGAAGAGCCCTCTCGGGTCTGGAGGGAGGAGAAAAGTCGAATCTGGACAGATCCTGGTTATGAGGAAGGACCTCAACACCGGGGACCTCGCTCCCCTGGCAGGCTGTGGCGAACAGTGCTCCCTCCAGGAGTCTCTGCAATGGTGCCCCCAGCACCGCATCGCTCACCTGGTTGTGGAACCTCATGGCGTAGGGCAGCCCCGCACGAAGGGCGGCGAAACCCATTACTTCGTCCAGGCAAAGGACCAGGTCCGACCCGAATCGCCTGAAGGCCCACTTCAACGCTGGAGGGCTGAGCTTCTGCCTGGCCAGGCCGGCAAGCCTGCGGCCCGTGGATGAGGACCGGTTCTCCGCGATCCCCAGGCCGACATACCTGACTCCTTCCATGGAATGCATGCCCGGCCTTGCCCCGGCTATCAGGTAGATCGGCTCGTGTTCTTCCCCTAGAAGGTCCAGCGTTGTGGTCCAGCCTCCGGAGTAGCCAGGTATGGTTGAGGAGGTAGCTATCAGTATTCTCATGCGTCCGGTTCCCCTTCCAGCACAGACCGGTATACTTCCAGGATCTGACTTGCCGTCTTCTCCCAGCTGAACTCCCTGTTCCTCCCGAGGCCCTTCTCCTTCAGTTCCGCCCTCATGCTTTCGTCGGTTGCCATTCTCCTGATGCCCTCTGCGATATCTTCCACGGACAGAGGGTCCACCAGCAGAGCGGCGTTCCCCGCCACTTCGGGCATGGATGAGACATTAGACGTGATGACCGGGGTGCCGCAGGCCATGGCCTCCAGGATGGGGAGGCCGAAACCCTCGCAAAGGGAGGGGTAGACAAAGAAATCGGCCATGGAAATCAGCCCCGGGATATCCCCGGCTTCCACGAAACCGGTGAGTTTCACCCTGTGACCGATCCCCGAATCCCGCAGGGAGTCCAGGAACCACCTGTTCTTCCATCCGGAGCCCCCGGCGATGACCAGGGACTGTGGAATATCACCGGCAGTGGCAGCGAAGGCCGAAAGCAGCCTCGAGAGGTTCTTCCTGGGCTCGAGAGTGCCGAGGAAGAGCATGAAGCGGCGGGGAAGACCGTACCTTGTCCTTACCCTGTCCAGGAGTTCAGGGTCGGTAACCTCGGAGTATCTCGGAGGGGCAGCCGCGTGAACCACGGAGACCTTCGCGGCCGCCCGGGGAAATAGCCGGACGAGTTCATCGGCCGTGAACCGGGAGATGGCGATTATCCTCCGCGCCCTCCATATGTAGAGCGGGTAGAGGAGGTTAGTCATCCTTGTCCATTTCTTGTGCATACCGGGCATACTCAGGGCGGAAAGGTCGTAAGAGGTGATGATCCCGGGCACCGGCAGAGAAAGGGGCAGCCGCGAGAAGAGACCGTGAAATATGTTTAGCCGGTCCCTCCTCATCCGGCGGGGGAGTTCCAGCTGGAACCACAGCTGGAACCTGGGATGCGGCCTGTCCACTATTACGGTCCTGAACCGGGAGGGTAGGGACAGGTCGTCAGGAAGGGGTCTGTTGGTGTACAGGAAGTACTCGTTGCCGTCCTCGATCGACGCAAAACCCTCCAGCAGTCTTCTGATGTAGTTCGGTATTCCCGTGGCGTTTATCGCCAGCGGAGATATCTCGAGGCCTATTCTCAATGGATCGTTCCTTCCCGTAGCAAGGACCTGCGCTGATAACCGCAGGCGGCCAGGGCATATTATATTCCAAAACGGTACAGAAGCCTTCCCGGGTTTTCCCGGTTGGATACGGAGACCACGTGCTTACCAAGGAAAGATGAAATGAGAATCGGCATGAAGGTCTCGCCGCTGACCGTTCTGAAGGCCGGGATCCCCAATTACATACTCAACCTCATCGAGGCCCTTGGAGTTGAGGACCGCGAGAACCGTTACTTCCTCTACACCAACAGGCCCCTGCCCATGGAACTCCGCCTTCCGGAGAGGTTCAGGGTTGTAAGGGTGAGTTTCCCCAGCCCGGGCCTTCAGCTCTGGTACCAGGCCGGGCTCCCGATGAGAATGAGAAAGGACAGGCTGGACCTTTTCCACGATCCGGTGTACCCTCTTCCCCTCTTCCTCCCCGTTCCGGGAGTGATAACGGTCCATGACCTGTCAGGCTACACCAACCCCGGGGTCCACAGCCTGCGGTCCTCCCTTGCAGCCAGGCTGTATCCACGCCACCTGAGGAAGGCAAGGCGGATAATAGCGGATTCCCGTTACACGGCTTCGGAAATAGGGAGGCTCTTCCCTGACGTCGCTGGAAAAATCGACGTGGTCCACCTCGGCGTATCGGAGCTCTTCAGGAAGGTTTCCGACAGGGATACTCTGAGCGGGGTGGCGGGCAGGTACGGCCTTCCTTCAAGGTTCATGCTGTTCCTGGGCACCCTGGAGCCCAGGAAGAACCTGGACGGTCTGCTGTCGGCCTTCGCTTCCACTGCCGGTGATATTCCACAGTCCCTGGTCATCGCCGGAGGTCTGGGATGGAAGTACGGTGAACTCCTCAGGACCATCAGCGTCCATCCGTTCCGCGAGAGGATAAAACTGACGGGGTTCGTGGAGGACGAAGACCTGCCGGCGCTGCTGTCCATGGCGGATTTCCTCGTCTATCCCTCGCTGCTGGAGGGATTCGGTCTGCCCATTCTGGAGGCAATGGCGTGCGGTACCCCGGTCCTCACTTCGAACACGTCGTCCATGCCGGAAGTTGCCGGTGATGCAGCCCTCCTGGTGGACCCCCTCTCAGTGGATGCCATCTCATCCGGGCTTCTCTCTCTGGGAAACGACCGTGAATTCAGGGAGGAGCTTGCCTCGAGGGGCCCGGCCAGGGCTTCGCTCTTCACATGGGAAAGGACCGCCCGGGAGACTCTCTCGGTATACGGGAAGGCCATTTACCGGGCTTGACGCTTTTCCTTCCGTGACGGGTTCCTCCATGGTATAATTGACTGCTTCGACCCTGAGTGTAGCAATCCATGATCAGGAGGAGTCCTTGAGAAGAGTTCTCAACTGGTTCGGGTCAGAGAAGGGCAAGGGAGCGGGTTTCTCCTTCCTCTCCGGAGGCAATCTCCTGATAGCGCTCCTTACTTACCTGAGGTTCGCGGAGATAGCAAGGCTGTTCGGAACAACGTGGCAGACCGATGCCGTGTCCATCGCCATGGTGGTTCCTCTGCTGCTCCAGCAGCTCATTTCGACAGCTTTCGGCTCCGCGTTCATGCCCATTTACTCCAGGGTTCGCCACGGCAGCGGAATGAAAGCCGCCAACCGGCTTGTGAGCAGGATAATCAACTGGATGTCGATCTCCGGGGTCATTCTGATCGGCGCGGTCCTGGCATCGGGACCCGCCGTTGTCAGCGTCGTGGGCCCGGGGGCTGACACCTCCACCCTTGCTCTGGCCTCTAGGCTGCTTCATGTCTTTCTCCCTCTCATCTTCCTCAATGCCATGGAAGGGGTGCTGCAGAACTTTCTGATCTACGGCAACCGCTACGGCCTGGTGAGCTTCGTCAGGGTACTGCAGATACTGGTATCGTACATCATCCTCCTGGCCGGACACGGTGAAACGGGAATAATGATAATCCCCCTCTCAGGCCTGGCCGGGGCGTTCGTCTCCTTCCTCACCTGCGCCGTCTTCTCTTTCCGCCTGCGGCTGAGGCTTCACGCTGCCATGGACCCGAGGGACAGGGATTTCAGGGAGCTGGTAAAGCTGGCGATACCGATTACCATCGGTGTTGTCACCGGTTTCCTCGGGCCGGTGGCGGACAAGGCACTGGCCTCCTTCCTGAGGGCCAGTTCGGTCACGGCGATCGACTACGCATCAAGGATCAAGAACCTTGTTCACATGGTGCTCATCCAGCCGGTGGTGGTTCTGTGCACGGTCTCGTTCTCCAAGCTCGCGGCCAGGGGGGACATGAACCGGATGAAGGGCGAGATATCAACCTTCATCAGGTACATCTCCTACTACACGGTACCGGTGGCGGGAGCCATGACGGTCCTGGCGGTGCCACTTGTCTCGGTATTCTTCCAGAGAGGCAACTTCGGCCCGGAACAGTCGAATTTCGTGGGATATGCCCTGGCCTACTATTCCCCCTGGTTCGCCCAGTTCGGGATCGGGCTCATAATAGGGAGGGCCTTTTACGCTCTCAAGGAATCTGTCACTCCCGTGATACTCGGCATCTGGGGAATGCTCTCGAACATCCTGCTTAATTTCATCCTCCTGGGACCCATGGGTATAGGTGGTCTTGCACTTGCCACGACGGTTACGTCCACCGCCAAGACCCTCATGCTGATGTACTCGCTGAGGAGGAGGCTGGGGGGAATAGGAGGCAGGGAGTTCGTACCCGAGTACCTTAAGATACTGCTGGCCACTCTTGTGATGACGGGGTACATGATCCTGGCCGTCAGGGTCCTGCCCGTCGACCTGTACTCGGGACTCGGCGAACGGTTGCTGAGACTGGCCGTTGCGCTGGTCCCGGGAGCCGCGATATATGTGGGAATGACAGCTCTCTTCAGATCCACTACTTTCAGGGACTACCTTGGAACGGTCAGGAGGAAGCTTTCCTCCCTGAGGGAACCGGGCAATCTATAGATTTCAGGGGTCTTTCTTCCTTCATCCCGTCGGCGACCAGTGCCAGGAGAATACCTACGCATATCCAGAAGAGGGAGTTCACCGTTGGAAACTGAAGGAGATTGTCCACCACCTGATGGACCAGGAAGCTTAATATCCCTGCGGTCACGGCCACGACCGTTACCCTGTCGGGTGAGGTCCTCATTGCCTTGAATGAAGCGGCAAAGATGGTAATGAAAAGCGTAAGGATCGCCGTGATGGCCACCAGCCCTCCCTTGACTGCCTGATTGAAGAAGAGACTGTTGAGCCCTCCGAACAGCCTTATGGTTCTGGTGCTGACGACGTGCCTGACCTCCCAGAAGCTGTACAGGCGCGACCTTCCCCAGAAATGCTCCTCAGCCCCCCACCCTACTCCTGTAATGGGGGACTCTCTTATCTGATCGATGAAACCCTGGTACGAAACGTACCTGTGAAGGATGGTGGGCTGGGTGAGCTGTTTCTGCGGGTCCGAGAAGAAGGACAGCTGCCTCTCGAAGGTATCTCCGTACCGGATCAGCAGCAGACCCGCCACAGCGCCTATCAGGACCGGTATCCAGGGTTTTGACCTGAAGATGTACATCAGGGTCATGCCGCTTCCCAGGGCCACGCATATGAGCCCTCCCCTTGAGAAAGTGTAAAGAACGCTGAGAACCCCAAGGATGGTTGCGATGACAGCCACGGCCTTCCATTTGATGGTCCTCTCCCTGAAATAGAGAGCAATGGACAGGGGGATGCTCAGCTCCAGGTAGCCGGAGAAGATGTTGCCGTTGCCGAAGAGGCTGGCCACCCTGCCTCTGTAGAAGTAACCCAGCCCGAGGTCTACCCTTGAAAAATCGGTGATGGAGAAGTACTGCGCCACTCCGATGGCGGATGCAATGAAGAGAGCTGCCACCACGGCCCTGAGGAGGAGCAGCATGCGATCCCGGTCCGGGCAGAGGACCGGTATCATGATAGCCATGGGGAGGAAGAGATAGACGCCCGAACCTTCCCTTATGGCGTTCCAGGGGTACTGCCCGTGGAAGTGGATGGATATGAAGACGCTGCAGACCTGCACCAGAACCGCTACGAATATCCAGAAAAGGTAGGGAGAAGGCACGAAGAGGGGTCTGTTCCGTACAACCCTGTCGATGAAGAAGAACGCCGTAAAGGCCATCATGACAATAGTGGTGACGGCTGGATTGAACTCCCCGGTGGGTATGGTGGAGCCTCCCATCATGAAGATGACGGGCAGGAGAAGAAGCCAGAACCGGGGGTAGGGCCTCATGAAGAACAGGATCGCAAAGGCCGAACAACCGATTACGAGGTACCGGGTCACCGGGGGGAAGTACAGACGGAGCGCGAAGTAGGCAGCGGTTCCCAGCAGCAGCAGGAACACTCCTTTAAGACCGAGACGACAGCTGGTGAATTCCTCGACCCTGCGGGAGATATCTGGAATGTCAGTCATCGGCTGCGCCTCCGAAAAGGGCCTCAAATTCCGAGGAATCCCCTTGAGACCCGCCGTGATCCCGGTCATCGCCTCTGCCGGGCCTGTACTCCTCGCAGAAATTACAGCTCTCCCTGTCCCTCACCGGTTCAGTGGTCAGGGAACGGCACCTTTCGGCAACTCCATCCCAGAGGGTGCACTGGACACAGGAGTGAAGATAACGGCCGCATCCCAGGCATGTTGCCTTGAAACCCACCGTCAACAGGGTGTTATCCTGTCCGCACATGACACATTTCATGATGCGTTCCAGACCTCCTTATTCCAGAACTCCTTATTCCAGAACTCCTCAATGGGGCAGGGTAATACTGCCATCAGGTAAGATAAGCAATATCGGCGGGTCGGAAAGGCGGGTTCAGACCAGTTTTCCGATCACTTCCCCGTTGTCTGTCCGCCCCGCGATGCCGTCAAGGTAGCCGCGCCACATCCATCGTATCAGTCCGGGTTCCTTCAGGACCAGGAACTTCGCCGTCAGTACGAAAAGAACGGCGGTCTTATAAAGGAGAAAGACCGACCTGAAAAATGGATGAAGCATCCGGCGCGACAGTACGAGCCTGTTCCTCTCGGAGAAGTAGAGGGCAAGTCTGGAGAGCTCTCCCCCGCTGCTGGAGGCCACATCGTGAATTACCGTGGCGGAAGGCATTACCATCACTCTGAAACCGCTCTCCCTGGCCCTGTGGCAGAGGTCCGCGTCCTCGTAGTACATGAACAGTTCTTCCCTGAATCCGCCCAGCTCCTCGAAGAGACGAGACCTTATCATGAGTGCGCAGCCTGAGACGAAGTCCACTGACATCCCCTCCCGGGTATGGAAGAGCTCCTTGGGTATTTCCACCTGCTCGAACCTCATCTTCCACCGGACCAGGTTCCCGCCTGCACTCCACAGTCTTCCGGGTTCCGACGCCCGGTATACCGCCGGAGCTACTATTCCGGCTTTCCCGTGTGTTTCCAGGAAACCGGCCAGGGTCTCCACGGTCTCCGGAGCTACCCTTGCATCATTGTTGAGGAAGAACGTGTAGTCGGCCCTGTCTTCCCTGGACATTCTGAAGCCGGCATTGTTGCCCCCGGCGAACCCTGTGTTCTCAGCCAGCCTTGCGAACCGTACATTGGAGCTCTCCCCCACCCAGGCCGGGACCTCTCCGGGGGAGCAGTTGTCCACCAGCGTTACCTTCAAGTCGACGCCCACGGCGTCTCTGAGGGACGCCAGGGCTTCCCTTGTCAGGTCCCACTGCCCGTAATTGACCAGCACAACCGCTACGCGCATGAAACAGACCTCCGGTGTTCCCCGGCTGATATTCCTGTTAGTGTTTGGTGGAATATATAATACCGGCGGCGGTAATCCGCCTTCGAGAAGCCCCGAAGGGAGCAGACCATGCCCATGGACCAGCCGGAACTGGCTTTGTTCCACAATCTTCCTTCCGGAGGCGGGATCAGAGTCCTTTCGGAGATGCTGGACCGCCTGCAGGAGGATTTCCGTGTCACTGTGCATTATCCCGAGGGTTCCCATCTGCTCCGCTCCGAGAGGACGATCTCCCTGAAGGAATGGCCTTTCCCCGGTGGAAGGAGGCTGAAGGGGTTCAGAAGGGCAGCAGCCCCGCTGGTCCTTACCGCAAGGCTCAGGGCCTTCGACCGTCTATGCAGGCAGATGTCCCTGGAGATGAACAGGAATTCAAGGCTGGCCCTTGTTCACAATTCCATGCTGGTAGCCGCCCCTCCGCTGCTGAGATACCTCTCCGTTCCTTCGGTCTACTTCTGCTACGAGTACCCCAGGCACATCTACGAGCCCTCCCTGGTGAGAAGGACAGGCAGCCGGGTTCAGCATCTGCTCCTTTCAGGGCTCAGACGTTTCGAGAGACGCATGGACTTCGAGGCGGCACGCAGCGCTGACAGGATGATCACCCTCTCCTCCTGGATGTCCCGCCGCCTTCATGCAATCTACGGAGCAAGTCCTTTGATCGTCCGCCCGGGAGTGGATACTGACCTCTTCTGTCCGGACGGGAATGCGGGATCTTCGAAAATGGTCCTCAGCGTCGGAGCCCTTTGGCCGTTCAAGGGACATGAAACCGCCCTGGAGAGCCTGGCTCTGATGCCTGAGGAAGTGCGCCCGGGTCTCACGGTGGTAGCGGACAGGGAGTACCCGGGGTATTCCCGAAGGCTTCTGTCCACAGCCACTGACCTCGGTGTCGTCCTCGATATAAGAAAAGGGATCTCCGACCTGGAGCTGAGGGACCTTTACAATCGCGCCGGTGCGGTCCTCTGCTGCCAGATGAACGAGCCCTACGGCCTGGTGCCCCTTGAGGCCATGTCATGCGAAACCCCTGTGGTAGCAGTGGAGGAGGGCGGTTTCACGGACAACGTCCGCAGCGGCGGGAATGGGATACTTGTCAGGAGGGACCCCCGTGAGATTGCCTCCGCCCTGGAGAGAGTGCTGACCGACCGGGAACTTGCCGGGAAACTCGGGAAGCAGGGAAGACGGTTCGTCACCACCGAGAGAACCCGGGAAGCGGCTGGGGATAGGCTGACAGGGATACTGCTGGACATGTTGTGAAATCTCTCGCGAAGGGTGATCGAGTTCTGCCTCAGCCGAGGACTCGACTACCGTCCTGAGGACTGGTCGGGCTGATCTTCCCTGCCTTCGGCCAGCATGTCCATGGTTTCATTCCAGACCCTGTCAACGGTGACGGAGAGCATGCATTCCGCAGAACAGCATGACTCTACGGCCCTGGGGGGATGGCAAGGGCTGCATTCGATGCCTGCGGGGATCAGATGCCTGTGCCTGCTGGAAGGGGGGAATACACCCACCCTGGCTGGATCGGTGGGTCCGAAGATCGTCAGTGTGGGGGTTCCAACCAGGCCGGCCAGATGCATCAGGCTGCTGTCGTTGGTGACCAGCATCCTGCATCGGGAAAGGGCTCCTGCCGCTTCAACGAGTGATGTCCTGCCGATGAGGTCCAGCGATGTCTTCGGCAGGTCTGCCCTGAGTTCCTCAAGGAAATCCCCGTCCTCCACGCTTCCCAGCAGGACAGTGCAGATCCCCTCCCGGTGAAGCAGCCGAATGATCTCCCCGAACCTTTCGGAGGGCCATCTCTTCGCGTCGGTGCTTCGAACGGCGGACCTGCCCCCGCCGGGGCTCACGGCCACCGGTCCCGTCCTCGTGAAGGGAGGAAGAAGATCCTCCGCGACAGGTCTTGTGAACCTGACGAAGGGAGCAGCGAGGGGTTCCTTGCCGTCCCATCCGAAGACCCTGGCGTAACGATGAGCATCGTGCTCGGGCAGGCTCGTCTCGAAGGGTACGGCCCGGGTCAGGCCTGCGGTCCCCCTGCCCTGGCCTATCCTCTGCCGCGGACCTGCGAGCCCGAGGAAGAGCCTCAGGGGGAGCATCCTGTGAAGGAGGTAGCCCCTGGAATAGCCCTCCCTCCGCAGCCGAAGGGCTAGAGGAAGCAGGCCGAGCCTGCGTGCAGACCGGCCCAGTATCCTGTTATCCATCTCGATGACCCTGTCGACCGGAGCCGCCAGCCTGGCAAGGGGAGCAAGTAACCCGCTGGTGAGAAGGTGTATCTCCGATGCGGGGTTGTTCCTTCTCAGAAGACCAATGCCGGGAAGGGACATGACAAGGTCTCCGATAGCGTAGAGCTTGATGACAAGGATACGTTCCATATCACTCTCAAGGGGGTCTTAACATTTTACAAGCAGGTCAGGGTGCTTCTGAAGGCAATCGGCAACGGCTCGCGGGGAACAATAAGCTGCAGCGGGAGCCGGTGTCAATCTGACATGTGAGCCAATCCTGTACACAGCACCTCCCCAGGGATTATTTTCCCATCACTATATTCCTATTACCCGGGGACCTTCGGTTTCCCGGAAATGTTCCAGGATCAAGGCAGGCATCACTTGAAAACAGCTGTTGTAAACCCTCCCTTCATGAACGGCAGGTTCTCGAGAACCTCCCGCTCTCCAGCCATCAACAAGAGCGGTACGCTGTACTGGCCTTTCTGGCTGGCCCACGGAACCGGGGCGCTGGAGGCGGCCGGTCATGAGGTCCTCTTCCTGGACTGTCCCGCCCGAGGGATCAGCGAGGGCGACCTGATCGAGATCCTCACCGGGTTCTCCCCCCGCATGACGGTGATAGATACATCCACCCCCTCCATCTACAGCGACCTCGGGATCGCCTCCTCAGCTGCCGGAGCATGTAAAGGCAACTTCGTGGTTCTTGTTGGCACCCACGCCAGCGCCCTTCCGGGCCAGTGCCTCCGCCTTGCTCCCTCCGTCTCCGCTGTGGCGGTGGGGGAGTACGACGCCACCCTGGCGGAGCTGGCGGACGCTCTGGAAGGTGACACGGATCCTTACGGGGTGGCCGGTCTTATCCTCAACGTCAGGGGGGATCTCGTGGATACGGGGGAAAGGGAGATGATCGCGAACCTTGATTCTCTTCCCTTCCTGGCCGATGTCTACTTGAGGCACCTGGATCCCCGCAACTATTTCTTCGCAGCCGCGAGGTATCCCAGTATCATGACCATTACCAGCAGGGGGTGCCCCTATAAATGCTCCTTCTGCGTGTGGCCTCAGGTCATGCACCGGGAGAAGTACAGGGTCCGCTCGCCCGGTCATGTGGCGAAGGAGTTCCTCATGTTCAGGGAGTACTTCCCCGGAGTGCAGGAGGTGGTCATAGAGGATGACACCTTCTCAATCGACAACCGAAGGGTGGAGCTGGTTTCGGACGCTCTCATACAGAGCGGGAACCGTCTTCCCTGGACGGCCAATGTCAGGGCCAGCCTATCCCTTGAGGCCATGAGGAAGATGAAGGCCGCCGGCTGCCGGCTCATCATAGCGGGTTACGAGTCAGGCTCACAGGAAATACTGGACAGCGTATGCAAGGGCACCACAGTGGAGCAGAACCTGGAATTCGCCGAAAGGGCCGATAAGGCGGGTCTCCTCGTGCACGGCTGCTTCATGGCGGGAAACCCGGGGGAAACGCCGGAGACCCTCGAGGAGACTTTCAGGATGTCCCTTCGTCTGTCTCCTGACACGGCCCAGTTCTTCCCCGTGATGGTCTACCCCGGCACAAGGCTCTATGAGAAGTACAGGAAGGAGGGAAAGCTGAGGACGGAGAGCTTCGACCGCTGGGTGACGGCCGAGGGTCTTCACAACTGCGTTGTGGATCTGCCCTGCCTGACCGCGGAAACCCTTGTGTCCTGGTGCGACAGGGCCAGGCGCCGTTTCTATCTGAGACCCCGGTACCTCCTCTACAAGCTGGCTCAGACCCTCAGGAACCCCTTCACGGAAGGTCGGAGGACATTGAGGGCATTCTCGACTTTCCGCAGGCACCTGTTCAGAAGGAGTGACGGAGAAGGTGATCGAAGACCATGATCGAACATCTTTTCTGGATCTTCCTTGTCCTTTTCCTTTCCTCGTGGATGATCTACCCGATGGTCATCGCTGTTTTGGCATTGTTCATCCGCAGGCACCGCGATTCCTGGGAGAACCCTTCGGAATGGCCTGCGGTCAGCGTCCTGGTGGCGGCAAGGAACGAGGAGGGGACGATAGAATCCAGGATAAGGAACCTCCTGGACCAGCACTACAGCGGGAAACTCGAGATCCTGGTGGGTTCGGACAGCTCCGATGACAGTACCGACGCCATAGTGAGGTCCTTCTCATCCGAGGGTGTGGTTCTTCAGCGAAGCCCGGAACGCGTCGGGAAGCCACTGATGCTGCAGCAGCTTAGGGAGATCGCATCGGGGAGCGTGCTGGTCTTCACTGACGCTGATACGGTCTTCGCGGAAGATACGGTCTCGAGGCTGGTGACGCCTTACTCTTCCCCGTCGGTAGGATGCGTGGATGGATCCAGGCGCAACAGCCTTGACAGGGAGACCTGCGAGAGCATCTACTGGCGGTACGAGAAGACGGTGAAGAGATTGTGTTCGCACATGGGTGCGGTACTGGGTGCCACAGGAGCCGTTTTTTCGATCAGGCGGGACCTCTTCGCTCCCGTCTCCCCGGGAAGGGGTGACGATTTCGAACTGGCCGTGATGGCCAGGATACAGGGCTATGACTGCGTTTTCAACCAGGACGCGGTGGCGATGGAACCCTCTCCCGACGACTCAATGCAGTATAGAAGGATGGTCAGGATAGTCAGCTGGATGCTCAAGAGCTGCGTCCTGCTCATGGGAAGGGCCCTTCGCAGAGGGAGGGTACTCCTGTTCCTTCAGCTTCTGGTACACAAGATGCTTAGATGGTCCTCCGGCCTCTTCCTCATTGCCGCCACTATCCTGGCGGGGCTCCTCTCCGGAGGGTCCTTGGCATACATGGTGATGTTCATCATGATGTGCCTCTTCCATGCAGCAGCAGCCGGCGGCCTTTTCCTTCGACACAGGATGCCGTCCAGGCTGCTTTTCCCATATTACTTCTGGCTTATGAACGGGGCGGCAATTGAGGGTCTAATAAGGGCGTTGTCCGGCAATCCG
>CAZXEF010000027.1:17314-21437 GCA_964639605.1 uncultured bacterium | reverse complement strand
ACGTCATGGACGCCGCCAGGGAATCGCTCGAACTGAAGCGGGACCTCATCGAGAAACTTACGGAGCAGGGTCTCTACCCCTACACCAGCCACTACCTCCGCACCATAAAGACCCAGCAGGGCCACTACTGGAACAACCATTTCTCCACCATAGGGCTTCTGGGTATGAACGAGTGCTGCGTGAACTTCCTTGGGGAGAGCATCGCCACTGAAGAGGGAAGGCTCTGGTCCATGAAGGTCCTTGACTTCATGAGGGACAAGCTCACGGAATTCCAGGAGGAGACGGGCAGTCTCTACAACCTGGAAGCATCCCCTGCCGAGGGTGCATCCTACAGCCTTGCCCGCAAGGACAGGGACCAGTTCCCCGACGCATACTGCATGGGCAGCTCCAATCCCTACTACACCAACTCGGTGCATCTGCCCGTTACCGAGAGAAGGGACATCTTCGGGCTGCTCGAGCACCAGGACCCTCTCCAGACCATGTTCACCGGCGGCACGGTGGTCCACATTTTCATCGGTGAGGCCATAACCGACTGGAGGATGGTCCGGAAGCTGGCCAGGTCGATCGTTTCCCGCTATCACCTTCCTTATTTCAGTTTCACCCCCACCTTCTCGGTGTGCCCGGTGCATGGTTACATAGCCGGCGAGCATTTCCTCTGCCCCTATCCTCACACCGAAGAAGAGCTGGCGGAGTACGGAGAGGTAGTTGACGCGGATGATTTCCAGCAGTTGCCGGAAGGCAGCTACTCAAGTGTCGATGACACCAGTTCAGGGGAACAGGGCAGCCTGTTCCTCAAGATAGGAAAGGTATCAACAGATGTCTGAGGTCAAGAAGGAGAACCGGATCAGGGCGATCAAGACAGAAGTCTACTCGAGGATCGTGGGCTATTACAGACCGGTTCAGAGCTGGAACAAGGGCAAGCGGGAGGAATTCTCCCAGCGGGAGTACATCACACTGGACGGACAGGGAGATAAGGTCAGTAATTGATCCGTTCCCTCACCGGCACCAGCCTTATCGAGTATCCCGGCAGGATCTGCTCAATAATATTCATTTCAGGATGCAACCTTCACTGTCCCTTCTGTCACAACCCCGAACTCGTCAGAGAGGATCTGCTGGACGACCAGTACGGGCTCTCCCATGACCAGGTCCTTCAGGAGCTGAAGGCCAGGGAAGGCTTCGTCGAAGCGGTCACGATTACCGGCGGGGAACCCCTTCTTTATGGCGGGCTGGGTGACTTAATAAGGCGGATCAAGGATGAGACCGCTCTGTCCGTCAAGCTGGATACAAACGGAACTCTCCCGGACAGGCTCAATGACATCCTCCATCATGTGGACTACGTGGCCATGGACCTGAAGAGTTCGCCCGGCAAATACCTCAGGGCAACTGGGGAGAGGGCGGTGTTCGAGGACGTAAGGGCTTCGATCGGAATAGTCAGATCACTGCCTGCCTATGAGTTCCGGACCACGATGGTGCCGGGGATAGTCGAACGGGACGATGTCCTGGAGGTCCTTGGCGAAACAGGCAGAGTGAAGCGGTTCGTCCTTCAGGCATTCCATTCACGGAAGACCCTCTCCTCGCATTTCATGGACATCCCGACCTACCCCAAGGGGTACATCGAGGATACAGCGGATACCATCAGGAAGCTCGACCTTGCCGATGAGGTAGGCATTAGACCCTGATACCAGGTTTTGACATTTCCCTCTCCCTAAATATGTTAATTTCTAAACGGGTCATGGGCTCCGAGATGCCATGAGGTGTCCGGGTAGACGTATCTGCACTCGGCGCTGACATGGTCGCAAAGGAACACGGTGATCCCGCTCCGGGGCCCTCGGTCAGAAGACGGACAGGTGGTCTTATGCTGAAAAAGGTAATCGTAGCCGTCACGCTGGCGGTGATGCTGTCTGCCACTGCATTCTGTGCCGTATACCTTGTGCGCGAGTACACGAAGGTCTACAGGATCACCCACATAGGCGACATGTGGAGCTTCGTGAGGATGGGTGCCAACGGCTCATTCGCACCTTTCGTGGAGATAGACCTGGATGATTTCCCACATCCTCCCTACCCTCAAAGAGGAGACCTCCTGGTGGCCGTGGACGGCAGGCCCGCGAACGAGGAGAACTACTTCAGAGCCTTCTCCATGGATACTCCCGCCGGCAGGACCATAGAGATCATGTTCATGCACGCAGGGGAGATGAATACCACCGACATAGTCACGAGGACCATACCCGGACCGCTGAAGCTTCAGATATGGACGATGTTCATCCTTAGAACGCTCATAGCCGTAAGTCTGCTGTTCACAGGCATATGGGGAATGGTCAGAAGGCACGCCTCGGCTGCCGTGAGGGCGCTTTCGCTCTTCTGCTCCGCACTGGCGGTACAGATGGCCCTCTCCAGCACGATAGTCGGGCATGTATACGCGTCTTTCCAGATCCCGGCGCTTGTGCTGATCGTCTTCACCATTCTCGGGCTCTCATCGTCCAGCTTCTGGCTGAAGCTTCACCTGCTGTTCCCGAGGATGAACTCCATGTACGAAAGGTACAGGCCGGTCGCCAACGGTCTGATATTCCTGCCCGTACTGATCTTCGGTGCATGGTCGCTGACCATGGGCAGGATTGTGCCGCTCCTTACGCTCAGCATATATCACACGGTCTTCCTCACCGGTGGCTTCGTACTGTTGATCCGTAATTTCAAGAGGGCCAGGAGCTTCATCGAGAGGAGGCAGACAAGGCTGGTCCTCATGGGCTCCTTCATAGGAATCGTTCTATATATCATGTACGGCTGGTTCAGGTACGTGATGCTCAACGCTGGATTCCAGCTGCCGGTCCAGACCAACATGCTCATAGTCAACATAGTCTTCCTGTTCCTTCTTCCCATACCTGTCTCCATAGTGTATGCCTTCAGGAAGTACATGCTCCTGGAAGTCGAGGGTAAACTCAGACGGGGAACAAGGTTCCTTGTCGTGAACCTGTCGCTGCTTCTCGCCTTCTTCGGATTCCTCTACCTGTTCGGAGAGTTCGTCCTGCGATCGGTCGGCATAAGCAGCCAGACCCCGACCCTTGTCCTCGGTCTCATGCTGGCCCTGGCCTTCCTGCCCACACAGAGGAAACTTCGGATCAAGGTCGAGGATTATTTCTACCCCGAAAAGAAGAGGCTGCGGGAGCTTCTGAGGGATTTCCTGGCATCCAGCATAGTCCGCACGGAGGAAACTTCCTTCTGGGAGGACCTTCAGAACAAGCTGGCCTACGGGCTTGCGGCGGAGAAGATCTACCCGGTGCTCCGGATGGAGCATGACAGCGATTTCACGCTGCAGAACAGGGAACCGGTGCCGTTTTCCATCAAGGACCAGCTTGTGGAGTGGCTCATGAGCAGGGATGACACCATTCTGATAGACGAAGCCGTGGAGAGCGGCCGAATACTCCTGACAGATGAGCAGAAGGAATGGTTCGAGTGCAGGAAGTGCGCCGTCATACTCCCTCTGACCGTCAGCTCGGGACTTGTAGGCTTCCTTGTCATCAGCAGCAAGACCAACGGAGAAGACTTCACATCCGAGGAACTGGAACTCCTGAGCAGTTTTTCGGCACAGATAGCACTTGTGGCCGAGAATATACAGCTGCTGAGGGAGAGGATTGAAAAACAGAAGCTGGAAGAACAGCTGTCAGTGGCGAGGGAGATCCAGGAGGGCCTGCTTCCAAATGAGATACCCCAGGTTCCGGGGCTTGAGATCCGGGCACTCATACGCTTCTGCCTGGACGTAGCGGGAGACTACTTCGATGTGATGACCCTGAAGGATGGACGGATACTGGTGGCGGTGGCAGACGTTGCGGGAAAGGGAGTGGGTCCTGCCCTGCTCATGGCAAATCTCCAGGCGTCCCTGCGAACCACCAGGGAGATGGGTGCGACCCTGGCTGAATCCGCATCAAGGATCAATACTCTGATCTTTGATAACACACCCTCCGATATGTTCATCACTTTCTTCGCAGCCTGCTTCGACCCGAATGAGGGCAGGATGAGCTATGTGAACGCCGGCCACAATCCGCCCATACTCCTGCGTAAGACCGGTGATTCCAGTAAGCTGACCAGGGGAGGACTGCTCTTCGGAGTGGTCAGGGAAACCGGGTACGAA
>CAZXEF010000027.1:14694-17304 GCA_964639605.1 uncultured bacterium | reverse complement strand
TTCGAGAAGGGTGATGCTGTTCTGCTGTACACCGACGGTGTCAGTGAGGCTATGGACCCTTCAGGAGAGGAATTCGGCGAGGAGAGGATCGAGTCCATTCTCAGGGAGAACCCGGGAATGGACCTCCAGGTGCTGCTGGAGAGGATAGAGAAAAGCGTTGAGGTCTTCCACGGTTCGTCCGGTTACTTGGACGACTTCACGCTGCTGGCGGTGAGAGGAACATGACAGCACTCCGACGTCCGGTTCCGGCATTAATCCGGCTGTTTGAGAAAAACTTACCATCTTATATTCAAAGCCAGGATCGTGTCCCAAGATCAGGATCGGCGGTGTAAGAGATGGTCACTTCAGTCCTTGTGATGGCATTGCTGTTTCAGATCCAGGGTTCCAGGGTAGTATCAGAGAGCCCTGTGACCCTTGACAACGGTCAGGTGAGGATAGTGATAACCCCTGACCTGCAGCTGGTCAGGCCCGGCTCCCTTCTCGAGTTCACGGACCTGGCAACAGGCATCGACATGGCTGCGGGAGGCGAGTTCGGCGGAGTGCAAAGTGATGTGTTCTTACCCTATTCAGGGACAATAACCTGCCTCTCGGATACCGAAGCCGTTTTCTGGTCTCCATGGATGTACGACCACACCGGTTCCGATATCTTGCCCATAGAGATCTCCATCCTCTACAGGCTGAACGGGCGCGGGCTGGAGATGATCTTCACCGTGGATGCATCCAACGACGTCGAGCTGGACTTCCCCCTGGAGGTGGACTTCTACCTTAAAGCCTGGGAGAGCGCCACGTTCCGTAACCAGACCACCATGAGCGACCGGGTGATAGACCTGGGTGCGGACCAGGGTCCGGTGAGGGTCTCAGGCGACCAGTCAGTGCAGCTGGTTACCTCTCAGCCGCAGTTCCTCAGCGCCAGTGTGCTGGTCCCGAATCCGGCCAAGGCCAATCTCGTGGTCACGGCCCACTCCCCCTCCGTACCCGCTTACCTCTCGCTGAGACTCTTCGATGTGGATACTCCGAGGGAGAACTGCCAGGGACCTGATCTACACTCCCTGATCCCCACAGGCGACTTGAGCAGGTACTACGTCGGTTTCTCCCTGGAAGACTGCGCCGCGCCGGTGTTCATCTCCGATCATCCTGACGGATATGAGAGAACCGCTTCATGGATGCTGGACGAGATCCCGATGATACACCCGGCGTCGGGTTACATCTGGGGTTTCTCGGAGACCTCTTCGGATTCCGAACTGGTCTCCGCACAGCTCATACAGCTGCTGGAAGAGCACCAGGACATGAAGATGAACTGGCTGATACTTCCCGACGGGATACTGACCCCGAACAGGGACTCCGCATGGTTCGAGCCTGGCTACGAGGACAGCTGGTCCCACTGGCACTGCACCTGGAGGGTTTCCACCGAAGCGACGGAGGAATTCTTGCAGTGGCTCCAGAACATGCAGGACGACATCTACCCCTGGGCCGACAGGGTCAACCTGGGCTCCCACGGCTATCATCACTCACCAAACCCCGATTCATCCTTTGATGAGTATCACGAGTTCATCACCTTCGAACCGGACGAGCACCTGGAGCGGTTCGCGATGCTGAACGCGGATATCGTGCAGATGGGACTGGACCCGTCTGAGGTTAGCAGGGTCATCAGGTACTCGGGCCACAGGACTTCCCTCAGCGGGTTATGGGGGGCGATCTCAGGGGGGTTCGAGTTCTATTGCAACGGCATAAGGTGGTGGGACTGGAACGGAGGCGAGTACTTCAGGGATACGTACATCTCGAAGTTCCAGACCCCGGAGGGAAGGATATGGGGGACGAACACGGTCTGGTGGGCGGACTACCAGTCCATGTACCCCTACGAGTACCTCTCCACCGTGATGCAGAGGGGCAAGCACGGGCTTCTGGGAGGCCACCCCGCCCAGATGCTGGCCGAGGGCCTCATCCCCCAGGCATATGCAAGGCTGGACAGCGTATGTACCTCTCTGGAGACAGATTATGAGAACTTCGGATGGCTGTTCCCCATTGAGTACGGTGAGTTCCTTGAGGACTGCTACGGGATTCTCTGGGAGAAGCTGCAGTACCGTCCCGGCGGGTTTACGCTCCTGTTCAGCGGTGAGACCCCCGGTGGCCTGACCGTCGTCGTTCTCCTGCCGGATGAGGCGATCGTCGATGACCTGACCCTCGACGGGCAACCCCTGCAGTGGGAAGTGAGAGACGGCGGCAGGCTTTTCGCAGTCCTTCCCGGGATTACGGGCGGGAACCATATCATTACTGCCGACTGGACGCTGACCGGCATAGTCGAAGGACATGAAGGAGCTGATGGCAGGTTCCACATCTATATACAGAGCCCCGTCACATCCGCAGTTTCTGTGAGAGCGTCAGGACTTTCGCCTTCGGCGCCGTGGGAGATGAGGCTTTTCGACATTTCGGGCAGGCTGGTGGGCGAATGGGATGGACTCGCAGGTGTTTCCGGTGAGCTGCAGTCGACGTTGGATATCAGCCGAGGTTCCGGGACCGGGCTGCCTTCAGGCGTTTACGTTCTGAACATGCAGTCAGGATCCCTGAGCGTCTCCGGGTCCCTGGTGGTCCTTGGCGATTAGGAATCGCCCG
>CAZXEF010000027.1:0-14594 GCA_964639605.1 uncultured bacterium | reverse complement strand
GAATCGCCCGGCGACCAGCAGTCGCCGGGCAGACGATCCTTCAGCCTGACTTTTCACCGGACAGCAGCTTCAGTGCTGTTTCCACATCGATCCTGCCTTCACTGAGCCGCTGCAGAACATCCACAGGGTCCTGGGGGGTCGTTTCTCCCCTGAGTTCACCGAACATGGTCTCGATCCTCTGCCTTGCAGTGGGATACGATACTCCGAGCCTTCTCTGTACTTCCTTCAGGTTTCCCCTGGCTTCCATGAACAGGTCGAACAGCTCCCTGCTGGGGCTCTCCAGCGTGCATACCGGGCATACGTCGAACTCGCCGTTCACCTCTGTCCCGCATGAACCGCAGACCAGCTTCACTATCATAAGCCTGCCTCCGCACCCCGGACATTTCGGCGGTATCAAGCTTTCAGTCATTCGATCTCACTTCTTCCCGCGACGCTTTTTCCCGACATCGTCCTTCGAGGATTCTCCCTCGATTGCCGTAATCGAGATGTCGCCGCCCATTGTCTTGAGCTTCAGTTCCGGGCCATCTTCCCCGTCCGACAGATCAATACTTACTGCCGAGGAGCCGGCATGTCCACTGTGCTGCTCCGCCGAAAGCCCATCGCCGACGGATATATTTCCTCCCATTGTCCTGGCGGATATTACGGCACCGGTGGCTTCCCTGACCTCAAGGGAGATGTTGCCACCCATCGTTGAGGCCTTCGAATCCTCCGACCACCCCTCGCCAAGCCTTATCATCACGTTCCCCCCCATTGTCTTCGCTGAGAAATCCCCGGATACATCGTTCAGACCTATGTCGCCTCCCTTTGTCCTCAACTTGATGGAAGCCGAAAGGTCATTGACGACTATATCTCCGCCAAGGATCTTCACCACCAGCTCCTCCACGGTCTTCGGCACGGAGAGATGCAGATCCCCGGTGGACCATACTAGGAAGACGCTGTTCCCCTCGGTCTTTACTCTGACCTCAGGCGGTTCGTCCCCGACCATTTCGAGGGAGCTTCCATCGTTCCCGCTCACAAGCAGATCTCCAGCGGAATTCCTGACAAGGGCCCTCCTTACCACCAGACGGGTCCCCTCCTCGAGTTCCAGCGGTCCTTCAAGCAGCTTGGAATCCTCATCGACGGGTTCTTCAAATCCATCCGGGAAATCGTCTTCCTCCATGCCGGGTACGGATTCCCGTATCATGTTGCGAACCATTCTGCCTATGTCCTTAAGACCCTCGAAGCCCCCCATCTCACCGTCTCTGATGCGCTCCCTAATTATCCGCTTCTTCTCCCGCGCCATCCTGGCGGGGGAATCAATGTCCCTTCTCCTGTGCTGCCCCTTTTCAAGTGCCTCCAGGAGCCTGGCACCCTCGTCGGCGGAAACCTTCCCGTCTGCAACCATCTGAAGGATCTGTCTCTGTTCCTCGCCCATTTTCTCGCTCTCCTTTCCAAGAAGATTGAATCTGGAAATATATAAAGATAGTTTTACAATATGTCAAGTACATATTTATATATTTGTATTAGTACTTGATATTATCGAAGGGTTTCCGGGTGCAGAGAATCAGGAATGTTCAAGTGGTGCGGCTTCGGGACCGTCAGGCGAAGGAAAGCTCACCTGCCGCGGAAAAGAGGAAATGGAAAGACATGAGATCGCCGGTCCTTACGCTCAGCTGCTCCGATCCGGCAATGGCCAGTGCGTTGACGCTCATCGATCCCATGAGGTCGCCGGGTCTGCCCGGGTCAGGCCGATGGAGCTTCCAGTCGCTCCCTTCCCTGTATGCGAGTACGGCCAGATAATGCATTCTTCCCGGCCCCTTGTCGTAATCGAAGGTCGTTTCACCTGCATATACCCGTTTTCTGCAGCCTTTGAACCCGGACATTTTCCTCAGGCAGGGCAGGACGTATTCCTCGGTGGATATCATGGCGGGAATAGGTTCGTCCGGAAGCAGGAATACTATCTCGCCACCGGGACCCTTCGAACAGGCTAAAGAACCCGCGGGATGCTGGGCGACCATCCTGAACAGAAAGCTGAAGCCCATGTTCTCCAGCACTTCTGAGGCAGGACCTGCCCCGCCGCTCACCAGCAGGACCTCACAGCAGCCCATGGCCTGCTGCAGGGCACTGGACAGCCTCTCCCTCTCCCAGGATGCATGAAGGGTCATCCTCGGGGTGAAACCGCTGCAGCAAAGCTGCCCTTTCAGGAGGGGCATGACAGGGTCCCTGGACCTTCCCGGGGCGGGCCTCCAGGTGGAGGGCACCAGTTGCTCACCTATGGACAGCAAGCCGGTAACGGGTCTTCTAAAGACCCTGAGCACTTCCCTTCCGGCCAGGGACGCGATCCCCAGGTGCTGCTGCGACAGTCTGGTGCCGTTCTCCAGCACCAGCTGACCTATGCTCACCGCTTCTCCCCTGCAATGGATATTGGCGCCGGGCAAGGGGATATTTTCAAGGTACATCACGGTATCCTCCACCTTCGCTTCACTGGCGGGTACTATCCTGTCAGCCCCCTCCGGCAGCGGTTCGCCCCGTACTACGGGAAACGCCCTCCCCGGAGAGAGCACTCCTGAGCCGGGGTCCTCAACGGAGTTCTTCATGGAGATCTCGTACCTGAGTTCCTCGCCACGCAGGGCGAATCCGTCGCATGCTGCGGCGTCTATGCAGGGCAGGTCAATATCGGAGTGGATGTCCTCGGCAAGGATCAGGCCGCAGGCCGAATCCAGTGTGACGGCAAGCTCTCCCCTTCGGTCGGCACTCTCAAGGGCAAGTCTAAGTGCTTCTTCAGCCGGAACCATACAGCCTCCATGCAGCATGAATGTCACAACTGCAGCAGGAACATAAGAAAGCATCGGAAAACGGAAAACCGTCCCTGAATATCATTATAGCAGGATATATGGGTAAAATGCCTTTCATAAAGTACTTCTGCGTTTCTTTTCCGCCGTATGTCCCGGCAGTGCCCCGAGCTGCCTCCTCTTCTCAGAGGGTCTCCTTGTGATACCAATCGGTTCCCCGGTCGAGGAATGGAGGCCTGTGCAGTACATGGCCGTGGCCATTGTCATGGGGGTGGGAAGGAATATCTGCGCCTTCTCCGGCCTCATGCCCTCCCTCTCAAGCTCTTCTGCGGCCAGACGCATGTCTGCCATGTCGCAGCCCGGGAATGCCACAAGAATGTACGGTTCTATGTACTGCTTTTTTCCCGCCCTCAGGGAAGCCTCCTCGAAACTCCTTTTGAACTCCCTCCACAGGTCGGGAGAAGGTTTCCTCATCAGTCTCAGCACCCTGGATGAGAAATGCTCCGGTGCAATCTTCAGGTATCCGGATACATGGTCCCGGGCCAGTTTCTCTATGAAACCGGGATCCCTGAGCGCCACGTCGAAACGGATGCCGCTGGATACGAACACGTTCCTGACCCCGTTCTCCCGGGATACCCTGTCAAGAAGCTGGATAAAGCCGGAATGATCGGTGATGAATCTGTCGCATATCTCCGGATACAGGCATGAGCTCCTGCGGCATCGCTCCATGGCATCCCCACCCGCGCAGCCAAGACCGTAGAGGTTTGCCGTTGGGCCTCCCAGGTCAGTAATGGTCCCCCTGAAGCAGCTCTTCCCGCTGATCCTGCCGACCTCACGGACCACCGACCCGGGACTGCGGCTCGAAATGAACCTGCCCTGGTGGAGCCCCAGGGCACAGAAGCTGCATCCGCCGGAACATCCCCTGACGACGGTTATCGAATTACAGATCATCTCATATGCAGGTATCCTGCCCCGATATGACGGATGGGGCTCCCTGGAGTAGGGGAGCTCATAGAGGGCGTCCATCTCTTCCGTGCTGAGAGGGAATGCTGGAGGCCGGACCACCACTACCCTGCTGTCAGCCCTCTGGACCAGTGTCCTGCCTGACCAGGGACTGCTCTCACTCTCAATGATGCGGGTCATCTCCATGAAAGCTCCCGGATCGGAAACGACCATCTCGTGCGAGGGCAGCTCAATGAAGTCTTCGATCCCGGAGCTCGCGAAGACTCCTTCGCTCATGTAGACGGCTGTTCCTCTTATACAATCAAGGGGCTTTCCCGCCTCGATGGCGGACGCGATCTCCCCAACCGCCCTCTCTCCCATGCCGTATACCAGTATTCCGGCTTTGGTGTCAAGGAGTATCGATTTCCTTATCCTGTCGCTCCAGAAGTCGTAATGGCTCAGCCTCCTCATGCTGGCCTCGATGCCTCCTATGACCACCGGGACGCCGGGCATGCACCTCTGGACCAGATTGACGTACCGGAGGAGCGCCCTGTCGGGTCTTCTGCCGGGTTCGCCCCCCTCCGAATAGGAATCATCGGACCGCAGTCTATTCAATGAAGTGTAATGGTTGACCATGGAATCCATGGCTCCGGAAGTGACACCGATGAACAGCCTAGGTACGCCCAGCCTCAGAATGTCATCGGGCGACCGGGTATCCGGCTGGGGGATCACGCCCACCCTGTAACCAAGGCTCTCAAGGTGCCTACCGATAAGGGCCGCCCCGAAGGACGGATGGTCCACGTATGCGTCACCGGTGACCAGTATCACGTCACATGAGCCCCATCCGAGTCTGTGCATCTCTTCCATGCTGATCGGCAGGACCGGCGATGGTTTGGTCATCATACCCTTTCTAATGTCCCGGTAGGTGAAGGTACTCCATTGCCTCTGTTCTTGACAAGTCCCCGATGACGGAGGACACTATGGGTGAACACCTGTTTACGGTAAAGGAAGGAGAGAGGAATGAACGTCGAGAGCGGAATTGTGTTCAGCGGAAGGGCCAGGGCCGGAAGAACCACGTACTTCGTCGATGTCAGGCAGGCGGTCAACTTCAGGTACTACATCTCCATCACCGAATCCAGAAGGGTTTCCGACAGCGGTTTCGAGCAGAACCGGATATTCATCTTCGAGGAGAACCTGGAGGATGTCGGAGATCTTCTGGGAAAGGCCGTCTCAGAACTGAAGCGGGTCAGGGAAGAACGAGGCCCGCTGCCCGATGGCGGCACGCCCGGAAAGTACGAGCGGAACGGAAAAGCCTGGACAAAGGAGGAAGAGGATCTGCTTCGAAAGGAATTCAACAAGAACACCGACCGCGACAGGATAGCCGGAAAGCTCAAGCGGAGCGCCTATGCGGTTACGCTCAGGCTGGAGAAGCTGGGTCTGGTGGAGAAACCCGAAGAGAGCCCTGTATCAGCGGGAAACGCCTAGACTGCAGGGATCTTCTCAGGACAGTCCTGCGCTTCTTTTTATGCTCTGCACCCATTCCTGCAGGTCGCCAACCAGCCAGGCAGCCGAATCTTCCGACCCCCGGGAGTCCGTGAAGATCACTTCAAGAAGGTCACGTCCCCTGGTCCGGCCCAGGAAGCTGCCTACAGTCCCCACCGATGTCACGCTTCCAAGGGGGACGGTCAACTCCCTTCGGGGAAGGAGCATCCTGAAGTAGAGCCTGTCGGCGGTGAGAAGAAGGATGCCGTTGCCACGAACCTGCTTCATGCCGGCGGATCTGAGCCCGAAGAAATTAGCCATGGGAGCGGTGAGCAGTCTTGAGTATTCTGGATAGACAAGGGTGACCTCCTCCATCGCCCTGCTCAGCCGCCTTCGAATGAACACCATGAGGGCCGCGATCAGCGCGGCCGCTCCCAGTACGGACACCAGGGCCGTGGTCATGCGTACCAGATGCCGTGATCCGGTCTCAGCCGTATCACATATCTACGATTACCCATTCTCCCGCCGCGGTCTTCAGGAGTTCGAACTCGTCGTCCTCCACCTCTGTATCGCCGGAGGCTGTTTCCCTGATAGTGATAGTGTACTCGATTTCCGCCGAAGTACTGTCCTCAGAATACTCTATGCTGTCTATGGAGTAGGAGATTATCTCCATTCCCCTGAGGGCGGCGATGTTCATCTCCCTCTGGACCTCGGGCGAAAGGTAACTGAGCATCTCATCGTAATTCCCATCCTGGGCGGCCTTGAACATGGCCTCCGCGACCTCGCCGGGACCCTGCGGACCGGCGCCGCAGGAAAGCACCATAATAGTGCAGACAAGAGCCATGATCGCTGCCGTTCTTCTGGCCATGTTCCCACCCCCCCGGGTATCCGTTCAAGCTCATGATCAGGGTCAGCTCTGAGCTGCCCCGGAGCTTGGCAGGAGCCCTTTTTCCTGTTAGAGTCCTTACTTTGCCAGAGGGAAAATATGCCATGAGCCCATTCAGCGCAATACTGCTATTCCTGGCGGGAGTTGCCGCCGGTTTCATCAATGTGAACGCCGGAGGCGGCTCCTTCATCACTCTACCCCTTCTCATACTCCTTGGCGGCCTTTCACCAACCGCGGCCAACGGCACAAACCGTATCGCCATACTCCTTCAAAACCTTTTCGCCATGAAGAACTTCAGGAACCATGGTTTCAGGGACCTGCGGCAGGGAGTGAAACTGGGCCTCTCGGCGACTGTCGGTGCTGTGATCGGCTCCACTGTCGCCCTGGAGATACCCGATGACGTCTTCAGGATGATACTCTCCGGGGTCATGCTGATGGCCCTGGTGATAATCTTCAAGCCGGCAGGGAAAAAGAATGCCGACCATGCCGTCGAAGAGCTGAGACACCCCCGGCTTCAGGTGCTTATGTTCTTCTTCATCGGTATCTACGGCGGGTTCATACAGGCCGGTACCGGCTACCTCGTGATATTCGCACTCTCCGTTGTGGGTGGGCTTTCACTTGTGAAGACAAACAGCCTCAAGATAATCGTCATTGCATTCTACATGCTGCCATCGCTTGCCGTCTTCGTGATCGGAGGAGAGGTCAGGTGGGTGCCCGGTCTCATACTGGCCGCCGGAACGTCCCTTGGAGGATGGACGGGAACTTCCTTTGCGGTCAGGAAGGGTGACCGATGGATAAAGCTCATACTTGCAGCGGCAATAATAGCTATGGCCCTCAAGATGATGGGGCTGTTCTGACTATTCCACCCAGTCGGGCTCCAGGATATGTCGAATGATCCTGGAGAGGTCCTCGGTCCGGTAGGGTTTCTGTATGAAACCGTGAAGGTGCTTGCCCGCGAACCTGTGCATCACATCCTTCTGACTGAATCCGCTGGATACTATCACGGGTACATCTTCCTTGATGCGGCGGATCTCCCTGTAGACCTCATCACCGCTGAGGTGGGGCATTGTCAGGTCAAGTATGACCAGGGTTATCCCGTCGGCGTTCTCCCGGAACCTCTCCACGGCCTGCCTTCCGTCCTCGGCGGTGATAACATCGAATCCCATGTTCTCGAGCATTCTGCGTCCTATGGCCAGCACCGTGTCCTCATCATCGGCGAACAGCACTCTGCCGCTGCCCTTCCATCTCTCTCCGGCAGCTCCCGATCCATTTTCCGCGACGTCGCCCCCCTCACCGGAACAGGCAGGCAGGAGTACCTTGAACGTTGTTCCCTCTCCAGGCTCGCTGTAGACCTTGATCGCACCTCTGTGACCGCGCACTATTCCCAGGACCGATGAGAGGCCCAGGCCCCTTCCTGTGTACTTCGTGGTAAAGAAGGGCTCGAACAGCTGGGTCCTGACCGTATCGTCCATCCCGCTGCCGGTGTCGGCCACTTCAAGGTAGATATAGAGATCTTCGGCGATCTCGTCGGTGAGTTCGGTGGTGGCCAGGTAATCCCTGTCGCAGTACATGGCGCCCGTAGTGATGGAGATGTAGCCGCTCCTGTCCCCGATGGCCTCGGAGGCATTGGTGATGAGGTTCATTATCACCTGCCTTATCTGGGCAGAATCAGCCATCACCCTCGGGAGTTCCTTTGCTAACCTGAACCTGAGGACCGCCTTCTTGGAGATGCTGACTTCCAGCATGTGGGTAAGCTCAAGAACGACCTCGTTCAGGTCCAGGGGATGGATCTCGAACTCGCTCCGTCCTGAATAGGCCAGCATCTGTCGAGCAAGGTCTGAGGCAGTGGAAGCGGCATGCACGATCTCTCCAAGGAATCCTCTGGCAGGGCTGGAATCGGGGATGGACATCATGGCAAGGTCGGCGTTCCCCAGAATGGTCATGAGGATGTTGTTGAAATCATGAGCGATCCCGCCGGCAAGGACTCCCAGGCTTTCGAGCTTCTGCGTATGCTGTATGCGGCCCTCCAGCTCCAGCCGTTTCCTCTCGGCCTCCCTTCTGTCGGTTATGTCCCTTACCACAGCGATGACGCGGTCCCCTCCGAAGGGTGACAGCCGGGCCTCGAAATGCCTGTGCTCGGAAGCCAGTTCCAGCTGGTACTCCACTGACTGCACAGTACCTTTTTCCAGGGTGCGGCCTATGGTGGTCAGAACCTCTTCCAGCTTGTCGCCGTGAAGGTCCAGATCCCTTATGTTGCTGCCCAATATCCTGTCGGGAGGTATCGCCAGCACACTCTCGTCATCCGCCCAGTAGTCAATGTAGTCACCGTCCCTGGACAGGACGAATATCATGTCCGGCATGGTCCTGAGCAGGGTATCCATGTTCCTTACGCTCTCGCGGAGCTTCTCCTGGGTGGTCTTCAGCTCCGTGATGTCCAGGATGGAGCATACGCTCATGTCGCTTCCAGGTATCAGGTCCACCTGGAGATTGACCTGTCTCTGTTCTCCCCGCCTGTTTATGAACCTGAATTCGTACTCGTTGGGGATGTCCCGTTCCTTCAGTCTCCTGTCCCGGTGGTAGCCCGTCATGATTTCAAGGTCCTTCGGATCGACGAACACCGGCCATTTCATCTTTCCGCATATCTCCTCGGACGAGTACCCGGACAATCGTTCGAACCCTCTGTTTACAAGTCTGATCGTCATGTCCTGGTCCACTATCAAGGTGGCGGAACCCGTGTTGCTGAAGACCGCCCTGTATTTCTCCTCGCTCTCCCTGAGGTCCTGCCTGGCCCGGTGCCATTCGGTTATATCAACGGCTATCCCGCCGATCAGAGGAGCACACCCCTCCCTTTCGATCCTGAATTCATGTACTTCGAAGACGGAACTGTCGACGTCATCCCGGTTGAGCTGCTTCTCGTACACATGGTAGCCCTTCTCAAGGGCTTTCCCGTCCTCCTCCACCATTCGCGCAGCGAATTCATCGCTGAATAGTTCCGACGGCGTCTTGCCCAGCCATCTTTCCGAGGGACCGAACCTGTTCCTGAAGTAGCTGTTCACGTGCAGATACCGTGATTCACTGTCCCTTATGAAGGCCGGTCCAGGGAAATGGTCAAGGAATACGTTCAGCAGAGCCTCTGATTCGCGGAGTGACTTCAGCGACCGGTCCCTCTCACCCTCGATCCTGATCCCATGGAGGGCGAAGGCAATGTCCTCGGCGATCTCGAGGAAGAGATTCTGCTGGGTCTCGTCCGCTTCCTGGTCATCGGGAAAGCCGGCGGCGATGACCCCGAACACCGAATCATCGTGCTTCAGACTGGCCACGAAACTCTCCAGCCCCTCGTATTCCTCCTCCTTCAGCCTGCAGGAACCACAGTAAGGCGCGTCGGTCCGGTTGATCACCAGTCCACCACCCTCGAACGCCTGTCTGACGCAAGCGGGAAGTTGCCCGGACGAAGCCATGTCCAGGAGGTTGCTGAAATTCTCCCCTATGCCTGATTCAGCCCAGTCGATCACGGCCCCGCTCCCGTCGAGCAGAATGATCCAGCTGTAGACATACCCCCCGAGTTCGGACAACAGGCGACAGGCTTCCCTTATCAGCTCCCCCGGGTCCTTCTCCCTGGTTATGAGCCTGTCCACCTGTCTCAGGGAACTGATGACATCCCTGAGGTATCTCATCTTCTTCTGCATGGATCCTCCGAACGGGTGATTTGCGGAGCGCGACCGAACATTGACTATATTGTATTCTGACGGTTTTCTGCAAGTTTTCGTGCATGCACCTTACCGGGAAGGACTGATGCAATGCGCAAGGAACTACTCGTAATGGTTCTTCTCACAGGCTTGGCGACACCTTCCGGGGAGGGCATCATCATTCTGCCCCACCTCGAGGAAGACAGCGGCGTCACAGTAGTCGAGGCCATTGAACACAGACGCTCGGTGAGGAGCTATTCCGGAGACCCGGTCTCCCTGCCCCAGCTTGCCCGTCTGCTCTACTGCGCCCAGGGATTGACATCTCCGAGGGGTTTCCGGGCGGCGCCTTCTGCAGGGGCCACCTATCCGATGACCCTCTACGTGGTAGCAGAGGAAGTGGAGGGCCTGGAACCCGGCATCTACGTCTTCAGTCCGGATGAGATGTCGCTGGAAACACTGAAAAAGGGCAGTTTCCTGCAGGAGCTGTCGGAAGCGGCACTGGGTCAGCCATGCATCAGCGAGGCCGCCCTGGCTGTGGTGATGGTGGCTGACTGTTCCGCCACCACCAACATTTACGGTGAGAGGGGGTTCATGTACGTCTACATGGAGGCAGGGCATATATCCCAGAACATTTATCTCCAGGCAACTGCCATGGACCTTGGAACCGTTGCTGTCGGAGCCTTCATCGATGATGCTTTGGCCGGACTCCTGGAACTCGAGACTGGATTGACCCCGCTGTACATTATGCCAGTTGGCGGAATATGAGGTGGTTCCCGTGCCGGATGCGCTGAAGGTCCTTCTGAGAAGGCTGTTTCCGCCCCTCTTCACCATAAGGATACATGAAGGCGGGATCGATCTTGCCCATGGCGGGGTCACCCCGGCCTTTCTCGGGGACTGTTCCAGGATAGCCGGAAAAAGCGGTATCCGTTCGGGATGGATCTGGGGTCACAGGTCAGAGACGGGTGTCAGGCTGGAGTTCTCCTCAGGGATAGGCGAGGGTGACAGGCAGCGGTTCAGGAACACGGCGGGGATCCACAGCCTGTGAAAAGCGAGGGGAATTCTCTGTACCGCAGGATCTACCGTCTGGTCGGCATGGTCCCCCCGGGCAGGGTGGCCACCTACGGACAGATAGCCCGTCTGGCGGGTCGGTGCTCCGCAAGGAATGTGGGTTACGCCATGTCATCCGTACCCCCTGAAAGCCTGGTGCCCTGGCACAGGGTCATTAACAGCAGGGGCAGGATCAGCGTCCGAAGCGCGGGGGAACCATGCGATGCCCAGAGGCAGATGCTGGAGAGCGAAGGTATAGTGTTCGGTCCCGGAGAAAAGGTTGATCTGGAGGTCTTCGGCTGGGAGGGCCCTGCAGGAGAGGTGTCCGACGATGAGCAGTAATAGGCGGGACTGGTCCGAGAAGGATCTGAGGAAGCACCTTGTGGACGCCAGGAAATTCCTCTGGAGAGAGACCACCATCAAGAGAATAGCGGAGCGGGTCGGACTCGAGGAGGGAATGACAGCCGTGGACGCGGGATGCGGTCTTGGGTACCTTGGCTGGACCTTCAGACCCTTTTTCGGCTCTGGTGGCAGGTACATCGGCATTGACTGCTCCATCAAGCTGCTCAGCGAGGCAGTAGGCCTGTCTAATGACTGGTCTGAGGGGAGTGGAGCCCGGTTCCTGCAGGGATCAGTTTACGATCTGCCACTGCCGGACCGCAGCTCCGACTTGACCATGTGCCAGACCCTCCTCATGCACCTGGAGCATCCTGAGAGGGCCCTGGAAGAGATGATCAGGGTCACAAGGCCCGGAGGGGCGGTGATGTGCATGGAACCCGACAACCTGTCCGCTGGATTATCCGTCCCCTACAGCTCGGAACCTCCCCTTTCGGATGAAGAACTGCTGCGTCTTTTCAAGATTCAGCTCATATGGGCCAGGGGCAGGACGAAGCTTGGAAGGGGCGACTGGGGAATCGGCAAGAAGGTTCCCAAGATGATGGCCGACCTTGGCCTTCGGAATATCGATGTTATTCACAATGACATGCCATACTTCATCAACCCTCCCTACGAGACCGAGGTCCAGCATTACCGGCTTGACAGGCTGAGGGAGAACGTAAGTGATGACGAGTGCGAGGACGAGAAGGAGAAGAGAACAAGAATGAGGGAATGGAAGGAGTGCTTCCTTGAAGGAGGCGGTTCACTTTCCACTTTTTACAGGTACTGGAAATATTTCGAGGAAAGGCGGAAGCAGCTTAACCCGATAATAAGGATGCAGATAGATGATGGCACCTTTTACAGGGGAGTAGGATGCTTCCACTTCTTCTGCGTTACCGGTTTCAGGGCAGAGTGACAGTTTGTCAGAAAGGAACAATTGTGATGATCAGGATCCTCATCCATGCGACGGGAGCTGTCATCTGCAGTGTCCTTGCATCATTCATGCTGCCTGGATGCGGGGACGAGACCGCTGAATCCTCCGGCGTTCCTGACGTACCGGTTTACCACATCACTGTGACCGATTCCATAGCAGGCAGGACGGACAGCACCGAATTCATTTTCGGCGCCATCGAGAGGATAACGCTCCTTCCCGACGGAAGTCTTCTGGCCCTGGACATAGCCGGGTCCTGCATCTTCAGGTTCGGTCCGGATGGCTCGTTCAGAGGACTCATAGGATCCAGCGGACCCGGTCCGGGTGAGATGGGCTACCCGTCCGACATGACGGTCCTTGTGGACGGGACCATAGCAGTGAGCGACGCCATGAAGGGTGCGGTGCTGCTCTACTCGCCCGAAGGTAACTACTTGGGAATGTTAGAGGGATTTCCCATGACCATCGTGAGGGACATGCATCCCTGCCCCGAAGGAGGTTTCACGGGCTGGCGGTCCTCCGTGGAAACGGATGATGGCCATTACATAACAGTCGTACGCGTATGCCGCTGGCTGGACAGCCAGGAGCCGGAAACGGTCTACTGGGAAAGCATGGAGCCCTCTGATCTCAGCAGTTTTTCCGCCATGCTCAAGCAGTCGCTCTACACGGTCCGTCTTACGGTGGACCTCCGGGGACGGGTCTTCGTGGCTCCGCTGTCAGCGGAGGACTACAGCGTTCTCTGCTACGAACCGGATGGAGAGCTGTACAACACCATCCGGCTGGACCTGCCCATGACCCGGAGGACCCGGGAAGAACTGGAGGTGGAGACGATCCAGATGGAGAACAGGATGCGGAGGATGGGGGACCACGGGATGCCCGTGGTATGGGAACCTGATCTCTGCAGGATAATGGTGGGGGAAATGGGGACCGATCGGGAGGGGAACCTCTGGGTCCGCAGGGGGACGGAGGATCAGCCTTTTTTCGACATCTTCGACCCGGATGACGGAGATCTCCTTCACTCCGCCATTCTGGAACGCTCCGGAGACTGCTCGGGCTGGATCTTCAGCATTGAACCGGAAGGCATGCTTGCATGGTCAGCGGATGCAGAATCATGCCAGACCATTTACAGGCTCCAGCTCCGCAGCTACTAATCGATCTTTATGCACCCCCAAGTGCACTGGTCCAGCTTCTCCGGGAAATACTCGACGACCAGCCTCGGCCTGAGGCTCTCGTCCTGGTAATCACCTGACCAGAATCCGGGGACGCATGTGCCTGTCGTCCCTTCACAGAAGCAGTAGATGCCGAAATTGTCGTGGGTGCCCACGACCCATTCCTCCACGAACTCCGCAACGTCAACATTGTACCAGGTTCCCGCGTCGGGCCAAACGGCTGTCAGGGGTAAGGTAGTATCGTAATCGGGCTGAGTATTGAAGGTAACCGTCAGTTCATCCCAGCTCTCATTGATCATGTAGTAGATCGGATTCCCGGTCTTCGAACCGTAGAAAGCCTCGCAGTAGAGTTCCATCGTTGCGCTGACTATGCTGGCCCCCGGAGGCACCGATGACAGGTCCCACTGTATCAGGGTCCTGTCGAAACAGCTGCCGTACTGCCCGTGGTAGAGGTAGTCGGCACCTCCGTTGGGGTTGGTGGAATCAGGCTTGCAGCAGCAGATGTACGCGTCCTGCAGAGGAGCAAGCTCCAGGGTCTCCGCCGGGAGTGTCAGGGGCAGTACCGGCATAACGACGATAAGGCACCATTTCATGTCGACCTCCTAATATTGTTAGCAACTATTTTGTGTTGCTGACAATATCATTCTAGTATGCTGTTGTCAACAAGGTTCCCTTCTGCTCATATAAGACATTGCTGAATAACTTGTTGTTTCCTGGCAGATGAATAGTTATATTCCATCTGCATTGCTGATAACGGAGGTAGAATTGATGCCATCAACGAAACCACCCGCCCTGCCCGGTTCTTACTCCGGTCTGTGGGAGGCACTTTCCCGCCTGAACGAGAAGGTCGGTTCCCGTCAGAGGCTCTCTTCCATCCTGAAAGTATCGACACATACAATACAGAGGATACTCGTGGACGGTGACGTGCCTGAGACAGGAGGAAGTGCCAGCCGCAGGCAGTCGCTTGCATGGGCGAGGACCCTGACCAGGCTCGCTGCGGGTCTGGACATGGATCCCCTGTCTTTGCTCGAGGACGTCGGATTCGACATGAACGACGGTATAGGTCAACTGGTGGAATCGGAACTGGTCAAGCTCGGTGGCGGGGAGACCCGTCCCGGTTCCCCTGTCCTGGCTCTGGCCGAAGTTCTCATGGGTGTCCTTGGATCGGAGGGTTCAACATCTGCTGAGCCTCTGACGAAGGCTCTGAGCAGGTACATCGAACTCAACAGACGTACATCGGGGCTCAGGGCAAGGGATGAGGAGATTTCTGAGGGCTCCTACTGCCGGTCGTGCCTTGCCTCCATCGAG
>CAZXEF010000026.1:0-21600 GCA_964639605.1 uncultured bacterium | reverse complement strand
ATCCGTGGAGGCGGATGAATGCAGGTGATTCCCTTTTCGTTCTGGTGGGTGAGACTGGAAGGGAGAACAGCGTCGTGGCACTCAGGTACCAGCCCAAAGAGGGTACATCCGGCCAGCCCTTCTCGGTCTACAGTTTCCGGATGACCGGAGATAACTATCCTTCCCATTACTACGCGGACGGTACAGAGGTGATGAAGCTCCTTAATTATATGCCGGTGAGCACCTTTGAAGAGATGACCGGACCCTATGGCGAGCCCAGGGGAGACCACGAACATACAGGAGTGGACTTCAAGGCCCCTCCCGGTACACCGGTCAGGACCTGCAGGGGAGGAACGGTGGTCAGGATCAACTGGAACTATGAATACAACGGCAACTGCGTGGAGGTGAACATCGGGGCCGGGTACAGCGAGATATTCCTTCACCTTCAGGCCATCGAGGATGGGATCAGGGAGGGGACCGTCCTGCAGAGGGGCGACATCATCGGGCTCGTCGGCAACACCGGGGTCACCTCCACCGCTCCCCACATACACTACCAGATCAACGACGAGAGGGGGAATTCCATCGATCCATACCTCTTCTACAGTTCCTACAGGAGAAGCCTGCCCCCTGGGGACATGGACGAGTTCGCCGGGTTCAGGGACAGCTGTGACAGGTGGCTGCGGGCGCCTGCCCCCTGAAGTACGGACTGACGTCGCCCCGGTCTCTGCACACGGACAATCACCATGACATCTTCGGGGATGTATATTATGAACCTGTATGACAAAATGACACAGTAACCCTCATTCGGGAACACCCCGGTTATTCAGGAGTGATATGGCAGCCATTCTGGGCATTAACTGTTATAAGCACGACAGCACTGCGACCCTCCTCGTTGACGGGAAAGTGGTGGCTGCCGCCGAGGAGGAAAGATTCCGGAGGATAAAGCATTACTCCGGGTATCCGGCCCTGGCGGTCGAATACGTTCTGAAGGAAGCATCGCTTGATCCGGGGGATGTGGACCACATCGCCTTTTACATGCTTCCGGGCCTTGTCATGAGGGAGAATCTTGCCCATAGCAGGTACTACCTGTTCAGGAAGGGCGGACTAACGTTCCTCCTTTCCCAACTGAATGCCTCGAGGAGAATGAAGAACATCGGGGTCACGGCAGTGGAGCACCTGGGCAGGAGGCTGACGGCGCCGGTGACATTCGTCGAGCATCACAGGGCACATGCCGATGCCGCCCTGTTCTGTTCGGGATTCGAAAGAGCCGCGATCCTGACAATGGACGGTGTGGGGGAGCGGGACACCAGCATACTTGCAAGCGGCAGCGGCAGCGACCAAAGGATACATTCCAGATCCAGGTTTCCCAATTCACCAGGGATATTCTACAGCGCAGTGACCGGGTACCTGGGCTTCAAGCCGGACAATGACGAGTTCAAGGTCATGGGGCTCTCCAGCTACGGCCGGCCTGAGTTCCTCGACCTGTTCAGGAGGGTGATCAGCGCGGACAGGGGAAGGATAACTGTGGACACCGGACTGCTGGACATTCATATGGGAGTTCACCACGCGAGCTTCAGACCCGAAGTCTCCAGAGTCATTGGCCCTCCCAGGATGCCCGGCGCCCCTATAAAGGAGATACATGAGAACATCGCCTGTTCAGCCCAGAGGGCCCTGGAAGAAGTGGGCCTCTCCCTGGCCCGCCATCTCAGGAAGGTCTCGGGGGAAGACAGGCTGGTCATTTCCGGGGGAGTGGGCCTGAACTGCGTCATGAACGGTCTCATCGAGCAGGAGTCCGGTTTCTCAGAGGTCTACCCCATGCCGGCATCGCACGATGCGGGGACATCTCTGGGAGCCGCCCTGCAGGTACACAGGCGGTTCTATCCTGGTGTGCCCCTTCTGACCCCTGCCGGCATGTACCTCGGCCCGTCCTATTCAGAGGAAGAGATACTCGGCGAACTCATGATGGCAAAGCTTTCCTGGCAGAGACCGGAAAATCTTGCTGAGAAGACGGCGGGGCTTGTGGCCGAAGGCAGGATAGTGGCCCTGTTCAACGGCAGGATGGAATTCGGACCCAGGGCCCTGGGTAATAGGTCGATACTCGCCGACCCCCGCAGGGAGGATATGAAGGATATACTGAACAGCATGGTCAAGCACAGGGAACCTTTCAGGCCCTTCTGCCCCAGCTGCCTTCTGGAGAGTTCCGGAGAGTTCTTCGAGGGATGCGGGGAGGCTCCCTATATGATAAAGACCTACCCTGTAGTGGAAGAGAAGAAAAGTGACATACCGTCGGTCACTCATGTTGACGGCACGGCCAGGGTCCAGACGGTTGACAGGAATGTAAACCCCTTCTTCTACCAGGTCATCGAGAGCTTTCAACGGATCACAGGGGTCCCTGTCCTTCTGAACACGTCATTCAACATAAGGGGTGAACCCATTGTAGCTTCACCCCTGGACGCCATCCGCTGTTTCTACGGTACCGGCATCGATGATCTTGTGATGCCCCCATTCCTGCTCAGCAAGGAAGGAGGGAAGGAGCGGTCATGATAACGGCACTGGGCAGGGGTACAGTACTCGTCACCGACGAGGACCCCCAGAGGGGACAGGAACTGAAGAACGCCATCTCGTCAATGGGATACAGCGCCACCGTACTGCCCAGCGCAAGGAATACGATCAGGCGCATCAGGAAGCGCTCCGTGAACGCCGTGATGATCTCCGCCACAGTGGAGGACATGCATATCTCGGCTTTTCTGGAGACGCTGCGAAAGGCCAACCTCGCTGCCGGGATAGTCATCTACGGCAAGAGCATAAATGCCGAGGACGCCATCAGCTGGATGAAATCCGGGGCGGCCGATATCATCCTGCGTATCGATGACCTGGAGGAAATGAAGTCAGCCGTTCAGAGGGCCTTCTCATTCTCGATAAGTTCCCATGAGAGAAAGTTTTCAAGACAGATGTCACCGGGTGAGGAAGCGCCGCAGCTGCTCTACCGCAGCCGCGCCATGGGAGAAGTTGTCAGCAAGGCCCGAAAGGTGGCTCCTCTGAAGGCTACTGTTCTCATTACGGGGGAGAGCGGTACAGGCAAAGATGTTCTGGCCAGGCAGATACATGTTCTGAGCGGCAGGACGGGGAAATTTCTGGCCCTGAACTGCTCCGCTATTCCCAATACACTCCTTGAAGATGAGCTCTTCGGCCACGAGAGGGGTGCGTACACAGGAGCCGAGAGTTCCAGGGAGGGGAAGTTCGAGGCCGCCAGCCACGGCACGCTGCTTCTTGACGAGATAGGTGAGATCCCGTCTGACATCCAGGTGAAGCTCCTGCGTATCCTCGAGGAGAGCGTGGTCACCAGGCTTGGAGGGAACCAGCCGCGGCCAGTCGATGTAAGACTGATAGCAGCAACTAACAGCGACCTGAAGTCGGCTGTGAAGAGGGGCACTTTCAGGGAGGACCTGTATTACAGACTGAAGGTGGTGGAAATACAGCTGCCGCCGCTAAGGGCCAGGAAGACCGATATTCCAATGCTTGCAATGTCCTTCCTCAGGGAGGCCGCGGAGAGACACAACCTGCCCATGCCGGAGCTGGCGCAGGATGCCCTGGAGCACCTGGTCTCCTACAATTGGCCGGGAAACGTGAGGCAGCTGCGAAACCTCATGGAGAGCCTGCTGATAATAGCCGGAAGCGTCATAGGCACTGAAGATCTGCCGGAGGAGATGGCAGAGCTTCCATCCGGTTCGGGTGCGGAACTTAGAGCCGAGCTTCCCATGACACTGGACAAGCTGGAGGAACAGGCCATACGAAAGACACTTGACATGACAGGCGGGAACAGGACAAGGGCTGCCGAACTCCTGGGAATAGGGCGGCGAACGCTGCAGAGAAAGCTCAAGGAGATGTGAGGGCCCGGTCAGCGGGCCGAAACAGTCTGGAGGATTGAATGAAAGTCATCAAGACCGGACCCTGGATACCCCAAAGGTTCAAATGGGGATTCCTGGCCATGGTTGTTGTTCTCTGGTTCCTTCTGGGAGGTCCCTTCTACATTGTCGATCCGGAGGAAGCCGGGGTCGTGCTAACCTTCGGCAGGCATACCGACACCACCGAGCCTGGGTTCCACTTCAAGTGGCCCTGGCCGGTGCAGACGGTCTACAAGCCTGCAGTCAACATCGTTCAGCGTATAGAGATAGGCTTCAGGACCATATCGGAGAACCCGCCCACCTACATAAGCTTCACCAATGACAGGGATATGCTCACAGAGGCACAGATGCTCACCGGTGACGAGAACATCATCAACTGCGCAATAATAGTGCAGTACAGGATAAACGACGCAACCGACTACCTCTTCAACGTCCGTGATCAGGAGGGCACCCTGAAGGACATAGCGGAAGCCAGCACCAGGCTGATAGTGGGTGACAACGCCATAGACGCGGTGCTGACCACGGGCAAGCTGGAGATACAGACCAGGATAATGGACATGATTCAGGAGATCGCCGACGAGTACGGTCTGGGGGTGGACATTATCGCTGTTCAGCTCATGGACGTACAGCCCCCTGCACCTGTCTTCGCCGCCTTCAAGGACGTGGCCACCGCACGGGAGGACATGCAGGCATACATCAACGAGGCGGAGAGCTACAGGAACCAGCAGATACCGCGGGCCAGGGCCGATTCTGTTGAGATGGTGAACTCTGCTCTGGGCTACAGCGCAGTCAGGGTGAACAACGCACTCGGGGAGGCATTCAGGTTCACTGCGGTGGCCGAGGAATACAGGAAAAGTCCCGGGGTCACGGCCACCAGGCTTCACCTGGAAACCCTGTCCTCCCTGCTTGATTCGGTCACCGTCATGGTTGTGGATGAGTCGGCAGGCGCCCTTACCCACTACAACCTTGGAGGAGGTGCGAGATGAAACCGCTGAAGCGCCTTCTTTACGGACTGGCAGGGCTGTTCATCCTGCTGGTGTTCCTGGGAGCCTTCTTCACCATTTCAGAAACCGAGCAGGCGGTGATACTCCAGCTTGGAGACCCCATCAGGATCATAGTGGGTGACAGGACACCGGAGGAACTGGCCGAACTTCAGACCTGGATCGACGAGAACGCCCCGGGAGTTGCTCTCAGCCAGGGGGCGGGACTCTACTTCAAGATACCCTTCCTGCAGCAGGTGAGGGTCTTCGACGACAGGATACTCGAGTACGACGACCCTCCCGCCGACGTGGTCACCAGGGACAAGAAGCACATCAAGGTCGACTGTTACGCCAGATGGAGGATACAGAACCCGCTCCTCTTCCTCAGGAGCGTCAGGACCGAGAACGGCGCCATCAGCCGGCTTGATGACATCATCTATTCCACCATCAGGCAGGAACTTGGGAAGAGCAACCTCATACAGATAGTCAGGAGCACCAACGATCCTATCGGTCTGGGTGATTATGTCAGGCTTGTGAACAATGTCGCCTACTCCGATACGCTTGAGGATATCGAGATAGACGAGAGCGGGGAGATCCAGGAGACCATCAGGCTGGTCCGCATGCCTGTGGGACAGGGCAGGGTATCCATACTGGAGAGGGTCGCCGCCACGAGCAGGAGGATGGCAGCCGATTACGGCATATACATCATCGATGTCCGGATCAAGAGGGCCGACCTGCCTGAGGAGAACCAGGCGGCGGTCTTCTCCAGGATGCAGGCGGAGAGGAACAGGATATCCAATCGGTACAGGGCCGAGGGAAGAAGGATGTCCGATGTGATAATAGCGAACACCGATCTTCAGATGGATTCCATAAGGGCCTCCGCCAACCTCAGCGCCCTGACCATAAGGGGAACGGCCGACAGTACCGCCGCGGCTATCTACGCGGAAGCCTACAACAGGTATCCCGACTTCTACAGCTTCACCAGGTCTCTGGAGGCGCTGGAGCAGGCCATGAACAGGTCCAGCAGCATAGTGGTGGGAACCGAAGGCATCTTCGAATACCTGGTATCAAGGCCCGGCGGATTCCTCTAGGAGACGTGATGAGTGACTCGGCAGGGGACGGTCAGAAGGAGCGCGGTAAGGATCGGGACAGGTTCGATGACGACAGGCACTGCTTCGTATGCGGAGAGAAGAACCCCTTCGGGCTTCAGCTGAAGCCGAAGGGGGAGGACGGCAGGGGCACCATTACATGGATTCCTGACAAGCGGCATCAGGGATTCGAAGGAGTGGTCCACGGTGGACTTGTATCCACTCTCCTGGACGAGTGCATGGCCTACGCCACCATGAGCGTCGGAGGGTTTTGCGCCACCGCCGAGATATCAGTGAAGTTCATCAGGCCCGTGAGAACAGGGATCCCGGTCAAGATAGAAGCCTGGCTGGTGGAACAGAGGGGCAGGATACTCAGGCTGGAGGCTTCTGTGACCCAGGAAGGGGAAGAGAAGGCCAAGGGTCGCGGGACATTTGTCCAGGTCACGGGTGGGAGAAAGGACGATTGAGCCGCCCCCGGGTCCTCCTGACCGGTGCCGGCGGGCGCCTTGGCTCGGTCATCCTGGATGAGCTGTCGGATACATGGGACATCATTCCCGTATCCAGGTGCGGGGAAGGGGCACTCCAGGGGTTCGACCTTCTCTCCTCCACCCACAGGAGGGAGTTGCTTGGCCTGGAGTTCGATCTGGCCGTGAACGCCGCCGCCATGTCCTCCCCTGCGGAATGTCGCGGAAGACCTGTGGAATGTCTCGTGGTGAACACCCTTTGGTCACGTCTGCTTGCGGGTGCCTGCCGTGAACGCTCCGTTCCCTTCGTGCATTTCTCCAGCGACCTCGTCTACAGCGGCGCAAACCCGCCCTACTCCGAGACATCTCCCGCCGTTCCCCTTTCCTTCTACGGCTGGTCGAAGCTGGCGGCTGACGCACTGGTGATGAGAGCCAAACCTGATGCACTTGTGGTCCGGACTTCGGTCCTCTGCGGGGAGACGCGCTCAAAACGGACCACATTTTCCCATGACGTGCTCTGCGGAAGGATAAGGACCGTCTGGGTGGACAGCTGGAGGAACCACACTCCCATCAGGTGGCTGGCCGGTATACTTCCGGAGCTTCTTGAGCAGGGGCGGTCCGGTCTCGTAATCGCTTCGGGGAAGTACGCCAGGACCCGGGCTGCATACGCTGAAGCCCTTCTCAGGGCTCATGAAATGCCCACGGAGCATCTCATGCTGGAGTACTCGCCTCCCGGTGTGCCCTCCATGCTGGACCTGAGGGGTTCCTGCAGCACCGAGGATGACTTGGTCTGAGAGGGACATAGTTACTGCTGAAGGGAACGGAATGAAAGGAAGAACAAAGGGAAAGGGTCAGGACCAGCGGCAGAAGCTGGTGGAAGAGGGGCTCGAAGCCGGTGAGAAGGACATGTACCGGGAGGACCGTATCTGGTCGCAGTACAGCAGCGACAAGGTGGACATATCAGAAGTGCTGATGGAGGTTGTCAGGAGCCTGCACAGGACCCTGCCTCCGGAGGATCTTCTCAGGGCCCTCTCCGTCGGGTCCGGCTCCGAGCCCCAGTTCCAGATACTGGAATCCGCCTTCAGGGGCGGTCTGTACCTCCTGGATAGTGACGATATCCCCCTGGCCCAGGTCCGGAAGGACATCCGCAACCGCTGCATCGATGGCGTGACCACACTGAAGGGGGATTACACGCGCCTTCTGGCCACCCGTGAAAGCTGCCGCACTCTTCTGAAAGAACAGCTGGGCGGCGGCAGGATACATCTGATAACACTTCACCACTCATTGTACTACTCCGATGTCTCCAGCTGGCAGGACCTGTTCGCGAACATGCTTGGAGAGCTGCTGAAGGAGAGGGGAGCTCTGCACGCAGTTCTCATGTCACCCTCCTGTCATGAAAGGAACTCCACGGCCTGGCTCTACGACCATTTTGCCGGAGAGTTCTTCGGATGCAGGAACGACCAGGACCTGGCGGCCTTCGGCAGGGGCCTGGCAGACAGTCCGGCCCTTGCCGGGGCATCGGTGAGAGTGATGACCCATCGTGTGAGGTTCTCCGTGAAGGATTTCCGGAAGCTGATGTCCGTCGTTTGGATGATACTCCTGTATCCAGAGGAGCATCGCTACAATAAAGAGCAGCGCAGGGAGATAACGGAGTACGTCTATGACAACTTCTGGCTCACGGGGGAACCGCTTGTTCAGCTGCAGGACCATCTGGTGATAACTAAATGACCCTGTGCTCAAGGCGACGGTTATCACTGGTGACGCTGTTTTCATAGGCGGCACGTTCAGCGACATCCCGTGCTGGGAGTTGCCCGGCATCTTTCCTTTGTTCAAAACAGTCTGTCAAATTCGTAAAGAAGATGAAGGAGGTCTTCTGCCTCCGTAACGTGAGAGTGATAGTCGTATTCCCGCATGGCCATGACACCGACTTGGCTGCTGGATGGCAGGTGGCCCGATCGAGCGGCTTCACGAGCATTCGGAATAAAGACCGCCTGTAACCAGTGCTCAAAAAGCATCAATCCCACGGGTGATCGCCGTTGTTCTGTGACGATTTCCATTGCGTCCTTGCGAATGGTATCGCAATCCAGAGAGTCATCCCAGAACTTGATGCGGCGCATCTCTTCTTCAATCTGCGTGAGTTTGTTAAGGACATCTTCTCTGTTTGCCATATTCTCTCTTCTTGCCGAAGGGCGGGCATAACAGGCGCCAGACCTTATCGATGTCCGGTTCTGGCGCTGGTTAGGTCAATTTGCTCATTTCCTTTTCGAAGCACTGCGGGCAGATCCCGTGAGAGGGCACAGTACCGGAAATATCATGGACATATTTCTCTACTGAGACCCACTCGCCTGTTTCTTCGCGGACCTTCATGCAATAACTGCAGATCGGATAGATCCTACTCAAATTACCAAGCAGACTATCCCGGCGGTCTATCTCCTCTTTGGCTAGAACAATGCGAAGGGACAGTTCGATCATCCTTTTAACCTGCTTGACCAGTCTGATGTGCATGTCATTATGAGTGTTCTGTTTGTTGTCCAGGAAACATACCGTCCCGAACAGCTCTCCATTGGGGCGCTCAATGGGCATTCCCAGGTAGGAGATAATGTGCAGGTCGACTGCGGCGGGATTATCTTTCCACTTAGGATCCTGGAGCGCATTTGGGATCAGATTGAGTCCCCTGCTCTTCAGAGTATACTCACAGTACCATCCGGAATCCGGGTACTGTGACGTATAAGCTGCCGGATAGGGGTTGCCCTCGGTCTCACTTGAAAGGAGGATCTCGATTTCATTACCGTCAATGCGCGTGATCAGTCCCGCGGGAACGCAAAGGATATCAGCCGTCTCATCGAGGAGGTTCTGCCATTCTTTCAAAATGTCTTCGGTAAGCGTTTCCCGATTGTACGGGTTTACATCCATTCTTTTCACCTCCCCTGATTCTGAAGATAATGATTTTAAAATACTTAACCATAGAGGTAGGACTGCTGGTTATCCGGCAGTCCATCAGAATCTCACTACTGTGATTCCGATGTAAGGGATGTTCTGCAGCAGCGAAATAACATGCGGGAGGAGTTAACATGCACCATTCTCTGGGAGGATTGATAGGAATACCAGGAATTGTGTGTTCCATCTGGCTTTCAGCTACCATATTCTGATCTGGAGGAAAGCATGGTCAGCAGTAGGAATGATCGTGGGAACCCGGTTAACTTATGCCCTGCGGAAACGGATTGCGGGATCATCCGGTCATGACATCTTGACCTGAAAGGTTGGAACGATGGGCAGGATCGTCTCAAGTTGCTTGATATTGCCGTTTGTACTGGTATCTGTAAGTACCGCCGATGATGTCCTGGGAGTACTGAGGCTTGCCGGGGAGACGCCCCTTTTCCAATTCCGTCTGGAGGACGGGAGTTACGTTGTGCTGCTGGAAGGGGGCAGCGAGGACTATCTTGTGCTGAGGACCGGCACGCTTGACAGCCTGCTGTTCCAGTACCCGGAAGTGCCGGACGGGAGTTCCTGGGACATGTTCCTCTATTCGTTCTATTTCAGGGGCGGAGGTCCATGGAACGAGGGGCTGGACCTGAACAGCCTCACATTCACGGCGGAGGGGGTGGAGTACGCTGTCTACGAGGACTACTATGCGGGTGACGGGTCGCTGCAGGTGGGGCTCAGGATCGAGTATCCCGACGGGACATCGGACCTGCGGGCCGTCGAGGGCTCCGTCCAGGGTTCACTGATCCCATTCAGGACCGCATACCCTGTGGGAAGGGATTACTAGGCCTCCCCGCTGTCTTCGGGCCAGCCGTTGGCCAGAATACCCTTCAGCGTCTCCACCAGGGTCTCGATGGGGGTCCTGATCTGCCCCAGGGAATCCCTCTCGCGCACTGTCACCTTGCGGTCCTCCAGGGAATCGAAGTCGAATGTGACGCAGAAGGGGGTCCCCGCCTCGTCCATCCTCCTGTAGCGCTTGCCGATGGAGCCGGTGACATCGAACTGGCAGGGCAGGTACGGGCTCACCATCCGGAAGACCTCCTCGGCGCTATCGTCCAGTTTCCTCGAGAGCGGAAGCACGGCGACCTTAATAGGGGCAAGATCCCTGTGGAGTCCCAGCACAACGCGTTCCCTGCCTTCCACGATCTCCTCGCGGTAGGCGTCCAGGAGGACCGCCAGCATGGTCCTGCCTATTCCACCGCTGGTCTCTATGACCCAGGGGACTATCTTCTCGTTGGATGCCTGGTCCTGGAAGGTCAGGTCCTGGCCGCTCATGGCCATGTGTGCCTTGAGGTCATAGTCCGTCCTGTTGGCTATGCCTTCCAGTTCTCCCCATCCCCCGGTAACGAACGGGAACGTGTACTCGATGTCGACGCAGCTCTCGGCGTAATGGGCCAGCTCACTGTCATCATGTTTCCTTGTACGGAGGCTTCCGCCCCTGATGCCGAGGCTGTGGTACCACTTCAGCCTCTGCTCCACCCAGTACTCGAACCACCGGTCCGCTTCCTCGGGAAGGCAGAAGAATTCCATCTCCATCTGCTCGAACTCCCTTGAGCGGAAGATGAAGTTCCTGGCGGTTATCTCGTTCCTGAAAGCCTTGCCCATCTGGGCGATGCCGAAGGGGAGCCTCTGCCTGGTGGCTGTAACGATGTTGCGGAAATTGACGAACATCGGCTGGCAGGTCTCCGGTCGCAGATAGACCGTGGCGGAATCGTCCTCAAGGGCTCCCATGCTTGTCTTGAGCATGAGGCCGAAATCCCTGGGTTCTGTGAGTTCACCACCGCACTCGGGGCAGGTCTCCCCCTCCACGTGGTCCTGCCTGAACCTGCTCTTGCATTTCAGGCAGTCCACCATGGGGTCGTGAAAGTGCTGCAGGTGTCCCGAGGCCTTCCATACGTCCGGGTGGGTTATGATGGCCGAATCCATACCGACGACATCAGGCCTGGTGGAGACCATGAAGTCCCACCAGCTGGCTTCTATGTTCTTCTTCAGTTCCACTCCCAGGGGGCCGTAGTCCCAGGAGGACTGAAGTCCACCGTAGATCTCACCTGATTGGAACACGAAACCCCGCCTCTTGCAGAGGGAAACCAGTTTCTTCATAAGATCGTCGATATCAGTGGTCATTTTCCAGGTCCTCCAGTACCGAAAGTGATTTGAGCTTGATCCTTCTGTCCAGATGGATCTCGGTGTAACTCTTCAGGAGGTCGAAGCACTGTCTGTACCCGCCCTTCCAGAGTCCTATCCTGCGGGTCTCCTCCAGGGGACTGCTCCTGGTCTTGCGAAAGAAGGCGAGTATCCCTGCGGGGATCTCCTCCTCCGAGCCCTCGGAGCAGTTCCTGCAGACCCTGCCGCCCCCCGCGGCGTCCCAGAGCTGTGACCCGCCCGGATCCAAACCGCATCGTACGCAGCGGTCTATCTCCATGGCGAACCCCGTGAGCCTGAGAGCCTTCTCGATCCCTGAACATTGAACTGGCCAGAAGGGGGGGCCCGCGGCAAAATTGTCGAGGACTGAGCCTATCAGGTGGAACATTGGATGGGAAGGCTCACTGCCGGTCACGGAGCATAACAGCCACTCGATGAAAAGACAAGAATGAGCGAAGGCCACCGGATCGCTGCGTATGCTCTCGTAGTAATTGGTAACGGAAGCTTCCGTGGCGGTGTCCATCTCCCTCCCTTCCAATCTGGAAAGGGAAAGGTCCACCTTGGAGAAGAGTTCCAGGCTTCCGTAGAAGGGGCTCCTAGGCCGGAGAGCCCCTCTGGCCATGGCTGATATCCTCCCGTAGTCAAGGGAGTAGAGCGTCAGTATCAGCGACGATTCGCTCCATCGGACCCTGCGCAGTACAAATGAAGGAGTGGTGGCTCTGATGGTATCACTCTCCGAAAGTGGCGGCGGATCCGCTGTTCAGTCGGTATCCTTCCCGGGGCCATTAATGGGTTCTACCCTTACGTACAGGATACGCTGGGCCCTTACCTGTTCTACGGTGAAGCTGTACCCGGAGTACTCGGTCCGTTCGTTGGGCCTCGGTATTTTTCCCATAAGCTGGTAAACCATTCCTCCGAGGCTCTCGAAGTCGTCGTCGGCGAAATCGGTCCCGAGAAGGGCGTTCAGGTCATCGATGGGAAGCCTGGCATCCAGTATAAAGGAGCCGCTGTCAAGCTTCTTGACCAGTAAAGCTTCCTTGTCGTACTCGTCAAGTATCTCCCCGAAAACCTCCTCCATGATGTCCTCCAGGGTCACAAGGCCGGCGGTGCCTCCGTATTCGTCCACCACTATGGCCATGTGTATCCTCTTGGACTGGAACTCCCGCATGAGCTCGTCTATCCTCTTGTACTCCGGCACGAAATACGGGGTCCTGAGAATATTCCTGAGCTGGAATCCGCTCTCCTGTTCTGAAAGCAGTGCCAGAAGGTCCTTCGCGTAGAGAAGACCTCTGATATTGTCGATCTTCTCCTCGTATACGGGAATTCGGGAATGCCCCGCCCTCTTGAGTTTGTCCACCAGAGTCGACAGGTCCGCATTTATCTCCACACATACCATGTCTATCCTGGGGACCATCACCTCCCTGACTATCTTGTCGGAGAAGTCGATGATGCTGTCCATCAGCTCCTGCTCTTTCTCGAACTCCCCCGGATCCCCCTTCTCCCTCCTGCGCTCGAGCCAGATGACATCGGGGGGAGTGATCAGCCATCCCACCGCTTCGGGGTTGTCATCGCTGCTGCCGCCGAAGAAAAGGAGCGCCGGGAGCCTGAACACCAGGGAGACCATCAGGTACGGGAGCCTGAGGAAGGAAAGGAGTCTCAGCGAGTTCTTCATGGCCATCATGGAGGGGAGGACGACAGCCAGAACGAATGCCACGATCACAAGTGCAAGAAAGGACACCCAGAACGGAAGGCCGACCCTTGGGCCCAGGATTCCCGCCAGAAGGATGGAACCGGCTCCCGCCAGGACCGTTCCGGTGAAATTCATCAGCCACAGGATGCCGAGGTGGAAGAAAGCGGCCTGCCTTCTCTCGGAGGGGTCCCTTCCCTGTGAGATTATCATATCCGGCATGCATGACCTGATCCCCGATGAAAGGAACAGCACAAGGAAACCGGCCAGGTATATGACAACCGATATCATCATGATCAGGATGACCGTTCCAATGCCGATCTCACCATAAAGCTTACTTCCTCGGCCATGGCTTCGGCATCACCATCTGTGTCATGAGTGCGACCCGTGAGATGCAGGTATCCATGGAAGATACGCTCCAGCAGCTCACTGATGGGGGGAAAGACCCTTCCGTCAACATAAATGGTCCCCTCGGGCCTTTCGTCCTCACTCGAAGCCAGGTCGAAGCTGAGGACGTCCGTAGGCCTGTCAATATGCCTGTAACGCCTGTTGAGGACGCGCATATAACCTGGATCCGTAACAACGACTTCAACACTGTCACCGATGATATCACCGATGAGAAGGTCCAGAGTTTCCAGGCTGAGCCCGGTATCGTCCAGAAGGACAGTTACTTGAGCCATCGGAATACCTCGCGATCCGTATTGGAAGCCATCATCCGGTCGTCTCCCCCATGGGGTAATCGCTCACCCTCTTGTAGAACTTGCTCTCGAGGACCGATGTGAAGACCCTTACAATGGTCTTGAGGTTTCGCCGTGTAAGGTGGCAGTCGTCCAGTTCCCCTTCCAGGTCCTTCTCATCCACCACCCTTGCCACCAGTTCTCCCACTTCTTCAGGCGAATCGAGGTTCTTGGTCACCGAGGAAACCTGATCGGCAAGAAGGACCAGGGCACTCTCGATTGTCGAAGGCCTCGGGCCCGGGTAGGTATAGTCGCGGCGGTCCACTGTATCAGGTTCGACGGACTCACTCACAGCCTTGTTGTAGAAGAACCTGGCAAGGCTGACACCGTGATGCTGCTTGATTATGTCGATGACGGCTCTGGGGAGCTTGGCCTTCTCGGCCATATCGACTCCGTCCTTCACATGGTCTATGATCCGTTTGGCGCTAACCCTGGGATCCATGTCGTCATGCGGATTGTCCATGTTCCTCTGGTTCTCGATGAAAAGGTCCGGATGGGCTATCTTGCCTATATCATGGAAGTACCCGCCTGCGGAGGCAAGGGATTCCCAGGCCCCTATGGCGCCGGCCGCCCTGCCGGCAAGCTCGGCTACAGTTTGAGAATGGTTCCATGTCCCCGGGGCAACTTCGCGCATCTGTTTTAGCAGGGGGTGGTCTGTCTTGTTGACCTCGTCGATGGATAGAACCGTAAATACTCCGAATATCCTCTCGAAAAGGAAGAGGAGGGAGTTCGCAGAGCCTATTCCAATTACAGGAACGAGCAGCAGCCCGAGAATTGATCCGACCATGCTGGCGGAGTAAAGGGATGTGTCAAGAAGCTGCAGGAGAAGAAAGACCCCGATACCGCCGGCTGCCGCCAGGCCGATGGCCAGGGGAACGCTGCGCCTCTTTCTAAGGTCCCATACGGTGAGGGAGGTGAGTATGCCGGTGACGGTGCCGATCAGGGCCACGGAATACGGGTGCGGGTGGACCAGTCCCATGATGAGAGAGAATACCATTGTTATGAAAATAGCGTGCCTGCGATGGAAAAATATGCTGGTCAGAGCTGCCCCGAAGGTCACAAGGGTGGCGTAGGGATAGCCCGTGCTCTCCCGCAGGGCCAGCCACAGGGTTCCGGTGGCGGCCAGGGAGAGTATCCAGATAACTCCCAGGAGCATGAACCTGTTGGGGGCGCTCCAGGTTTCGGGCATGATATCGTGCACATAGTACAGGACGATCCCGATCATGATGAGGACAAGCAGGAGCAGACTGGCGGCATGACCGAAATTCCGTCTGTCCAGCTCAGTGTTCTTCAGTTGCTCAAGATAGTCTACTGTCCTGGAGGATGCAGGTTGCCCTGCCTCCAGAAGAACGCTTCCCGCCGTGATGGTGGTATCGATATTGCTCAGTCCGGATATGGCGGTCTCGGCGTTGGCCATTCTGGAGGAATCATCTACCAGGAGGTTCGGGGTCAGGAGGGACGTGATCCCCTCCAGTTCTTCCTCCGGGATATCGAACCGGCCCATCCTTATCGCCAGGATCTCCCTTACGTCGTCTATCTCGTTGATATCGAAGAGCTGGCGGTCCTCCGTACCCTCCTCGTCAATGATAACGGCCCTTTCCCCGTCGTAGTGCTCCCTGACCTGGCTGAGATCGAAGACGCCTTCATGGTAGATATCCTCCAGTTCCCGCAGCATGCCCCCAGTAAAGGAGGAGTCGAAGGTGGAAAGAAGCAGTCTGGGATAGAGCCTCTCTCCAAGAGGACCCCAGATGTCCCGGTCGAATCTGAGATGGATGGGTATTGAGGAGGACACCGATTCACTGATATCCTCGAAATCCTCATGACTGTAGGGCAGGCTGAAATCAACCGGCGCGACGATATCGTGAGGGAATGTCTGTCCGGCTACCAGCTCTATATCGATGATATGCCTGTCGGGAAGGAAGAACAGGTAGAATGTCCCGACGAACAGGACAGTGATGATAGCACCGGTCAGAATGTTCTTCAATTCCATTCCTCAGGCGCCGCAGTCAGCTGATTCCGGAGACAGTCCGGATCGAACGGCGCTGCGATCACTTCTCACCCCCGGTCTCAGTTGCCTTCTCGAAGGCAAAGATTATCCGCTGTACCAGAGGATGTCTCACGACGTCGTTCTGGTCAAGATAGGTGAACTGGATGCCCTCGATGCCGGACAGGATATCGCGTATGGCCACCAGACCGGACGATGACCAGGGTTTGAGGTCGATCTGCGTGATATCGCCGGTTATTACAGCCCTGGAACTGCAGCCCAGTCTTGTGAGGAACATCTTCAGCTGGGTGATGGTAGTGTTCTGGGCTTCGTCCAGGATCACGAAGGCGTTGTTGAGGGTTCTTCCCCGCATGTATGCCAGGGGTGCCACTTCTATGACCCTGTTGTCGATGGCTCTTCTCACCCGGGCCGGTGACAGGGTATCGTCCAGCGCATCGTAGACGGGCTTCAGGTAAGGATCGATCTTCTGCTGAAGGTCACCTGGGAGAAAACCGAGGCTTTCACCCGCCTCAACCGCCGGTCTGGAAATGATTATCCTCTCCACCTGGCCGTCCGTGAGAGCGGCAACGGCGCTGGCTACAGCGAGGAAGGTCTTGCCCGTACCTGCAGGGCCGATGCAGAAGACTATCTCGGAGGACTTGATAGCGCACAGGTATTCTTCCTGGCCTCTGGTCTTTGGAATTATCCGGCCGGCCCGTCCGGGAACGGACAGCTCAAGGGACTCGTCGTGGCTCTCGGGAAAGCTGAGGGCAGCATCGACACTGTGAGGACTAAGACTCCCAGAGACCATCAGTTCATGCTCCAGACGCATGAAGACCGCCATCGCCCTTTCAACCGCCGCCCTGCTGCCCGTTAAACTGAGATTTCCATCCCTGTAGGTCGCCTTTACGTCAAGGGTCCTGCAGATATTCCTCAGGTTCTTGTCCCCGGCGCCGAATATCTTTGATGCGGGTTCCCTTGAGAGGGCCAGTCTGGCGCTGATCGGTTGATCATTCATCCGGTGAGTTCCTTCAAATAAAAAGGAAGACTCTTCACAGAGAACTGCGAAGAGTCTTCCAATTCCGCCGAAAAATCTAGCGGGATCCTCCGAAGCTCCCGGAGCGAGGTATGTCGAGAAGCTGTCCGGGGTAGATGAGGTTGGGATCACGGATTATGTCGCGATTACCCTCGTAGAGCTGAGGCCACATGCCTCTGTCACCGTAGACCCTGCTGTAGCCCGCGATCTTGCCGAGGAAGTCGCCCTCGATGACCGTGTATGTGCTGAGCATGGGCAGCGGCACCCAGAGATAATGACCGGCGTAGATTAGGTTGGGATCGCTTATTGTGTCACGGTTGCGCTCGTAGATCAGGGGCCACTTGGACCCGTCGTTGTAGTTCTCGTGGTAGGAGGCGATGAGCCAGAGGCACTCGCCTTCCTTGATGAGGTGCATCACACCGGCGTTGCGAAGCCTCTCGATCTCGGCCCTGAGGGCGTTGATCTCGCTGTTGAGCTGAGATATGCGGGCCTCAAGCCCGGCCAGTGTTTCGCGAAGAGGAAAGACCTGAGGCTCGAGCGCCGCTATACGGGCATCGGCCTCGGCTTTTCTCCATTCCCAGTAGGCGATCTGAAGATGGATATCATCGTTACCCATTGCCTCGATCTCCGCCTGAGAGTACTCCGAAAGTTCCTCGGCTGTCCAGGTCTTGGCGAGACCCGTTGAAGCAAGGCCGAGGCAAATCAACAGAGCAAGTATCATTGTACGCTTCATTGTTGTCCCCTTTCCTTGCTAACGGCTTTCGCCGCCGAGTGAATAGTATTCTGCCTGAAGTTCAGCCAGTTCAGCTTCAAGAGCCGCGATCTCTACCTGGGCATCAGCTATTTCGCCAGGAAGACTCGCAAGATCAGCCTCAAGATTGTCAGCCAGTGCTTCTGCGGCAAGAGCCGCTGAGCGGGCATCATCTCGAGCACGAATCTCGGCGGCGCTTGGCCCACAGGCAGCCAACAGCAGAGACACGCTCAGGAGTCCAAGACAGAACCGCATTGTTCTCGTCTTGAGCATACCTGGCACCTCCTCTCGATTTCGTTCGGTTAAGGTTTAGCGAAAATACAAAAGTACGCATACATTTTCACATACTCGTACGGCTGGAAGCCAATATAGAATCTTAACTAAAAAGGTTTTGATGTCAAGCAGAAAGATAACCCCGTTGTAGAAAGATCCCTAGTGCCTCCTCAAGTAAGATAAGCATAATGCGAGTCCGATAGCAAGTCCCGCAGCATCAGCCGTCAGATCAAGTACCGAGCAATCCCTCCCTGGAACGAAGCTCTGGTGTATCTCATCGGTCACGGCATACAGGAAACCAGTTGAAAACATTAGCCCGAAGGGGTGAGGACCCCTGTAGATGACCCTGTTGATGAACATGGCAACGAACAGGAAGAAGTACTCCGCCATGTGCAGCACTTTGTCCTGCTGGGGGAAGAGGGGGGGGACTATCGCAAGCGACGGTTGACTGCTCAGGTAGAATATGCCGCCTGCCACCAGGACCAGAAAACCGCGCCTCAGCAGGGTTCCGGGCAGGGTGTTCACGGCTGCACGTGTTTTCCGGAGCCGGCAACGTCCATCTTCCTCACCAGGCATGATCCAGGGGCCGTAGCCCTTGCCTGGGTCATGGCAGCTTCGGCCTCGCCTGTCAGGAGCAGCACTTTCCTGTTGACATGGGTGTACACTCCTCCGATGGATGCCGAAACCGCGACAGTGGAGCCGCCGTCGTAGCTGTAATCGAAGGAGAGGGCATCGGCCGCTCTCTGGCACATGGCCTCCATTGCCGCCTTCCCCGTTCTCGGTATGCAGGCGGCAAAACTGTCGGGACCGATCCGGGCGACGAAGACATCATCTGAGAAGCACTTGCTGAACCTCGAGGCTGCATTCTTCAGGAGGCTGTCGCACCGGGGGTAACCAAGTTCCCTGTTGAGCCCTTCGAACCCGTCGATATCAGCCACCAGTACTCCGACGTACCAGCCGTAGGTCTGAACCTCCTTGGCCATGTGGTGAAGGTGCCTGGACAGGAGGGTTATGCCGGGAAGCCCGGTCAGGATGTCCCTGCCGGAAATATTCCTGAATCTCTTACGAAGGCCCGCCAGTTCCTCCCTGAGGGAGAACAGGCCGGCCACGGTGGCCAGAATACGCTCATGTTGCTGTGAGAAGGCATCACCATCCTCATGCTCTACCATAATAAGGGCGAAGACTCTATTGTCGCGCATTACGGGCACTCCCATTATGCTGCCGGACCGGAACGTCTGATCGGTGCCGCTGGAGAAACACCCTACGCTCCTGACCCCCTGACTGAGACGGGATCGCCTGCAGGGTACTCGGTTCTTGACTATCCACCCCGCTACTCCATCGGTGCTCTGGAATACCTTTCCTCTTCTCCATCTTGCCATGGGACCCCTGGATACCCAGACGCTTGTCCTTTCCTCGCCCGGGTCCACGTCCGCCACGGAGACAGTGGAGCCGGGGATCATCTCCGACAGAATTCCGGCCATTCCATTCACGGCACCGTCAACGCCCTCCTCGCTGCAGGCAGCCACCAGCCTTGCCATCCAGGAATAGGCATCCTCTCCCGAGGAAGCTGACGACCCGCGCCTGCCGTCGAAGACACGGGCGAATTCCTCAAGGCTGGAAAGGATCGTCTCCGATGGTCTGGGTCCCGTGAAATCCTGCAGCAGGAAACCTCTGACACCATCATCGGAGGGATATCCCAGGGGACATACGATTATCCACAGTGACCCCTCACCCGAATCCGTAGGGATACGGTAAGGAGTGAGTTCGGTACGTTCCTCGGGCGAATCGGCCCTGATAAGAACGGGTTCCCGACTGTTCACGGCGATTCTGGACAGCCTGTGATCAGGAGGGAGCATGAACCTGGAGATGACCATCTGATCGCGGGAGGCATTCTCAACCAGTCTGAAGTAGCCGTTCTCGTCCTGCAAAAAGAGACAGGTGGACCCTGATGCACCGTTCCTGTGGTACAGGTCTATGAGGGTGTGGAAGGAATCATCGGGGACGGACGGCAGCGTACTGCCCGAGGCCGGGTCAGCACCGCCGGCCTTCGAGGAATGATTATCTGCAACGAGGAACTCCCTCTCCGACAGCCAGTCTGCGGCAAGACCGAAGAGAAAGGGAACCAGAAGAGACCGGAGAGCGGGAAGCAGGAGAGGCATCAGCCTGGTTATCAGTGAGCCCTCCCCGGCCCAGATGGAGGAGTTCAGGAGAGCCATCGCCCCGGTGAAGCCTATGACCAGGCCCAGTTCCGTGGCAGAGCCTCCCATGGATGGCAGGGAGATCCACATGATGAAGAGAAGATAGGAAAAATAGAGAAAGCTGCCGAACCCGCCTGTAAGCTGGACCGCCAGGATGAGACCAGCGCAGATCAGATATACTGTTACCCTTCCATGGGTCCATGCCGCATTCTTGTAGACGAGAAGGGCTCCGGCGGCGGACATCAGGAAAAGGCCCGTACCCAGAAGTATGCATGCGTATCCGGGCTGTTCCCCCCAGAGGTAGAGGAACCTGCCCGAGGCAAGTACAAGGAAGAGTGCTACCAGTAGAGAATATACCGTTGTTCTAATAACTCTCAAGAAATCATCTCCAGCTGCATCCTTCAGGGTTCTGGCCAAGCTGTTCAACAGGCTTCGCTACAGGCTTCACTACAGTTCGGAATATGTGAAATGCAACTGTCGGCGTCCCGTTGGAGGTGCCCTGAACAGCCGGGGGTTGACGAATAGAGGAAAATTTCTAATTTTTATCATGCTAATCTGGAAGCTGTCGAAATGTCCCCTGATACCGCTCGACCCAGAAAACCACATACAACATAGAGGATGCATAACTTTCAAGCATTGACGGGACTGGCTTTCTCAGGCCGGATCTTCTCATACTCATTTCAAGGAACAACTCTAACTGAAGAGGACAAATGAGCCAAATACCGGAGCCCGGATTATCGCAGAACGACTTTGAGGAGAAGACCCTTGTTGAGCTTCAGGCCATAGCAAGGGAGAAAGGTCTCGGGAGAGTGACCGGGATCAGAAAGAAAGACCTCATAAGGAAACTGCTGGAGAAGAAGACCGAAAGCAACGGTCTCGAATTCTCCACCGGTGTGCTTGAAGTACTGTCCGAAGGGTACGGGTTCCTTCGGTCCAACGAAGGGAGCTACCTCCCCAGTTCCAACGACATCTACGTGTCGCCTTCGCAGATCAAGCGCTTCGGTCTGAACACGGGGGACTCTGTGTCAGGTCAGGTAAGGAGACCGAAGAACGGAGAGAAGTACTTCGCCCTCCTCAGGATAGAGAGCGTCAACGGGAAGAGTCTTGATGAGCTGAAGGACAGGCCCTCCTTCGACAGCCTGACACCTTTCTACCCCGAAGAGAGGTTCGTTCTGGAGACGGTTCCGGAGAACATGTCCGGCAGGATCCTTGATCTCCTGGTCCCCATAGGAAAAGGGCAGAGGGCCCTTATAGTGTCCCCGCCCCGTGCCGGGAAGACCATGCTGCTTCAGCATCTGGCGAACAGTATCGCAGCCAACGATCCAGACACAAAGCTCCTGATACTGTTGATCGACGAGCGACCCGAGGAAGTCACCGATATGAGAAGGAACGTC
>CAZXEF010000025.1:0-21885 GCA_964639605.1 uncultured bacterium | reverse complement strand
CTGATCGGCCTTACCTGCATCTTCTACTTCATACTCTCGCCGTTCGTCATCTGGCCCCGCATCCTCAACTCCGACTCCGGGAAGAATGAACCAGGGTCCGATTCTGACCGGGATCCTCTTCAAGGATAGATGATCTGCCTTTTCCGAAGTCTTCTCAGGGTCCGGGAGATCTCAGAATTCGATGACGAACTCACCGTTACTCATATCGCAGACCATGTCCGAGTGACTGCTGTTCCTCAGGGCAGATCATCCGCATTTATTACCCGGCCGACACCGATCCTGATGAAATGGTCCTGGTAAGCCTCGCTGAAAAGTCCTATCTGTCTTTCTCCGGTGCAGTGGCAGGGGCCCGCATAGACGACTCCGAGGTCCCTGAACTCCTGGATGATCCCCTGCACCTCATCATCGGAATGGCTTCTCAGATGGAAGCCCCCCATTACCAGCAGAATGTCCTGACCGGTAAGCTCCCGTGCTCTTCGGACGATTTCGACTATTCCAGGGTGGGCGCAGCCTGTTATCACCACAGCGCCATGGTCCGTTGCGATAATAAGTGACTGTTCTTCCGGGTCGCTCCCCATGGACCCGGTGGAATAGGCTCCTGTGCAGATCTCCATGGGACCGTCGACTTCTGTCAGAGCCGCTCCCGAACCGGTTACGGTCAGACCGATCTCATCGGGGAACGATTCAAGAAGAAAGACCTCAACATCGGGATTCATCCTCAGGAATTCATCGAGGCCGTCCACATGGTCCCAGTGCTCGTGGGAAAGGACCACCGTCCCTATATCCCGCGGATGGCATGCCAGTTTGTCGATGTTGATCAAGAGCAGGTCACCGTCGGCGCCGGTATCGAACAGTATCTTCTTCTCCAGCCCGTCGATCACGCAGGCGAAGCCCCAGTCGGATCGAAGACCCTGATGATAGGCCGTGTTGTCGTATACAACCGTTATACTGAGATCATCCAGAGGGATCACCTCGATCTCCAGAGTCTCCATTTCATTCTCCTCCGCCGTTGTGTCACTGCAGCAGCCAAGAGATGGAAGGACGGTCAGCAAGGCGGTACAGTTCAGCACAAAGGTTATGTTCGACTTCGATGCCATGCCAACCTTGCTTTCATGTAACGGAGTCTGCTTCCGGCAATGGGAACAGCTTCCGGGTTACTCCACTATGCCTGTCTGACGAAGGAATCCCAGAAAATCCTCCTCGCCCGTCTCCCTGATCACTTTCCCTTCGACGATCTCGTAGATCGTGATACCGGTCCACGTCACTTTCCGGCCTGTGGCGGGATAGCTGAGGAGCTGACCACTGTGGGTTCCGTTGAAGGTCCATCTGATGACCACCCTGTTTCCTTCAGCGATCTCTTCATCGATGGTCAGGCTGGAGTCCGGGAAGGATGACCTGAAACCTTCCATTACGCGTCTGAATATCCTGCTGCCCTTGATCGTCCTGGGCAGAATGGGGTAGGTCACCGTAATATCCGGATGGGCAAGCTCATCGATGATGTCCAGGTCTCCGCCACCCCAGATCTGGATGAACCGTTCCGCAAGGTCCCTGTTACCTTCAAGCTCCATTTCTACTCCGTATCGGTTCAGTCATCCACCTCTCAATGTCCGAAGACGGTCCTCAGATTCCCGGTTCGAGGAAGTAGACCTTGGGATAATCCTCCGGCTGCCTGTCGTACGCCAGGTATCCGTTCCTGAAACAGTACTCCAGGCCTCTTGCTCCCTCCAGTTCCGGGATCACGGCCACGTATCTGAGTTCACCTGAAGGGGAGTAGACCTCGAAGGTCGGCATGTCCGTGTAGCCCTGGCCCACCCAGATATCACCGTTCACGTCCACGTCCACCGAGCTAATGGCGTTCAGCCAGGGGTATATGTCGTCTATGGTCCTTCTGCTGATGCCGCTCCCATCGTTGTCCGTAGACCTTCCTTCTTCGTAGAACTGCTGCTCCAGCTGCTCCTGTGTCTTTTCGACCCTCTCCCAGGGTTTCACCACCAGAGTATCAATGCTTCCGTCCGCGGGGAAAGCTTCCACGAGGTAGGTGCTGTCGTCCCTCTCCGCCAGGTAGACAGTGCCCTGGAGATCGGTATCAAAATCATGATCGACCCTGCCGATGCTGAGGTCCGGATCCTCCGGATCTCCGTAAACTCTTATCATGAGCGGCCAGGAATCGTATTTGTGCTCCGGCTCCATACCCCGGGCGTAACGGGCGATGAAGCTGCTTCCGGTGATCTCGTCCCCTCCTTCGTCGAGTTCCATGCACAAGGCCACGTAGCTGCTGCCGCCGGGACCCGGCACCAGGTATCTCGGAGAAGAAGGATAGTATCCGGTCAGCTGGTCGATGAAGTTCAGTGTGCTGTCGAAGAAAACGATACTGCCTGTGCCCCAGTCCGCCACTACCAGTCTTCCATCGTCCAGGAAGGCGAAACTCTGCGGATACTGAAACTCCCCCGGACCTGAACCCAGCCTCCCGATGTAACGGACTAATTCACGCTGCGGCGAGAAGACGGCGATCCGTCCCAGCTGCCCGTCCATGACATATACGTTACCGTCGCCGCCCCATGATGCCTGGGTGATAGTGCCGAACACGAAGGCGCTGTCCCCGAACAGCAGGCCCAGAGTATCGGTCACAGCGACCTCGATGGTGTCGGGTCCGGTCTCTTCAGCGGTGGGTTCCTCAGCGGTGTCTCCGCATGACAGAACAAGTGAGAATGCGATCACAGCAGCAAAGAGAAGACGCTTCGTACGGTATTCCATGATATCCCCCCGATCAGATAAGTCCGACGTGCATTGCATATAATACTACGGATCAGCAGAATCCGTATGGACAGCGGGTTTCCATGGATCGAAGACTGTATTGCATTACTGTATCAATGTCTGAATAGACTGCCAGTGTTCTCCCTGATCAGATCGCTCCCTGAAGCTTCTTCACTCTTTTTGCGATCTTCCTGCGGATCTTCTCGAAGGAGGGGGGAGGGCCCGTCCTGACCTGTTTGCCATCGATGTAAAGACCGTCGGATATCCCCCATTCCCCGAGCACAGAGGGATCGGAAGTGACTATCTCCCTGAACTCCACCAGTTCTCCGAACTCCTCCGAGGCTCTCCTTGCCCTCTCGTTGACGATGCTCTGCACCTGGCACCAGCCGTTGATGAAGGATGTCACGGTTACTTTGCCTTCGACGCTTTCCGGTTCCTTCCTCTGTCTGATCCACTGCGGAGGAGAGGCATCATTCTTGAAGGGCTTCCATAGCAGTACCATTATCCCGTTGCTGTCAACCTTGATGTAACCCTGTTTCCTGAACCATGAGGCCTTCATCCAGAACGGCATGGAAAGCCCCCAGGCCGCCATACCCTTCATGTTCATGGAGGAGGCGTCGTCTTCGGCGGCCCGAAGCAGTGCTTTGCCGATCCCCCGCTTCTGGTAATTGCCGATACCTTTCCTGTACCCGTGAACCCAGATACAGTCTATGAAGCAGAGGTCAACGCCCAGTGCCCGGGAATACTCGATGGGGATATACTGTATCATGCCGCATGCGGTATCGTCTTCCACAGCCAGCTTCACACGGAGTCCCTTTTTGATCATCTCGTCGAACCAAATTCGCTTGTGGTCTCCCGCCTCCTTCATCTCGTCGGACCAGGTCTCGAGACAGCAGAAATACTGTTCATGGTACTTGTCTGTCAGATCAATGATCTCCATACGCCCCCCCCACTTTTTCCGTTCATCAACAGGAACAGGTATTTACAATATGCAAAAACCTTCAGCATGGATAGACTTAGTTGTTATGCTCTTTCAAAGCGAAAGCGTTTGATGCGAGCCTGGGATGTTCATTCGACAAGTCTGTCGTGAATGATCCAGACGTTGGGTTCGACATACAGACCTCTGTCGGATTCCAGGTCCATCGATACGGGATTCAGAGCACCGGGGACAATATAGGAACCGGAGCCCGGGAACTCCATCCCGGTCCATTCCCTCCACTGCGCGATGGAACCAGGTATCTGCATCGCCCTCGAACAAACACCGATGATCTCTCCACCAGACCTGACATGCACCCTCAGCCAGCTGTCGAAAGGCAATCCATCCTCGTTCTTCCAGGTGATGTACTCTTCGATGGGTATTAATGGGTACCTTGATTTCTCGCTGGGTCTGGCGGGGAGGATCAGCCGTTCCAATCCCATCCCTGAAGCAATGCGCTTCATCTCCTCGACGGCGGCGGAACTCAGGCCCTTTCCCTGATGCTCCCTGTTCACGACTATCTGGACTCCCATGAGAGTGTTCGGCTCCGCGCCGTTCTCGTGATCCCTCACGGATTTCTCCACGCCCCAGTCCCATCCCTCGTCAGGAAGCCTGTCCAGGCTCTCTTTGAAGCTGAGAGGAACAGTGTTCACTACGGCAAGTATGTCATCTTCGTGCACAAGCAGCAGCTGATATTCCCTGAAAAGTTCAATGAACTTCATCCAGTAACGGTGCGCCACCGGATCCTGCAGCATGAACTCAGGCCAGACCTCGTCGCATATACTGTCCTGAGCCTGGAACAAGTCCCATCGCTGCCCAAGCGTTACTACTCGGTAATCCATTTTCAACTCCAGACAGTCTCAACCGATCGTGGCTTCAAAACAACACGTGAAGCGGAATTCTGAGGGTATGGTCGAACACAGATGGAAGAACCGATGATCGATCCCCATCACTGCACGGCAGAAGCTCTAGTAGTCCTCGTCCGGATAGAAATCCACTTCTTCATCATCCAGCTCATCGATGTTGCCGAAGAATTCGCTCAGCATGTCCATGGCCGGTTCGTACTCCGACGATTCCAGCCACAGCAGGTATCCCGAGTCCTCGGGTATCATCCAGTCCTGGTATTCGGATTCGGGCAGATCCTCGAACGGGGTCACCTTTGTCCTGTAGCCATGCCTTCCGAGATACTCCTGCGCATCCTCGAGAGCGGCCAGGTCAGCCATCTGAAGAACCGGTACCATACCTGAATCAAAGCTCATTTTCGATTCCTCCTTCATGGATCTCCGGGGAATATGCAATAACAAATCTCGGACGTATAGCCATTGCCGCCCGCCGTCTGCAGAGCATCAAGTCTGACGGTGAATTCCTCCATGGATCAGGGACTGCCGCCGGATACTTCAAAAAGGTTCGATCGATTCCTCCTGCCGATCTGGCGGATAATTCCGGCATTGCGGAAACAGTATGCCATCTTCTGGGCAAGCGCTTTCCTTATGCTCATTTTATCCACCAGGTCCTGTGTCGTGAACTCGTCGTCAAGTCCATCCGGAAGAAGAGCCAGCCAGTCTTCCGGTCTGTGGAAGATTCTCCTGTCCACTACTTCAATGAGACGCCGTTCCTCTATGACCCAGCCCTTTCTGCGCCAGCCTCTCCCGCCCTCGAACCTTCGCACTTCTTCCTCTCTAATGAGGAGGGCTTCCACCGAGAAGTTCGGGTTCACGAACAGGAGGGGGAAGCTCACCATCTCACTGAACAACTCTTCCACGCGGCCTCGTTTGGGAGACTTGCGGCGGGATATGTCCTCGTTCTCTTGCTTTGGGAGCTTGACGATCCATTTCTCAAATGCAATGGGGTAGACAAGCCTGATCTGATGTTCCGGCAGCAGCTTCCCAAGCTTATGCCTGATGGAGGCGAAACTGCCCGTCTGTATCTCTATGAGAAGCTCCCCGCGTACGATGTCCACAAAGAACCCGTCCACTGGAACCTCGAACAGGTCTCCCGGATGAGAGTACCATTCCTTGAGGGATGCATGCAGAGGCTTCTCGTTCAGCAGTCCGATCGCCGACAATGGTCCTGATGCACCTTTCCGCTGTTTTTCCGGGTTTTGTACACTTGCAGGGAATGGAGCCTGACTAATACTCCCTGCAGGTGGCTGCATGTTCGATAAAGCCTGCAGCTATTCTGAAATCTGTGGCCTAGTGGCCTACCCTGTAGTTTATCGGCCCTCCGTGATCATCATCATTCGTCTTGGTTCCGAAGAGCATGTCCGGCGCATCCGCTACACCGCTCAGCGCGGCATTCGATCTCACGACCGTTGACCAGTCCTCATCATCGCCGGCAGTCCCGTATCCCAGGGTCACGCTCTCGGAGGGATAGTATACGGCATCCTGGACTGTTACGTTCAGAGCCGGATCATTCCCGGTGCTGCCGCTGTTCCCGAAATGCCATACGACCTCTCCAGTAAAAGCATCGAGGCACAGGACAGACCCATCACGGGTGATATAGAGCCGGCCGTTCTTAATGAAGAGCGTGCTGCAGCTTAAATCCGCTCCGGTGATCATCCACAGGACCTCTCCCGTGACCGTGTTCATCGCGAACAGGGTATCCGGGTTCTGGTGGCCTGGCTCTTGATCAGACGGATCATGCATGCCGCCCGGCAGGAATGACATCCTGAACCAGTACGAATCCTCGTGCCCGGATGGAACGAGGCAGCTCTCCTCGCTGGAAGAGGTCAGGTCCGGACTTACGCTATGGTCGAAGGAACTGTTTGAACAGAGTATGAGATCCGCTTGAGGCGAAGACCTTATGGAAGGCCGTTCCTGTGAAACCATCCCCTGTTCGAGGTCTCCCATGCAGGTCATCACGACGGTTTGGCATGTGATGTCGCCGGATCCATTAATCCCCGGATCGGCCGATACCGGGTTTGCAACGGCTGTTGCCGATACGAGCAACGACGTCATAAGTGTCAGGCATTCCATCATGTGCTCCGTTCCCCTCATTCTGTCAGAACACTTTACGAAAACGCGCATCGATAACGAATGTAAACTCGTGATACCACTCAGGGTTGTCAAGTTCGATGAGAACGAAGGAGCGGCTGTTCTGAGAGAGCAGTATGGAACCTGGTGACAGTTCGTGAAGCTGACCTCGATGATGTGGCTCAAGACACTGATCGGGGACTGGTATCGCTCGGGGGGAGCGGGGGCATATCGAATGTACCCAGATTCATATATATCAATGATAACAAACGATTAAATCAAATGTATATGTATTGCGTACAAGCCGCTCGATGTTCCGTGCGAATTCACTCCGGAAAAAGTAGTATTCCAGCTTCCCACTGAGTTACTTCAGTGGGCGTGCCGGGTGAAGCTCAGACAGGTATTACTGAAGGTCCCTGTGCACTTGCCCGGGGCTGAAAGCAGGGATACAGACCGCCATGTATTCGGCGCCATCCGGATACGGTGTGCTGTACTGAATCCATTCGCCCCTGCAGGCGATGAAGGCCTCTCCGGAACCGATCTCGTACTCTTCATCTGCGGTCTTCACACAGAGGGTACCTCTCAGCACCAGCGTGTACTCGTCGAACTCCGGTGCCTGTCCCGGCTCAACCCAGCCCTCCGGGCTGTTCATCCTTGCGACGCTGACATCTTCCGTGCCGGTGTTCACGAGTCCGATGAACTCCTCGATCAGCTTGGGTTTGTTCCCCGCTGCCCTGATCTCGGTGGGTCCGGGTATCTTTTTCGACATCGCTAGAAGCTCCTGTCCTTCGAAGATGACTTATCTCAACAGGCAGAGTCCCGTAGTCTCGGCAATGCCGCCTGATTGGATCCTGCAGATGTAGATACCCGCTGACAATGTCCTGCCGTGTTCGTCCGTACCGTCCCACTGCACCGAATGCTGACCCTCCGACAGCTCTGAATCCTGCAGTGTCCTGACGATCCTTCCTGACAGGTCGTATATCGCCACTGTAGTCCTCCCCGGCTCAGACAGATGGAAGGTTATGCTTGCGGTGGAGTGGAAGGGATTGGGAACGGCCTGCAGGGCGAGCCTGGAGGAAGGTTCCAGCGTGATGCCCTCCTGAGTCACCGTGAAGTTGATGGTGTCGGCCGCGACAGCTGATCCATCATCGAAGGAAGTCACGATCAGCTCGTTCGGACCTACATCCGCATAGAAGCACTCTTCACGGTAAGTGTACTTGAGCCCGGTGCCGAAGGCGTAGAGGTTCCAATCGGTGGCTGCTATGTACATTACGCCGTCGGTGATGGCAGGACAGGACACAATGCCGTATGGACCTGAAGTAGTCATGTAGCTCCAGATGGTCTGCCCGTTGTCCCAGTCGATCGCCATCACTCTTGCCGTGGCATCGTAATAATTGCTTCCCTCGCCGTAGAACACGACTCCGTCCGCGAGCCCCGAGGACCCGTGATGGACTCCCGGCACCGACCACAGGGTGCTGCCGTCGGATGAATCCAGGCAATGGTAGGTATCCACCTGGTCGGCGAAGAAGAGCCTGCCGTCATGGTACGCCGGGGTTGCGGAAATGTAGGTTCCCGGCGTTATGTCCACCTCCCAGACCGTTGTTCCTGTCAGTGCGTTGATGGCCCTTGCCATGGCGTCATTCCCGCAGATGTAAATGATACCGTCAACTATCACGGGGGACGAATCCCAGTAGCCTCCGTAGCTGTCCGTGTTCTGCCAGATGATGGAACCGGTACCCGCATCCAGCGCATTGAGGGCGCCGTAGTAGGTAGGTATGAACACCATGTCGTTCCAGACGGTCAGGCAGCTCGCGGTGTACCCGGAAAGAACCTGAGACCATTCCTCGTCTCCCGTGAGAGCGTCGAACCGGTAGACGTGGGACTCCGTGGGAGAGAATGAGCCGCGGCCGCAGAACACGCCTCCATCGTAGACCGCAGGGGTGCTTCCGTCGGCGTTCGCGGATGCCGTTGCCCAGACCCTGTCACCGGTCAGGGCGTTGAGGCACCACAGCGAATCGCTTGCAGTGTAGACATATCCGTCCTTCACCGTGACTGCGTCATCAGTGTAGCCGGTGTAGTATTTCCAGATGATCTCTCCCGTTGCGGCATCCAGGGCGAAGAGGGAGTCCTTACCGTAGTTCGATGGATAGTAGACCAGGCCGTCCACTATCACAGGAGTAGGGAACTCATGGTAATCACCCGTAACGGGCGCGGCCCAGAAAATGGTATTGTCCATGGGGGCGGGTGACTCCGAAAACCCGTGATGGACATCGTTCTGCATGTAGGTGTACCAGTCCGTGTTCAGCCTGGGCAGAAGGACCGGAATCTGGCCGTTAAGGACGTAATGGACCGAATCGGGGATCTCGTCCTCGTTCTCGACGATCGACTTCAGCATCAGCCAGTCGCCGTCGTATGTTTCTCCGTCCACCGGGTTGGTTATGGTCAGGCTGGTTGCTGAAACCAGTATCGAAATAAGAACTGCCGATATTCCCATTATATGACTCCTTCTGCATGGAACCTCATGATCCACTCATCCTGCCGTGATACAATGCAATGATAACACATCTCCGGCATTCCTGACTAATATCCGCATGATCTTCGGCCAACTCCTGAGGCCTGCGGCAAAGGTTCAGAATCGTATATCCATGATAAGATAGGAGTCACGTTCAGGTCAGCTTCCGGTTATTCTACGCCTTCCGGCTCGATCACCTGGGATACACTGAATTGCGACAGTAGAACTCCAGCATCTCGGGGGAGATCCTCAGGATGTCGGGATCGAGTTCTTCGAGGTAATCACCGAACGTACCCTCCCTTATGTGAATGAAAGCCCGCTGGTTTACCACCCCGTCAAGGTTTACCACCACATGTCTGTCGCTTATGAAGTAACCCAGGTAGCCGGAGTCTGTGGCACCGATCAGGAGCGGATCGGGGGAATCCCTGCCTGTCGCCATGGCAGAGCCCATCATGTCAGTCGCCTGCTGCGGATAATAGAAACCGTTTCCCAGTGTGTACAGATTCACGATGAGCAAAAAGACAAATGCGGCGGTTATTGATGACCACCTCCATTTGACCCTTCTGGAGAGATTGACGAGCAGCAACAGGAGTATGAGAGGAAATATCGACATATGCCATACGGCGGATGCGATCCTTACGAAGGTGTAGAACACCAGCAGCAGCATCGCGGGAAGCCAGATGTACGTCGGCAGGATGATCCGGCGCCTGTTCCGCACGACGGCATAGACGGTTCCCGCCACCACTGCGAACATGGCGACATCGCACCACAGCGGTATGATCGTCTCGAAGTTCCGGGCATGGTATGTGAAGGGGGACATGAATACGATGGCCAGTTTGTGGAAGAGCCGCCCTCCATTGTAGATCCAGTACTTCAGTGTTTCCACGGGATACATCGTATGCCATCTGAAGTAGGAGAGTGCCATCCCGGAGGACTGGACCGGACTCCCGAATCGGCTCCAGCACCAGATCAGCCATGGAAGTGATATCAGAGCAGTGACCAGACCGGTCATGGCAAGATTCCTCAGTTCCAACCATGACTGCCTCTTCAAGAGAACGACTGCTGCACCGGAGAGAATGAAGAAGACCGAATCCGTCCTGGCCAGGAAAAGAAAACCCGCCGTCACTCCGAGAAGCACATGCCCGCGAAGCCGGGATTCACTAGAGGAGATCACCCTCTGCAGCATTATGAAGAAGAGCACGAGGCACATGAAGAACAGCGGTGTTTCAAGCCCGCTCAGATTAAGGAGGACCAGCCACGGCAGGAAGAGATACAGCGACATGCCAAGAGTCTGCTGACTCTCGTGGAAACCCAGCCTGAGGAGAAACCTCCTGAGAAGCAGCGCTGTTGTCCCGTTCAGAAGGACGGACACGAGAAGGGACAGAAGGATGAACAGCTCCCTGCCGGGCCGGAAAAGGAACCGGACGATGAACAGGATGCCCATCCAGAGGGGATGATATCCGTTAGTGGGTTCGGCCGGGCTGAACACGCTGCCATGACCCTGCGCGATATTCTCTGCGATCTTCAGGTAGTACAGAGTGTCATCCGGCATCAGGCGCTGGATGTCAGGGTACAGGTTCAGATAAAAAAACAGAGCAACCGCCAGATGCAAAGCAACTCCGAGACAGAACAGGATCTTGCCCGTCCTGTCACGTGGAAAGAAGCGCATCCCGCGATCCAGATCCATAACTCACCCTCTTCCTGGAGTGTCAACACTAAGGGACATCGAACTCGGCAGCAACAGACCCGTGCTTACGCCTAACCTGTTCCCGTGCCGTTCTCCCTTATCCGCCATATGTAAGCCCGTCCGGGTCCCGGGACCCTTACCAGGCCGTTCTCCTCCTCCATCCTGCCGATCCATTCGCTGCATGGGGTCCGGTAGGGCAGGTCGAGACGCTCTTTCAGCTGCTTCCATGTGAGCCCTTCACGGTCCCGGCGGAGCTCACTGCATATAGAATCCCTGAAATCGACGTATCTCAATCAGCACCTCCAGCATATTGGATCCGCTCATTGCCGACCGGCGGTTTCTGAGCCAGCACTAGCGTATGGCCGCTGTCCCCCTCCGGTACGAATCTCGTCCAGTGAACATGAAGTCCGGCCTCTTCGATCCAGCGCACATTGGTCTTTTCATCGGCATGGCTCCAGCACATCCTGCCTCCGGCAACCCCGAGGTATGCGTCATCATAACCCGTCCATTCGTCATGGCCTACGGTGGCCATGAAATAACCGGATGGTCGGAGCCATGAGTCGATCCGCCTGAAAAGAGCCGGGTGCTCCTCCAGGGGCATATGGATGATAGTGTAGAAAGAAACCACTGCATCGAAGGAACCAGGAGGGAAGGCAAGTTCCGAGATGTCTCCGCACAGGAAACGGGCCGATGGTACCAGATTCCTTGCCCTTCCGATCTGGACTTCGGAGAAGTCCACCCCCGTGACTTCGAAACGCCTGGCCAGGAGTCTGGTCGCCGGCAGGCCGCAGCCGCACCCTATATCCAGGACAGGCGAGTTCTCCGGCAGGAATCCCTCGAGGATTCCCACCCACATTGAATAGTCGCCTGAATCGTCGGGAGTTTCATCGCTCCTGTAATCATACGAGAGCCTGTCATAACCTCTGCGGACGATCTTCTTCTGTTCCTGCGGCTTCACGCAGTCCTTGCTTTCCCGGGAATGGGAAGAACATGCGGAGAAGGTCCCGGCAGCTTCGATAGAAAGTCCATCAGCTCATCCTCTGACCTTCCTAGCGATCACCCTCGAGATGGCATGCCGGTGGGGCACGCCGCTTGACATACAGTCGAATATCTCCTCCGCAGTGTACTCTATTCGCCAGTCGTGATAAAAGCTCAGGAGTTCGCCCGATCTCCATTCAAACGCCTTCGCTTCGGCATCGGGTGCCCTGGCAATGAATGGTTTACTCACGAAAACGGAGAGTGCGTTAACGCCATCGGGGTTTGTGAACTCACGGTAGTTACCAAGGATTTCCGGCCTCAGGTCCTGCGGAATGTACTGCAGGACTCCCGTGGAGAACACTACGTCGAAGTTGCTGTCCAGCCTGTATTCGTTGATATCTGCTACGAATACTTCCAAAGAGACCTTCGCCCTCTCCGCGAGGCGAAGGGCTTTCTCCACTCCCACGGGCGAGCAGTCGAAAGCCGTGACAACATACCCCTTGCCTGCGAAGAAAACTGCGTCTCTGCCCTCGCCGCATCCGACGTCCAGCAGTCTCGGCCCTCCTGAAGGGGGGATTATCTCAAGAACCCTGGAGCAGTTCGAGGAGGGCTTCAAGCCCCAGTAGTACTCCTCCTGATCGTATCGCTCATCGTAAAGATTGCCCATCTCATTCCCCGATCCGATCATGTTAACCAAGCGTCTGCCGGCATTGTTCAGAATTCGCCGGCTATTTACCGGGTTCCTTCACGGTCTTCTCCAGCTCCATTCCGAACCTGATCAGCCTTGGTGTGAAACCGAGCTTCTCGAAGGCCATGTGCGCATTCCCGTTGAAACTCCATGATGCCAGTTCTATCGCTTCGATCCCTTTTTCCTCGGCCGTTCTCCTGACCTGATCCACCATTCTCCGAGCGATACCAGTCCTCTGCATGTCCTTTCGCACTCCTATCTGGTCTATCTCGATCCATTTCCGCGGTCTGCAGAAAGGATTGGCCTCTCTTGAATGCGTGATGGCGAGCGCATAACCCACCGGTTCGGAGTCGGCTTCGGCAATCCAGATATCGATGCTGTCCAGAGGGATCAGGGAACGGAACCAGTCAGCGACCTCATCGCCAGCGGCTTTCCTGAAATAGGAGGGATGGTGCTCGAAGTGGAAATCCTGGACGTCGCCGTTCAATTCTGCAAGGGAATAGGCGTCATCCCTGGTTGCGCGTCGGATTACGATCCTCATGCCTGGTCTGCCTTCCGTACCATGACGGACATCATCCTTTCCTGCCTATCTCCGACAGAAGGTCGAGCTGGATCTCCTGTATCTTTGTCAGACGGTCCCATTGATTGGATATGAGGTGGTCGATCTTCTCGTGCAGATGCCGTATCTCCAGCTCCGCCTTGAGGTTCACCTGGTAGTCGTGCTGAGAGCGCACGCGGTCCTTTGCCTCCTGGCGGTTCTGGCTCATCATGATGATAGGTGCCTGTATAGCTGCGATACAGGACAGGATAAGGTTCAGGAAGATGAAGGGGTAGGGGTCTCTTGGGCGCCAGAGGAGGACCAGCGAGTTCATGCCTATCCATAGCACGAGGAAAACGCCGAAGCAGATCAGGAACGACCAGCTTCCGCCGAATGTCGCTATTCTGTCCGCAAGTCTCTCGCCGAAGGACCATTTCTGTTCGAATTCCATGTCCACGTTCTTCGCCAGGAGTTCATGCTGTTGAATGCTCTGCAGGACCTCCTGCTCAAGGGTGGTGATCTCTCCTTTCTCCGATTCCAGTAGGAAATGAACGTACTTCGACCGGTAAAGCATCAGGTCAGGTCGACAGATGAAACTCTCCCGGGACCAGTCGGGATGATCGAGGGCGATCTCCTTCGCCACGGCATCTCGAACGGCTTCACCTGGAATGAGGTCCTGGTTGCGGAAGATCTTTCCGCAGACGGCGCACTCGTGCGAGTCATTCCTGACATTCATCTACTTTCCTCCCTGTGTCCTTCTCAGTCTTCATCCGCACCAGGGTCTCCTCCAGAAGCATTATCATCCATGCCGGGATGCTTACCCAGCATCGCCCTGCCCACCTGGCTCCAGTTCAACAGAGCTGTCTCTTCAGGCGTTTCACCGGAACCCGGGAAAGCTCCGTTACGATGGAGCAGGAGAAGGTTCACTAGATAAGGGACCATCCCGGCATCTTCTTCCTCCGAGGTTTCGCCGTACTGATCAGGGTCCCTGTTGACATCCGCCCTGACCATCCGGCACGAATCACCTTCTTCGATGAAGTGCACGACATATATGCAGTGACCCGTCCAGCTGCGGTGGAAGAAGAGTGTGCCGTCCTTCCAGTAGATGAACCATTTGTCCTCCATCTGTACAGGGATCAATCCCCTTCGGATGATCTCCGTCTCCTCCATCGTGAAAACCAGGTCCAGAGCTATCGACGTTCTCTCAGGGGGCAGGGGTTCCGTTTTCCAGTCTTCCTGCTTCGCTGTTCTCATCTACCTCCCGCTCGTCGCTCTGACCATGATTTCCCGGTGCCGGTTTCACCAGCCCATCAAGCAGTGGCCCGATTTCTCTAAGATATCCGATCCGGTGATCGGGTCCATGTCCGGTCCCGTGACCACCGTCACCTATGAGCACGGTCCTCATACCTGCATTGCCGGCTCCCGCTATATCGTACTCGGGGGAATCTCCTATGAAGATGCACTCTTTCGGATCCACGCCCAGTCTGGAACAGAGGAGGAGGAAGATCTTTGTGTCCGGCTTGGCGCAGTCCTCTGCCCCGGATATCACGATCTCGTCGAAGAATCCTTCCAGACCGGAAGCCGCTATCCGTCTCCTCTGCATTACAGGATCGTAGGCGTTGGTCAGCAGCCCCAGCTTAACCCTGTTCCCGAGGTTCTGGAGGAGTTCGAGAGCCCCGTCATTCGGTCTCGTTGCATCAACAAGGGCATCCTTGTAGAACCTGACGTATTCCCCGTCCCACGGGATCCCCAGCTCACTGAAAGTCCTTCGGAGGCGATATCTGTGCATGGTGAGAGGATCGACACTGTTCCGGCGGACCAGTTCATGGAACTCCATGATGGTCTCAACTGCCTTGTCAAGGAAAGTGTCGAAGTAAATACCGGTCCCGGTCATGGAGTGCAGCAGCCTCAGGCAAGCTTCATCCGCCTCCACGAAATCCACCAGGGTACCGTCGAAATCGAAGATCAGGGCGCGTATTTCTCGCATTGTTTCTCCCTGATGACGCCTGTTCGGATTGAAGGAAGGACTGACGAACCGGATCCAATATACGGGGCAAGCAGCCCGTCCAGGCTGGGTCCGGTAATCCGGGGAATTGCCGGTCCGGTTTAAAACTGCCTGGTCAGTCGCCCAGCAGGATCATCTTGCACGTGATCGTGCCGTCCTCCGAAGTGCATCTTAGAATGTAAGTGCCGGGGGGCATTCCGGAGGTATCGAATGAAGCGTTTCCTTCCTCATCGGGTTCCGTCCGGAAGACCAGTCGCCCGTTCAGGTCGTACAGCTCTAAAGGGGAAGAGAACATTCCATCGATCCTGACATTGATGCTCATACCTGAAGCAACGGGGTTAGGCGAGATCCGGATGCCGCTTTGAGCCTGCGAACCCTGGGCTTCCCCCTCGATGAATGTGACTACGTCCCTGGGAACGAACCTGATCTCCGGGACTTCCGGTGCGGCCCAGGCGACGAAGTAACCGGAATCAACGCTGCAGACAGCCAGATTGCCGTTGTAAAGGTCTGGGACACCGGTCTCCACCACATGGTGGAATGTGTTCCACCCGCCGTCCCAGTGGGCGCACAGTATCTTGTCCCCGTCCTGCCAGACCAGCAGCAGGCCGTAATCATCGGGACTGGAGCTCAGAGCTATGGCAGCCATAACGGGGATTCCGTACGGGGCCGGGGTCAGTGAATCCGGACAGGCGAATCCAGGGCGCAGAACGGAATAGTAGAGTTCCGTATCGTCGCTTTGGGTCCAGAATCCTACGGCTTCCGTGGCGCACGAGCCTGCGGCCCTTACTTCGCCATCGCAGTAATCGGAGTAGAAACAGTCATGCATCATCGGCTCGAAATCCCCGGGCACCGGGGCCCCGTCCATCTGGTGTATTCCGGCGTATACATCCAGCAGGGGTGTCATGTATCCGTTGTGCCAGCTCCAGAGCATCGCCGGGACCGATGTGGCGCAGCATACGGGCCTGCTGTAGGAGTTGATACTGCCGGCGTAGGAGTCGATGCTCACCCCGAGTGTGTCCGTGATGTAAATCTCACCTGAGGTATCGCACTGGAACCTCAGGGACATCACGTTGCATTCCATGTCCCCGCTGCAGGGAATGTATGCATCTGCAGAGATGTAGAATGCATCAGTCTCATTCTGGTGCCTTGCCACATTTATGCTTCCCTCGACAATGCCAGGCTCGCTGAGCCAGCAGAGGTCGGCCGATGCAACGGCCCTTGATGAGACGACGGAGAGGGGGGAGGGGTTTATGAGGAAGAGGGAATCAGCCACCTGCTGTTCGTATGAGCAGGTCGCCAGCACCAGACGGGGTTCCCCGTCGAGAACGGCATATCCAAGAGTCGGGAAGTTCAGGCCGAATTCCAGGGTATCCTGGGAACCCTCTATCTCCGCAAGTCTCACAATACCCGACCCGTCATCCCAGACAACGAAGTTCCCCGATGCGCAGCCGACCAGGTCAACGTTCGAATACGCGATACTTGAACACAGAGCGACTATGATCATGGTAATCTTCATGGTGAACCAACCCTTTCCACTATCCGCAGGATAACCTACTTCGGACTGGTCACTTGAACAACAAAGGGGACTGGTACGGAATAAAGAGGGTCCGGGAATCAGGGCATGAATCCCTCGATGCGCTTCATTCGGGGAATGTGCTCCGGAAGTACCGAATCCAGGATATTCCAGAACTTCCTTGAGTGATCCCTGCACTTGAGGTGGCACAGTTCATGGGCGACAACGTACTCCAGGGAGTTCCCGGACAGGTGTATCAGCCGGAGATTGATGCTGATGTTGCCGGACCTTCCGCAGCTGCCCCACCTGGTCTTCATGTCGCGAATCGTGATCCTGCCGGGTTTCACTTGCAGGATCGTCGAATACTTCTTGAGAAGCGGCTCAATATCCGCCTCGAGCCGTTTCTTCAGCCAATGGTCCATGCTTTTCCGCAGAGCCTCATCGGTTATACCATGAGGCCGGTGAATATGGAAGCCTGTCCTGTATTCGATCCTGACTTCCCCATCAACCGAAGGATGGATCCTCAGGACGAGCAGCCTGCCCCTGTAGGGTATCCTTGTGCCATCGCGAAGAGTATACGAAGTGAGTCCTGTCAGCCTGTCGGTCCTTTCCCTCAGTGACCGAAGCTTCTCGCCTATCCACTCTCGCCTGAGGAACATGATCCGGTGGAGGGCCTTTTCACTGTCTCCGAAGGGAGCGACAATCTCCACCTTTTCGGGACGAACGACTATCCTTCTTCGTCTTGCCCTCCTGCTGAACCTGACCGAATACGGGATGGTGGTGCTTCCGACCTTCAGTTCATGCAATTCACGTTCCTCTGTTGCCGTCCGTTCCTCCGGCAGGGGATGCCTGCTGCGTTCTCGGGTCCTGCTGCGGCTAAAGAGCTTCAATATCGGAGAGTCCATCCGAGAATGGGTACTCTAGAGAATACGAACCGTCCACCAGGAAACCATTCTGCCTGGTCAGCTCGTCAATGCTGCCGAAGTCGGCTATCCGGTTATCTCCTCTTAAGAGTGCCGTACCCCACTGGACTACCTCATCGGGGAAGTCCAGTTCACAAAAATGACACCAGCCAGTAATCGGGAGCCAGGCAGAGCAGGCAGCCATGTCCGCGAGGCGGGGGGGATTCATGCCCTCATCATCCAAGATCCTCGGCGGCAGGTTTCTATGCAGAACCATCGGAGTTCATCATCCAGCGACATTGCGGCTCATTTCGCGCGCTGCTTTCACAGTGCGATCAGTGTTCACAATATCCTGATCTCCAGGAGCTCCACCGGAGCACCATCTACCAGGATGAACGCCACGGTCACGCCTTCGCTGGGTGAATTCGGCTCTATGATCACTTCCTTGCCCTCAAGAGCTTTCCGCAGGTCATCCACCGCGAAGGCCACGTGCGCCACTTCCCTGACGATCCCGGGCAGTGTGCATTTATCGCCGTACCGCATCCACTGGGTCCCAAACGGGTTGGTCTCGTGATCCGTGACCCAGGTATCAAAGGCTTCGAGATACTTTTCCCCGTCGTGAGGGACCTGTGTCGGTATTCCCAGGTGATGATATTTCATCGGTTTTCCTTGTTCAGTTCCTCAATGACCCGTCGGCCGGCTGCGCAGCATTCTGTTCATGTAGGATCAAGTGCCCTCGCCATGACCACATCTCCGGGCAGGCTCCTGACTATCTCCAGTGAGACGAGTTCAAGAAATCTGACCGATGATTCCAGAGATCAAAATTACTGACCTTTCGCATTACTGTAAATGGTACGGCGATGTGCACTCCCGTTTGCTTTCAGCCTGTCCTCTGTTTCCCGTATTCCTTCGTGCTTATGCTTATCGCATCGAAACAGCCCTCTTCGCTGTGCTCCCGGTACAGCGACAGGTCGAGTTTGGGAAAGAACAGGTTGAGCGGGTATTCCGGATCCCCCACATCCGGTTCGGCATGTTTCCCGATCGTAGCGACTACAGTCTCAGGAGGAGATCCGTGAATGGGGACACCGTCGAAAGTGACTGTGTAGTCCGGTTGTGACGAAACCTCTATGAATTCCGCCTTCATTCTGCTTCCGTAGCTTACCTGGAACGCATTGTTGTAGAAGCAGTCCTTGTCCGGGAACCCGATGCCCCATTTCACATGGGCGGTCTCGATGTGTGACGGGGTTCCGAGAGCGGCGCGGATGTCCTCCCGGGTCATGCCTAGCCGGGCGGGTCCGATGGATTCATGCGGTCTGACCTTGAATTCCTTCATAATTCCTTCTGCTAAAATTACGGACAACTCCCGGCTGCCTGCTGTCGCGTGCATCCGGCGGTACAAGTATCATTGTGTTTCAAGCAGTTCCAGACAACGAAGGTCTTCAACTGCTTCCATAGCTCGATCGAGACCTGTTAGCCACCATGATGCCGGGGATCCGGTCACCCAGAACCACATGGGCATGAACAGCACACGAAGGATAACAGAAAGCCTGTAATCCTGCCAGCAGTCATCCCAGTCGTAGCCGTCGACTCCATGCAGGAGCAATCCCTGGTGATACCGTTTAAGCAAATGCTTCTCCATCACCTGCCGCTGTTCCCGATTCCAGAACAGCGCCATCAGATGAGCCAGGTCCTCTGCCGCGAAGCTGATGCCGTAGAGCTGCCAGTCGATGATGAGAGCCCTGTCCGAGTCCGGGGAATGCGGCAGAAGCAGGTTCGAGAAGTTGGCATCGCCATGAATCAGCGTGAGGTCCTTCCCGCCAGATATGCGCGACCAAAGCCGTGGCAGTGCTGTGAGCACCTTCTCGTACACCCGACGCTGTGGATCGGTGAGCCGGGGACCGAGTGCGTCTGCAAACTCCGGGAAACGCTCACGATTGATGGCCACCAGCTCTGCAACGGACCGATCATCCGGCAGTTCGTCTATTTTACCGAGCCCGTCATGGTCCCACCAGAAGGCATGGAACGAAGCGAGGGCCTCAATTGCGCTTTCCGCCTCGGGCAGTGGCGGAGGGGAAGATTGCCTGCCTGCTGAATGCGTCGCAGAGACGTCATCGAACAGCAGGGAAGCTGCCCCGGTCTCTTCGCAGTAACCCGCATGATGGCACCGGACCACTGGAGGAGAGGGCATGGCAGCGGCCACTTCGATGTGGAACATCACCTCGCGCCGCCGTTGCTCTCCACCGACCACGGTCTGCCCAGAGTCGGGTCTCGATAATTTGAGCAACAACCTTTGAGGAGATGTCGAGGGAGCATCGGCTGAATAAACCGGTCTCAGTCTGACAATCGTGGACGTATACGAGCACTCCTTGACCCTGCTGAGGCTGAGAATCCTGCCCCGCGGAAGACAGCGGCTCTGCCGGAGCACGTCAGTTATCCATTCAGCGGTTGCCTCGTCCGGACCTTTGATCGCTTCAGATATCATTTCTCCATGCCGGATCGAATTGAGACTTTGCTCAGTCATCAGGCTCTCCCACTGATCGGTTCTGCCCGGGATCCCAGGAGCCGTACCAGTCCCGGTTGACTTCTATGTTCTCAAGCCATCTGGAACGGCCCTCGGAAGTTCCGGGAGTGCTCAGTTCGCTGTACGCCAGCCGGTCCAGGAAAGCCACGACATCCTTCATTCTGCCTTCGATCAGGTTTACGGCCACCGGCCGGGTCGGACCGCCTGTCTTGCAGTAGCGGTGAAACCCATGGATAAGACGGTCTATGGCCAGCATCTTCTCCTGCGGGGTCCGTGCTCCGGGAAACTCCCCGGAGTATTTTCGGAACTGCTCGAGTACCGGCTCTGCGCCGCTGAGCTGCTTATGTCGGATTGTCTCGAAGTACTCGCCCCACGGACGCCTCCAGCCGCATTCGCACCTGAGGATCTCGTCCTTCCCGCAGGTATGCAGCACGACCGAGCTACAGCTCGGACACCTCACCCTGCCTTTGCAGGCTTCATTGGCTTCCAGGAAGCTCTCGCACCGGACCAGAAGACCGATGCCGACCTCATCGATGAGTTCCTCGTCGTAGATGCCCTTTGCATCCGTCTCGTACAGCCGGCGGATCTCGCGCTGGGTAACTCTTGGCGCCCATCTCGGTAGGATATTCGACTCACTCATAACTGCCACTTCATGTCATTATGGACTGCGCACAGGTCACGTCCTTTTCCCCTGTCAGGCGCAGGAGGTGGTCAGGCTGCGGCGTTCCTGTCGATGCCACTGCCGGTTCAGCTCTGAGGAGCTTCTGTCCCGGCACCCTTGACATACATGTCGAACCACCGCAGCTGCTCCCACAGCACATGCTCCACACTCTCCCGGGCCTGGTAGCCGTGGTCCTCGAAGGGCAGCAGCACCAGTCTGGCGGTGCCGCCGGAGCCCCTCACCGCTTCGTAGAAGACCTCTGACTGGAAGGTGCGGGTTCCCGGATTGGAGTCATCGTCACCGTGGATGATCAGGATCGGTTCGTTGACCTGGTCGGCGAAGAAGAGCGGCGAGACCTGGATGTACACATCCCTGGCCTCGAAGAGGGAACGGCGCTCGGACTGGAAACCGAATGGCTGGTTGGTCTTGTTGTACGAGCCGCTGCGGGCAATGCCGGCACTGAAGAGGTCGGTATGCGCCAGGAGATTGGCGACCATCAGCGCACCGTGGCTGTGGCCGATGATGCCGATACGCTCTGGATCGGCCACTCCGATCTCCACGGCCTTCGCCACAGCGGCCTCCGCGTCGGCCACCAGCTGCGGAACGAAGGTGTCGTATGTGGTCTCGGGATCCCCGATCATTGGCATCGAGGTCCTGTCGAGCACTGCATAGCCCCTGAGCAGAAAATACAGAGAGGAAGCTCCGTACATTCGCATGAATCTCTGGGCCGAGCCTCTTACCTGACCGGCCGTGGTCGCTCCGGAGTACTCCAGAGGATAGGCATCGATAACAGTGGGAAGGCGCGTGCCCTCCTCGTAGCCGGGGGGCAGAAACAGCTGGAAACTGAGTGGTACGCCGTCCTCACGCTCGTAGTGCACGATACGGCTCTCGATCTCTCTCAGCTGGGGTGCAGGGTCCTCGAATCGCGTGATCGGTTCGCGCGACAGGACACGGGTTGCCTCGCCATCGGCTGCTTCTATCTCCTCACCCAAGATGGCCAGATAGTAGTTGGGTACAACGACGGGGGATTCGGAACGCAGCACGAAGTGGTCCTCATCCCCGGCGAAAGCCTCGAAGAACTCGAAGCGCTCCGGATCACAGCGGAACAAACGTCTGGTTTCGCCGGTGTGCATGTCCCGGAGGTCCAGGAAAGGTCTGTCACCTTCTTCGGTGCCGCC
>CAZXEF010000024.1:0-22083 GCA_964639605.1 uncultured bacterium | reverse complement strand
CACCAGCAACTGGACAGTAGACACCACGGACCCGCATTCAGGGACCTATTGCGCCTTTGATGAGGGTAACTACTGGATTAAGCAGGAATTCGCGCCGTCCGACGTCAACAACATAGTATCAGTGACATTCTGGTACAAGCAGCCGGAGGCCGCGATCTTTGCGTTCGATTTCTTTTACGGTCCTTCTGACTACGACCAGGAGATAGTGTATGTGACCGGGCCGGACTGGACGGAGTACGACCTGACATATTTCCTTCGTTCCACCGGAAACCTCGAAGCGATAAGGTTCTTCGGCTACAGCGGAGCCGGCCCCGACCCTGACTACTCATACCTCGACGATGTATCCATCATCTATGATGAAGCTGTCTCGCTTCAGCCCTCGACCTTCGGCAGCATCAAGGCGATGTTCAACTAGATAGAGAGCGAAACAGACGCACCTGTAATCTCGACAGCTGTGGATCAGCCGTACGAACAGCAGTAGTCGAGGACTCCGCCGGTGCTGATCCTGAAGGATGAGTCAGCCGCCACCTCGAAGGTCTCGCCTTCAACGATGGTCTTCCACCGGTCCTCTCCCGGCAGGAGCACCCTGGCCTCTCCCGCAAGGACCTCCATCAGTTCCCTGGATGCCGTGCTGAACTGGTATTCGCCCGGCTGCATTATACCCAGCGTTTTCTTCGTACCGTCGGGAAGGATCACGGTTCTGCTGGTGACACCGCCATCGAAATACTGGTTAGCCTTGAGAACTACTGTGACTCCTTTGAGCTCGGACATGAAGCCTCCCTCTCATCAGGTTTGGATTACAGGTAATATAAAGCTTGTACCTGGTTGGAACACGACAGTCGACCATGTTGACAACCTGGATCGCAAGGGTTCTTTTTGGTCGTGATACCAGACGAAATGAGGTTAGACATGAACGTTGCGATCAGGATGCTGCTGATGCTCGGCATCGGCCTGTCCGCACAGAATTATGGATCAATCCCGCCTGAGGGCAGGTTCGTTATTTTCGAGCACGTTTCCGACTCGCTGGTCATCGGTGTTCTTTCTTCCTCGCGGGAGCTTGTCCAGCTGGACCTTCGGACCGGGTCGGAGACCGTCTGGGAGACCGACTGGAGCCCCGAGCCCGATGGATGGCGCCAGGGGGGCATATGGGATATGGACGTCAGCCCGGATGGAGAGTGGATCCTTGTAGCCCGTGTACTCTCGGTATCCTCTGATGTGGAATATTTCATACCCGGATACGAGGCTGTGGGACTCATCCTCAGCAGTGCGGACGGTTCCGGAGCCAGGGGTATTGCCCTGGGTTTCTGCCCTGCGGGCGGCAGCATGCCGGAGTTCGCTTTCACGTCGGATTCCAGACGCATCATGGGAAACGATATCAGCACTCCTTACATGAGCCCGGAGGAATTCAGCACCGCCATCAGCTGTGATGACTTCTACCGGGATCGCAGGGACAGTGTCAGGTACTTCGACCTCGGCACAATGAGCCTGAGATCGAAACCCTTCGACTCCGCCGGCGGCCAGGCCATCTATCCCGATCTCAACAGCTGCTTCATCAAGAGCCCATGGAACGACACTGCGATCTTCTACGAGATCGTCGGTGGAGGTCCGCCTCTCTACTATCAGTTCAGGTCCATCGACATCGAGGGTCCCGTAGTGGACATCCAGGTTCCAGGAGAGGTTTACGATTTCGGTTGGCCCGTTGGATGGGTATCGGGAGACGAGGTGCTCTTCCGGCTGGGGGAGTCATCGGCGATTATAGGAACCGACGGCGGTATCCGTTCCCTTCCCGACTCGGTTTCGCAATGGGAGTTCGACGAAGTCCTGGGGGACTGTACCTGTATCTTCCGAAGAGGCCGAGATCTTCCCCTTGAACGGGGCCTTATAGACTGGGATGATTTCAGGGTTCTCAGCTCCACGGTCACGGAAGACTGACACAGAGTTCGGGAATGAAGGCCAGCGCTATCCGAAATTGCATCGTCGCGCCGGTTCGTGTATCTTCCCAGACCGGAGGAATGCCATGAGAGTCACCTTTATAGATTCGCCGATCAAGCGTGGGGAGCGCGTTCCGGAGCGTGTATTCGGTTGCACGTACGGTCTTTACCCCATACCAAACATTTTCCTGCTTTATTCCGCTGCAACACTGGAGGAGGCAGGGCATGTAACCGCCTACATCAACTGCCCCCAGTCCGGCATCAGCATACACGAATTCGAGCGGTATCTGAAGGATGACCTGTCGGATGCATACGTCTTCTATTCCGTGAACCTCTCCAGGGAGGTCGATCGCAGGGCCAGGAGCATCATCCGAAGGATCAGGGGCGAGGACATCCCCATCGTATCCATCGGCCCTGCTCCCACATACTATGTGATGGATTTCCTCGACGACGGGAACACGTTCGTCATCAGGGGCGAGCCGGAGCTCGTACTTCCCACTCTGCTTGAGAGATGCAGCGATCCTTCGGAGCTGGCTGGTGTGAGCTTTCTCCGCGATGGAGAACTGGTAAGCAACGTTGCCGCGCCTCCGGTTACGGATCTTGACTCTCTGCCTTACCCGGCGAGACACCTTCTTAAACTTGACGACTATTTCAATCCCAAGTTCAGGGATTGCAGCGGTTTGTTCACGGCCGTGCTCACCAGCAGGGGCTGTCCTTACAGGTGTGTCTTCTGCGTTCCCAACTCGCTGAGCTTCTCAAGGGAGCTGGAGTACAGGAAAGGGTGCGGCAGGAAGCCCCCTTACAGGGCAAGGTCAGCCGGGAGCGTAATTGAGGAGTTCAGAATGCTGAGCGGGGAGGGCTACTCCTGCATATCCATCATCGACGACGAGTTCGTCATAGACAGACAGCGGACCGTGGAAATCTGCAGTGGTATAGCCGACCTGGGCATCTCCTGGGGCTGCCTTGCAAGGGCTGACAGCATCGACAGGGAACTTGCCGGGATCATGTCGGACGCGGGATGCGAGTATGTTGACATCGGAGTTGAATCCCTTGATCAGCGGATCCTGGACGACATCAGGAAGGACATCAACGCGGATACCATCAGGAACTCGGTCTCATCCCTGCGGGAATCAGGCATCTTCACGAAACTCAACATACTGCTCGGGTCCAGTCCGCTGGAGAACAGGACATCGGTCCGGGACACCGTTGATGCAGCTATCGCCATGAAGCCCGACTCCATAATGTTCAGCATCTGCAACCCATTCCCCGGGACCGAGTATTACTACATTGCGAAGGAAAAGGGGTATTTCCACAGCGGGGACTACTACCCTGTGGACGTGCAGAAAAGCTCCACAGTCTCACTGCCGATGATCTCCAGACATGAACTTGAGAGGGAGCTTCGCAGAGCCAACAGGAAGTTCTTCCTTTCTCCGACCCTCATTGCACGCAACATGTGGAGACTGCGACATCCGGCCGGTTTCCTGCGGGTGCTGAACGTGCTCAGGAAGAAGCTCTTCTGACATGGACATATCGGTGGTGGTGATAACATGGAACAAGCTGGAGCTGCTGCGGGAGTGTATCGAATCGGTCAGGGACAACGCACGGTCCTGCTCCTCCGAGCTGATAGTCATCGACAACGGTTCCAAAGACGGCACCGGGGAATACCTCGGTTCCCTCAAGGAATCAAAGACCCTTTTGAACTCCAGGAATCTGGGTGTATCAAGAGCAAGGAATCAGGGTATCGGAATGGCCGGGGGCAGGTACATCCTCCATCTGGATGACGATACGGTGATGCACCAGGGATGCCTTGACAGGATAATCGGATTCATGGACGGCAATCCCGATGTGTGGTTGTCGGGAGGGAAGCTGCTGAATCCTGACGGCACTCTTCAGCCCAGCGCAAGGACTTTCTACACTCCAGGTGTGATACTGGCAAGGCGCACTCCCTGGGGCAGGACCCCGGGGGGAAGGAAGCTGGTTGCACGTCATCTGATGGAATGGTGGGACCATAACGACAGCAGGACGGTGGACTGGGTCTGCGGTGCCTGTTTCTGCATGCGCAGCGATGCCGTGGGCAGGATCGGTACACTGGACGAAGGCTATTTCTTCGGCATGGAGGACCTTGACTGGGCCTTCCGGGTCTGGCGAGAAGGAGGCCTGGTAGCCTACGTGCATGATGCGGTGGTGACACACGTTTATCAGAGGTCATCAAGGAAGCTGTTCTCCAGAAAGGCTTTCGACCATCTTGCCAGCCTGGCCAGGTTCCACCTGAAGCATGGTTTCAGGTATCCTGAGAGACCTCATGAAGATGGAACGGCTCTGATATTGAACTAGTGCGCGACTGCAAACCTGAAGGCTTCCGGCCGGCTACTCGAAATTCCGCCCTCTGTACCCCATCAGACAGCCCCCAACGGACAGGTACGTGAAAAGGAAGGATGGTCTTCCGAACCGCTCCATCCATCTGAGAACGGTTCTGTAGACGGCGGGTATGAGGGTGATGCGAACCAGCATCCGCATGATCATCCGTGAGGGATTTGCAGGTTTCGAGAAGACGGGTCCGACCCAGTCGGTCCCCAGCATGCCCCTTGCCTCCGGTATCTTCTTCAGGGTGTATCTCAGTCCCGTACCGCCGTACTCCACCATCTTCCTGGAGTGTTCCCGTGCGGTGACCCTGTCAAGATGGTACACCTCCAGTTCCGGGTCCCAGTAGAGCCCCGCCTTTATCCTTGCCAGGCGGAATCCGAATTCCGTATCCTCGCCTCCGTAGTGGTCAATTCTGCCGTCAAAGCCGCCAGCCGCCTCCAGCAGTGCAGTCCTGAGGCTGATATTGCCGGTGATGAAATACCTGGGCGGGAACGGCCCCGCCGGCTTGCCGCCCATTGCCCTCGTATCGAACCACTTCTGCCATGGAGAGGCATCCTCCATCCATGCGTTGACCCTGGCGCCCATCACCACGTCAGCCAGTCGGGTCCTATGTGCAAGAATATGCTTAAGGAGGATGTCCTCGGGGAAAAGGATGTCACCGTCGGACAGGAAGGAGATATCGGCGGAAGCGGCCTGCCACCCCATGTTCCGGGCTATCGGTCTGTTGCCCTGTCCTTCCCTTCTCAGGACCTTTACTTTCACGTGTCCAGGGAAAGAAAGATCGTATTCCTTTTCCACCGGCACCGTGCTTCCGTCGTCTATGATCACCAGTTCCCAGGGAATCCCGTCGGTTCTCTGCCCAGCCAGGCTGAGGAGGGCCTGTCCGAATTCCTCTCCTCCGTTCCTTACAGGTATCTGGACCGAAATCTCCGGTTCCACTTAAGTATCGCGCCTTTCCAAGAAGTTTTTTCCTTCCGGACCGCTGGACCGGTATCACGGCTATCCCGGAACCTATGAAGAGCGGAAGACCAGCGGTAGCTCCCCGGACGGGACCGCCCTGAGCGAGGCGGTGCTGATCTCCGAGCTGGGTGCAGTCTTCCTGAGGAGGCACTGCGATGATGCGGAACTGACTTCCACACTCCTTCTCACAGCGACCCTGATCAGTGTCGCGACCCTGATGGCGGTATCCTGGATGGTGGGGACCTGAGCGAAACCGGCAGATGACTTGCTTTACCTCTGTCAATGCTTCATAATCATATGACGTATGGGGTTGCACTGAAGGGGTCTACATGAAAGCTCAACTGGCATCGCTCTCGATAATGCTGGCACTTCTTGTTCTGTTCGTACCATTTCCGGAATCAAAACCCGTGATCGATTCCTTTCCGGAGGAATGCGGAGCGGCCATCCGGGAAGCGTCCGCAACGATTACCGTAAATGGGATCCTCCACTCTACGGCAGCCATCCAGGATCAGCTCGATGCCCTACCTGCTGATTCACCATGGAATCCTGCATCGCATGAGGAAGCAGGTCCTGCGATTCCTTCCCCCCGGAGGGTTAGGGTCCGGGAGACCGTGACTGCGGATACACCGGTGGCAGCTTGTTTCTCAGGTGCCGGTGCATATCAGGCGTCTCACTCCTATCAGAGTGGTGCATCTCTCAAGACCAGCTTCTCGGGCAGGATGGTACATGAGAATACTCTTCCTTCTGTCCTGAGCCTGAATGTGGGGCTCCAGCATCACGGGATACTGTCTGCCTGCATGACCAGACGCATGAAACTCTCTTCCGTCGGTTCCCAGGAACCCCATTCATACTTTGAAGAGCTGGTTTCACCAACGTACGATCCCCGCCTTTCTTCGGGAGAATCCGCACCTTCCGCCCATCTTCTGAACGACCAGTCCGGTCATCCGGTCAGGCAGCACACCAGCCCCCGGGTCCAGCCCCATTCCGGAAAGCCGCAGCCGTGTTCAAGGATAACGCGGAATCCATATGAGTGGATTCCGAACTGATAGGAACTCCAAGGCTCTATGTCCGACAGACGGATGTTTCCTGGAGAGGCCGGTCTGCCGCAAGCAGCGGCTTGAGATCAGGAAGTGTGAATGAACCTGTCTATAGAGGTCAATGAGCTTCACCGTGAATTCAAGGGCTTCACAGCTGTGGATCATATCTCGTTCTCGGTGGACAGGGGGGAGCTCTTCGGATTTCTCGGACCCAACGGTGCCGGAAAGACCACGACTGTTCGGATGCTCAGCACCCTGAGCAGACCGACCTCCGGCAGTGCCCGAGTAGCCGGGTTTGACGTTATGCATCAGCATGACATGGTCAGAAAGTCAATTGGCATCATTTTTCAGGACCCGTCACTTGATGATCGGCTGACAGCTCGCGAGAACCTCCGTTTCCACGCGATGATATACAAGGTTCCGAAAAAAGAGATCGGGCATCGTATCGAACAGGCACTTGAATGGATGCAGCTCAGCGACAGGGCTGATCATCTCGTAAGAACATTCTCCGGCGGGATGAAGCGTCGTCTCGAGATAGGCAGGGGACTTCTTCACTCTCCCAGGGTGCTGTTCCTGGACGAACCTACATTGGGGCTGGATCCCCAGACACGGGCTCGGATATGGGAGCGTCTGCTCGATCTGAGAAAGACCATCGGAACCACGCTTTTCCTTACGACCCACTACATGGACGAGGCCGAAAACTGTGACCGAATAGCCATCATTGATCATGGAAGGATCGTAGCCCTGGATACTCCCGCCCATCTCAAGGGTCGTGTCCAGGTAGATCTCGTGCGGATCACTACGTCGGACGATGCAGCAGCTGCGGATGAGATAAGGGGGAAATACGACATCGAGGTGCTGGAGGAAAGCACCGGGCTGCGGCTGGAAGTTGATGACGGGGCCGGTTTCGTGCCGGGACTGCTCCGCGGTCTGTCGGTTCCGGTCCTGTCCGTCTCAGTGCGCCAGCCCACTTTGGAGGATGTTTTCCTGAAACTGACCGGCAGGGAGATAAGAGATGAGGAGGCCGGAGAGAAAGACCGGCTACGAAGTCGTATCAGACGCATGGGAAGGGCGGGCAGGTAAGCATGATGAGTGTGATCGACCTGTCCTGCATTAAGATGGTCTGGCTCCGCGACATTCTGCGCTACTTCCGGGAACGGAGCCAGCTCTACGGTTCACTTGCCCGTCCGGTGCTCTGGCTGTTCGTGCTGGGAATGGGCCTGCGGGGTTCGTACGGTCGAGTGCAGGACGTGGATTATACGCAGTTCATCTTCCCGGGCATCCTGGCGATGACGGCGATATTCACTTCCGTTCAGTCAGCGGTGTCCATAATCTGGGACAGGGAGTTCGGATTCCTCAAGGAAATCCTGGTCGCGCCGGTTCCCAGGACCTCCATCGCAGTCGGGAAGGGTTTGGCCGGAACTACGCTCTCTCTGATCCAGGGTATGATCATCCTGATGCTGGCGCCTCTGGTGAATGTGTCCATACCCTGGCTGAACATTCTTCCGCTGATCGGAGTGATAGCCCTTCTTTCCTTCAGCCTTACGGGGATCGGTATCGTCATCGCCGCCAGGATGACGTCTTTCCAGGGATTCGGGACCATCATGAACTTCATCATCATGCCGATGTGGTTCCTTTCCGGAGCGCTGTTCCCCTTCGACCGGCTGCCCGGGTGGCTCACCGTACTCGTTCGGGTCAATCCCCTGACCTACGGTGTGGACCTGATCCGGAAGCTGGTACTCGGTTTTTCCTACCAGCCGCCGTTGCTTGATCTGCTCTTCCTTGTCGGGTTCAGCGTAATCACTACAGCCGCAGCCGTCTTCTTCTTCAGTCGAGGGGAATACTGATAGCCCTCCGCGCCCGCGTCAGTATCGCTCCGCACCGGGCCTGTTGGATGAAGAAGTATCGGCTGGTAGGTCATTGACTGCTGCGTTAATTGCGGCTATGGTCTTCAATCGAATCGTTACGAATATGGGCAGACCGAAGCGACACCTTCCATCCCGTTCCCCCGGGCGGCCTCCCGATATGGTTGCCTCCAATTGCATTATCAACCTTGAATCAGTGAAGGAGGGTTCAGATGAAACTTCAGTCATCCGCAGTCATGGCGGGTTTGGTCATTCTGATCACAGGGATCGCACATGCAGGGGACCTGTCCTGGGACCAGGTTCCGGCGGAGTTTGAAAGGCTGATCGAAACCACCCCCGAGCTTGGAGCGATGCTGGATGAAGTGATCTCAATGCAGCCCGACACATCATACTGGCATGGGTATACCAGAGAGGATCTTGTTCGCTTCTTCGAGGAATGGCTGGTGTACAATCCCGCTCCGGAGAATCCCGCCCTTTACATCCAGCCTTTCGACCAGCTTGCGAACTCGGAGGGAGGGGAGCTTCTTTTCAACAGCAATGTGTTCAGCAGCTGGTTCATCAGGTTCCTGAACGCAAGGGGCGAGTATCTCCACACTCCCGCTTCAGCCGCTGTCGTCCCGGTCTGGCTTGCAGACACCGCGATCCATATCGAGGATTTCGTCATTCCCGAGGGCGGCTTCACCTGTTTCAACGACTACTTCCTCAGGGAACTGCGGCCGGGAGCAAGGCCTCTGTCAGGTGAAGGGGACCCCTCCGTTCTCGTTTCGCCTGCGGACGGTTCGATCTTCCGAATACTGGCGAGGGACATAGACACTAACTTCGAGGTTAAGAGAGACGTGCTCAATATCCGGCAGGCCCTCAACAACAGCCCTTACTCCGAGCGTTTCATTGGTGGTGACATTGTCGACATCCTGCTCTGGTTCACGGACTATCACCACTTCCACTCGCCTGTATCCGGAGAGATAGTGGAGATAGGCGAATACGCCGGCTCATACAACTACGATTTCGCCAATGTCGACTGGTTCCGGGACCTGGCCAGGCACAAGAGACTTTGCTACCTGATAGAGACCGAGGACTTCGGTCTCGTCGCGATGATCCCCGTGGGTTTCTGGGGAGTGGGTTCCTGCATCAACGAGCGGATGGAAGGTGAATTCGTCGAGAAGGGCGAGGAACTGGGCCACTTCGGCTATGGTGGCTCCTCTATCCTTCTGGTCTTTGAGCCTGGTGCCGTTCAGTTCATCCCGGAGATAACCGAGGATGCCTCTCCAGTGAGGGTCCGTTCAGGGATCGGTGTATCGACCAGGATCTGACGGACACACTTCAGTGTGAACCCGGTCCGGTTGACCGCCGGACTGCGACTGGGGCCGGCTCTTCGCGATACTCGGAAGACGCTCCTCCCGGCGGTAAAGCCAGGTATCATTGCGGAATCGAGCGTTGGTCATCATAATCCTCAAGGTCCGTTGACCCGTTTGCTGAATTTCGTGTATTTCACCCTGTCCGGTAAGGCCTGGAATGTAATGATAATCGTGAAGGACCTGAGCAAGACCTTCAAGCTCTCCAGAAAGCAGAGAAGGGAGGAGGGGGGCAGCCCTGGCACCAGGGAGATACTGGCGGTCGACGGCGTATCGTTTCAGTGCAGGCCCGGCAGGATATTCACCCTGCTGGGGCCCAACGGCGCAGGCAAGACCACTATCCTGCGTATGATAGCCACGCTCCTGAAACCCACTTCAGGGAGTATCAGGGCCGCCGGGTTCGACACGGTGAAGGACCCCGGCAAGGTGAGGGCCAGGATAGGCTTCCTGACCGGCACTACGAAACTCTACGACAGGCTGACTGTAACCGAACTCATCAAGTACTACGCAGACCTGCACAGGATGGACGGGAAACTGTACAATCAGCGGCTCGAGGAGATGATGGACCTGCTGGGCATGAGAGAGTTCGCCAACAGGAGGATAGGCAAGCTGTCGAGCGGGATGAAGCAGAAGGTCTCCATAGCCAGGACTGTGATACACGACCCCGAAGTGATGATCTTCGACGAGCCTACAACAGGGCTCGATGTCATGACCTCACGGAGCATCATCGACCTTATCCACCGGTGCACCGACCGGGGACGGACCGTCATCTTCTCCACCCATATAATGAGCGAGGTCAGCAGGCTCAGTGATGATCTGGCCATCCTGCACCGGGGCAGGCTCCTCTTCAACGACACATATGAAGCCTTCATGCACGGCATGAAAGAGGATTCGGTGGAGGAGGAGTTCCTGCGGGTCTTGAGGGAGGGGGAAGCCCGATGGGCATGATAACCGTCATCTTCCGCAAGGAGCTGAAGGACTCCCTGAGGGACCGTAGGACCATCTTCATGCTCATAGTACTGCCCCTGCTGATGTTCCCTGTCATGATAGGCCTCACCTCCAGCCTGATCGCGTCCCACGAAACCAGGGCCCAGGAGAGGACGATCAGCGTAGCCGTGTTCACCCAGGGGAATGCCGACAGATTTCTGGATTTCATCGAGGCGCAGGCCGGCTTCAGGCTCTTCCAGGTCGAAGACCAGGAATCGGCAGCGGAACTGATCAGAAACGACAGCCTTGATGCCATGATAGTCTTCGATCCGGACTTCGACATGGCGCTGAGGGGCATGGGAACAGGGCATGTGGTCCTTTTCATCAAGGATACGGAAGAGACCGAGATCGAGCAGGCAAGGCTGTTCGACCTCCTCGGGGAGTATACGGATGAGCTGCGCGCGGAGCGTTTCGAAACACTCGACCTCGACGTGTCCATATACAATGTCGTGGAAGTCACCACGAACAACCTGGCTACCCCTCAGGAGCGCATAGCCGACGTTGCCGGGGGCATACTTCCTTACATGTTCGTCATATTCTGTTTCATGGGGGCGATGTACCCTGCAATAGACCTTGCAGCAGGAGAGAAGGAGCGCGGGACTCTTGAAACGCTGCTTACCTCACCGGTAAGCAAACTCCAGATCCTGGTAGGGAAATTGGGCGTTGTGATCCTGACCGGGATCAGCTCAGCCGCCATATCCCTGATAGGACTTTACTTGGGCATCCGGTACATCAGTTCCATACCTGCGGAGTTCCTGGACATGGTGCTGTCCATACTGAAGCCTGGGACCATCATCCTGCTCATGACCCTTCTGTTCCCTCTTACCGTATTCTTCGCGGGTGTGATGCTGTCCCTCTCCTTCACGGCGAAGTCCTACAAGGAAGCCCAGAGCAAGTTGGGACCCATGATGCCCGTGGTGATAATACCCGCTTTCATCGGCCTGATGCCCGGCATAACGTTCAACGGGTTCACGGCCATCGTGCCGATACTCAATGTGACCCTTGCGACCAAGCAGATAATAGCGGGGCAGGCGGACCCGTTGCTTCTGATGATGGTCTACGGGTCGCTGGTGGTATACGCGGCCGCGGCGCTTCTGATCTGCGCCCGTGTATTCTCGCGGGAGAGCGCCATCTTCAGCTGATCTGGGAGTCACGTACCTGAACCGGCCGGGACCAGGACTGCTTTCAACATCGGTCAGGCTGACAATCGATGATTGGGAACTATTATCACCTTACTATTCAGCCGTTTGATGACACAGAAGGCCTGACTGGGGAAGCTCAGTCGGGTTCTCGTTTGATTGAATAGAATAATAACATACAAGGATAATAGGGTTTATTAACGGCAGAATAAAGAAGGAGAATCATGAAAATTGCAGCTGTTCTCTTCATCGTCAGCGGAATCGGTCTGGCCTTCAATATCGATGAAGCCGATTATTCCGTCGCATAATCCACAGAGCCCTACCGATGACATCGTACTGACTCCAGTGAACACCTGGATCCTGTCTGGAGCGAAGACGCCCAGGGGCATCGACTGCTCGGATACCGCAGGTGAGCTGTTCATAACTGACTACAGCGCAGACAAGATCTTCATCATTGATTACTCCGGGAATTCCCTGGGCAACATTGACGTGCCTGCCGGGCTTGATGACGTCGGAGGGATATGCTCGGGAAGCGATTACCTCCTGATAAATGAGATGGGATCGGATACTGACATCTGGGAGTACCAGTCCGCAAGCTGGAATCCTGCGATCTCGAATCCGTCACCGAATCCAATGGGATTGGACATGGATGCGGCTGGCAACCTGTGGGAGATCGAGAACTCCAGCAACACCCTGTACCGATTCAACTCCAGCGGTACGGTCCTGAACCAGTGGACCCTTTCGGAAGTGCCCGCCAGTGCGTCCGCCATGGCCTGCACGATATTCCCCGTCAGCGGGACAGATGTCGTAATGGTGGGTGGGCTTACATGGTCCGATTTCTATTTCTACACCTGGGACGGTTCGGACCTCACATATCTGGGCTCACATCCTGTTCCGGAAAGCTGCAACAAGAGTTACGGCGCCGCATGGTGCCAGCAGCGCGACACCATCTTCTGGATATACAAGACCGGAGGCGACTTCGGAGTCTGCGAATTCCAGTGCTTCATCACTGGCGTGGCTCTGGAGAGGAGTACCTGGGGAGGTATCAAGGCAGGACTGTAGCCTCTACCTGCCCAGCTGACGAAGGCCCCGCAGTAGCGGGGCCTTTTCCTTTGAATGGATCGTATCGAAAACACTCCTCTGCTCCTGGACGGGAGAATACACTCCCGATGGAACCCGGGGTATTACCGGTCGAACGGCTACAGGGCAGACATCACTCAAGGACCAGGACGCTGCCGTCACCCTGGCTGGGTACGAGGATGTTCCGGCCGTCCGGGGTGGCCGTTATCGCCTGGGCATAGGTCCCCACCGTCAGCGTCGTCATGACGCTCCTGTCAGCTGTCCTGATGACCATCAGATTGTCCTGCATGTACTTCAGTGCCACATACACGTACTCACCCGATGGAAGCGAGCAGATGCCGAAAGGTTCGTGATCCGTGGCTATTGTATCGATGACCTGGTTCTGAGCGAGATCGGTGACGGTTACGGAATGGTCTCCGTGGTTGACGTTGTACAGGTATTCGTTTCCCGGAAGTACGCACATCTCATGGGGGAACTGTCCCACTTCGATGGAATGGGAAATGGTATTGCTCTCCGTGGAGATCACGTCGATGCGATGATCGTCCGTACAGGCCACGTAGACATGTTCGCCGTCAGGGGAAGTGCAGATGGAGCTGGGGAAGGCCCCCACCGCAACGGTATCCACCACTGTATTGCCCATGGTTTCTATGACCATGACATTGTCGTCCCAGGAATTGGTAACGTAGACAAAGTCGCCTGAGGGCAAGGCACAGATGGCGTCGGTCTGAAGACCGGTGGGAATGCTCCCTGTCACATGCATGGTCTCCGTATCGATGACGGACACGGTCCCCGATCCATGGTTCGCGGCGTAGACGAACTCCCCGGAGGGGAGAACGCACACTTTCCGGGGCAGGCTCTCCACCGGAATACTCTCCCTGAGACTCCAGCTGCCGGCGTCTATTACGGCTATGCTGTTATCGCCGGTTACGGCCACATAGACCCTGTCACCCTGCTGGTCGCAGCATATGCCGGTAGGGTAGGTACCCACATCGATTACTGCCACTACGCTGTCCGGGCAGACCGTGTCCGACGGTGAGGTAGGTTCTCCGCCGCAAGAGGATAGCAGTAAGGGGACACCTGCGAAAGCGAATGGGCGAATCTTCATCATAAAATGGCCTCCTGTGAATCTGTAGAATCCAAGTAATCATACATATCAACTAGATATATTGTAAAGGTCCGGCGATCAAGATCGGATACTCGCCCGATCCGGAACCATGCTGTCCCCCTAGGTGCTTGACGGGTATGATCCAAAGGCATGGGTGGGAGCAAACGGATGTGCATATATATTTACTCCTGTCCGATAATGTCCTGAGATACAGAACGAAGGGGAAATCGATATGCGGATTCGGCTGAACATGGTCCTGGTAGCTCTGCTGCTCTGGAGCTGCGCGTATGCGGAAGGCGGCTTCGTCCTTGAAATACTCCACCTCAACGATACCCATTCCAATCTGGTTCCCACCGGACTAAAGATTTACCCGGTCCCCGGAGGTGAACGGGTCACGATACCCGCCGGCTCCGTGGCTCGCACTGCCGCCGAAATAGAGGAGATACGCCAGGCAGGAGAGAACGTGATATTTCTCCATGCCGGCGACCTCGTCCAGGGAACGCTGTTCTATACTGTCTACGGCGGGGCTGCCGACGCCGATGTGTACAACGTCATAAGACCGGATGCCATGACCCTCGGGAATCATGAGTTCGACAGGGGGAGCGAAAGCCTGGCACACCTTCTCGACCAGCTCCGTTTCCCCGTGGTATGCGCCAACATCGACGTGTCCTCCGATTCGCTGCTGGCCGGGAGAATACCCCCCTTCACCGTACTGGAGGTCGGGGGAGAGAGAATAGGTGTCGTGGGTCTTCTGACCGAGGAACTCCACAGCGTTTCCAGCCCCTCTCCAGAGACCGTTCTGCTTCCCCTGGCCGGATCAGCCCAGGCTGTCATAGACAGTCTTCATGGTCTGGGAGTGAACAAGATCATCATCCTGTCACACATCGGTTACGAGAACGACCTTCAGCTGGCGTCAGAGCTGTCCGGCGCCGATGTGATAGTGGGAGGTCATTCCCATACGCTTCTCGGCGATTTTTCACGACTTGGCCTTGATCCTCAGGGTGATTACCCCACCGTAGTCCAGGCCGCCGACGGGCAGACCGTCCTCGTGGTCCAGGCATGGAGGTACGGGCAGGTCCTGGGCAGGCTGAGGGTGGAATTCGATGAGAACGGCAGCGTGGCAGGATTCACCGGCAGCCCCGTGATACTCACCGGCGAGCCCTTTCTGACCGGTTCAGGAGATACACTGTCAGGTTACGATTTGGATACTTTCCTCGCAGTCCTGGCCGAAAATCCTCTCCTATCGGTGGTTCCGGAGGATGGGCTGGTTGCCGGTATCGTAGAAAGTTACAGTGAAGCCATCTCCGGCCTGGAGGAGGAGCCGGTGGCTGCAGCTGAGGATGATCTTCCACATATAAGGATACCGGGAGGTGACCTTCCTCAGGGCAGCATGATAGCTCCCATCGTCTGTGATGCCCTCCTTTGGAAGGCGAACGACATAGGAACCGGGGCCGATATCGCACTGCAGAATGCCGGAGGTGTCAGGATCGATATACCGAAGGGGGAGATAACCGTAGGCACCGTCTACAGGCTGCTGCCCTTCAGCAACACCCTCGCGGTGCTCGATATAACGGGTCAGGAGCTGCATGAGATGCTGGAGAACACCCTGACGGACATCTTCGATGAAGGCTGTTCGGACGGGGCCTTCCCGTACGTTGCAGGAATGCGGTTCACGGCTATCCGGAGTGCTCCTTCAGGGCAGAGGATCACGGACCTTGAAGTCCAGGGTCCCGATGGCTCGTACATGGAAATAGACCCGTCCCGCACCTACAGGCTTGTAACGAATGCTTTCGTGGCAGGTGGGGGTGACGGCTACTCGATGCTTGCCGGCAGACCGTTCACCGATACGGGCTTCACAGATTCGGAAGTGTTCATTGAATACCTTCGGATGCTGGGAAACGTTGACCCGGTGGCCCAGAGGGTCTTCCTCATCGACGATGCCGACTGAATACCGGAAGCACGATGGTTTAACAGGAGGTTGAGAATGGGAAGACTTTGTCTTTATACCGTACTTTTAGCGGTCATGGCGAAAGCGGTCCTGGCCGATCAGGAGGCCTCGAATCGGCCGGTAGTGAGGGCATCGCAGTATGGCGCTGTCTACGCGAAGAGCGTCCCCTTCGATTATTACGGCCAGGAGGGGGTGACCAGGGTCTACTGTGTCGGTGAGGATGAAGACACGCTCATTGCCGAGTATGACTGGTTCGCGAACGAGATATACATGGGCGGGTCCGGCGACGCTACACTGGTGCGGTTCGGCCCCTGGCACAGGGACAGGGAACCCAGTGATGACCATCTTGCCATAGGCATCTATCGGGACGGGGAGTTGATCAGGGAGTACTCCACCCTGGAGCTTTTCGAAATGGGCAGCGGGGTCCAGGCCAGCGTATCACACTACCGGATCTTCGGCCGCAGGCTTGGGTTCAGCTGGTTCGAGGGGTATGATTACGTCTACCAGGTGGAGGGAATCAGCGGAAAGGTGTTCACGTTCGACCTTGAGACCGGGGACATACTCGAGATGGAGCAGAGCGAGTAGAAACAGAGGGCCCGGCATTCACGCCGTTCCATGGAATTGCATACTGGGCGCTGAGAGCTGTTGAAAACTGAAAAGAGGGAGCGATGAGGTTATGTTTACTGTCTGCGACAGTTCTTGTTACGGTGGTCCTTGCCACGGGTATGGACATAGACCAGGCGGAATCCGTGGCGAGAAGCAGGATAAGCATTGACGGGTACGCCAATAGCCGCAGTATCTCAAGGAACTTCACACTGTCATGCGAAGACGAGGAGACCCCCCTGGCCTTCGTGTTCCAGCTGGATCCCCGGGGCTACATCATAACTTCATGCGAGGACAGGATCACACCGGTTATTGCCTACTCCTATTCAAACGATTGCTGTACCGAATGCGAAATGGCGGGTCCTCTCCTTGATCTTGTGAGGATCGACCTCGCATACCGTATGGACCATCTGGAGGAAGTCCCCGCCTGGTATGCCGGTGAAAACACCAGGAAATGGGCTGAGATGACCGGTGCGGCAACGCTGGATGCTCCCATGCCGGAGCAGTGGCCCCCTGCCGGATCCACGCCTACCGAGGGATGGCTTGAGGAGAACTGGACCCAGAGCGCTCCCTACAACATGTACTGTCCCCTTGACCTGGTCGCCGGCCAGAGGAGCGTCGCCGGATGTCCAGCTGTCGCCATGGGGGCCATACTCAACTTCCACGAAGAGACGAACACGACAAGGTTCGATGACGGTGACGATTACTACCATAATTACCACGAATACTACTGGATAGACGATGATCACGAAGCCCATGATTTTCCCTCCTGGCCGGAAATCAACGTACTTCTTGACACACTGGAGGCCCATTACGCGGAGGGGTCCATAACTGTGGCGGACAGGGCGGCGATCGTCTACGCTTCCGGAGCTGCCTGCAGACAGGTATACACAGCCTCTGTATCCGGGACGTTCGGTGTGGACCAGGCATACGACGCATACTTGAGGTTCGGTTTTGAAGACTGCCATCTCCTGGACGACGCAGCCGACAGTCTGCTGGAGAGGCTGTCGCAGAATATGATGGACGGTATGCCCGCCCATCTGGCAATAATTGACTCAGTACCCCAGTATGGCCACAATGTTGTGCTGGACGGCTACAACACCGATGAGTTCTTCCATATCAATTTCGGCTGGGGCGGAGCCAGTAACGGCTGGTACAGCTTCCCCCTCTCAGGCATGCCATACGGAATGAACTTCATCGAAGGGGTCATAGTGGACATAGGAGAGCCGCTTATGTACTCGGAGCACTCTGTGACGGGTTACCGCGAAGACATCAGTATAACATCCGTTTCCAATCCGGTGGTCAATGAACTGTACACCACCGTATCGTCCCCGAATGACTGCATGGCGCAGCTGCAGGTATACTCCATCGGCGGCAGGCTCATCATTAGCAACAGCTTGAGCCTCAGCCGGGGCAGCAGTTCCATCTCCGTCCCGACGGACCGGATACCGGCCGGTGTGTACGTGTTGAGAATCGAAGACCTTTCCGGTGAGGATTCCGCAGTTTTCACGGTGCTAAGGTAATTGGAGGTTCGATGAAGCTGAGGTACGATACGTACTGAGGTCTTTACTGTGATGCATGCCCGGTGGGCATAGCCAACGAAACGGTTGACGCCGGGCTCCTGGAGAAGATGGCCGAAGAGTGGGGGAGGGATCCGGACGAGCTCAGGTGCGGCGGGTGCAAGTCAGATATCACGGCTGTCTTCTGCACTGATTGCGAGATGCGGGTGTATGCCAGGATTATGGAGAAGCGCTCCTCAACTCCGTTCTTGAGGAGAAGGAACTGGAAACCTGACCGAGTTTTCCGGGCCTGTCCGAACTTCCTCCATGTTCCTTTGCTTTGCTTGACACAATGCTGACTTTACTCTAGTGTCCCGGTTAGAAGGCCAAGACCGGCTTCACATGCAGGTGGAAGTGACAGAAGGAAAGAGGTTGATCCGCTATGAAGAAGGACAGGCTGTTCAGGAAGGACCGTCGCAAGGACCGTTCAGAGAATCCGTTGGAAGCAGTGAAGAAACAGCTGGAGCAAATAGCCAGGGAGGGGGGCTTCAAGGCGGCTCTTCTCACAACTGAGGACGGCTTCGCTGTAGTGGACATCGAGTCGAACCTGGATTCGGAAGCTCTGGCAGCCCTGGCCGGCTTCGTCTGGAAGATGAACAGGACCGCCGTCGAGCTTACTGGATTTGCCGCCATCGACCAGATGACCATGAGCGGACCCTCCTGCGATTCCGTAATATGCCAGTCCTTCGATATCGATGGTGAACCGGTGGTCCTTATCGTAATCACCTGCCTGGATAACGACTACCGCAACCTGACCGACCGGGCCGTTGAAGGGATCAGGCGGATCATGTCATAGCTGCCCTATCATGGGTCGATGACCGTGTGTTCTCGTTCTGACCTCTGGTAAGAATGAACCGGAAATGATTGGGGAGGCGATGCGGTCGATCTTAGCTGTTCTACTTCTGTTCATGGCTGCGGTACATGCGGAAGGGTACAGCGTCGATGTATCGGGGGATTCGCAGCATGGTAGGGCAGGTGCCATTCTCCTCCAGCAGCTTTCAATTGCTGTATCCGATTCAATCGGCAATCCCGTCCAGGGTGTTCCGGTCGAATTCACCATGGATTCCCAGGAGGGATCCCTGGTTGTCCCTTTCAGAGGAAGTCAGCCGGTAGTCCTGGATGGTGACACGGTCTCCGGTGCTGTGAATTCCCTGAGAATAAGCACTGGTCCGGACGGTGTGGCTGCTGTCTCCCTCAAACTTGGTGAACACACCGGAAACAATTGCGTGAACGCTGTTGCGTTCCTTCCCGACGGTTCGGATTTCTGCACCAGGTTCTCGATTCTCGGAATTAACCTGATGATGATAGTCTTCCAGCTCCTGGGTGGCCTCGCGATCTTTCTCCTGGGCATAAAGACCATGTCCGAATCACTGCAGCGTGCAAGTGGGACGAGAATGCGCGCTATCCTCAAACGGGTGACCGGCAACAGATTTGCGGGTCTTATGACCGGAGCGATGACTACTTCCCTGGTTCAGAGCTCCAGTGCCATTACTGTCATCGTCGTGGGATTGGTCAACACCGGGCTGATGACCTTCCAGCAGTCCCTTGGCGTGATACTGGGCTCGAATATCGGAACCACGATAACCGGCCAGCTTCTGGCCTTCAATATCACCGACTTCGCGTATCCGATGGTCGCATTAGGCTTCGGGATCTATGCATTCAGCAAGAGCAGGAGAAAACAGTTCTGGGGAAGGGTGATCATGGGTCTTGGCCTGATCTTCCTTGGAATGACCATCATGAAGCAGGTATTGGAACCCATCAAGACCAGCTCGTCCGTGAAGGCTATCTTTACCGGTTTCAGCTCAAACCCGCTGCTCGGGATAATTGCCGGCACCATGGTAACGATGATAGTACAGAGTTCCAGTGCTACGGTAGGCCTGACAATGACGCTGGCCGGTGCGGGACTAATCTCGGTGGAAGGAGCGCTCTTCCTGGTCCTGGGGGACAACATCGGCACTACCGTAACGGCACAGCTCGCGGCAATTGGAGCCAGCAGGTCAGCAAGAAGGACGGCTCTGGCCAACACTCTGATCAAAGTGGTTGAGGCTGTCTACTTTGCGCTGATACTATCCATTCCGGGCAATCCATTCCTCAGACTGGTACAGTCGACCTCGCAATCCATAATGAGGCAGGTGGCCAACTCGCACACACTCTTCAATGTTCTCAACTCCTTCATTTTCCTTCCTCTGATACCCCTTGTGGTACGGGTCTGCAGGTGGCTCATCCCTGTCAGGGAATCGGAGACCATCAGGAAGGAGGTGCAGCTGGAGGAACACCTTCTCGACACTCCGGCCATGGCGATCGTGGAGATAGAGAGGGAAACGGTCAGGATGGCGGAACTTGCAGGAGAGACGGTCATGGATGGAATCAGCTGCTTCATGAACGGAAGTCCGGAAGCTGAGACCGTGCTGAGGAAAGAGGACCTTGTGGACGATATGCAGCGTGATATTACCATCTATGCATCCAAACTCTTTCAGCGCGACCTGCCTGAGGATGTTTCACTGCGGCTCCCGGTGCTGCTGCATACGATAAATGACATAGAGAGAGTATCGGACCATGCTGTCAACATGGTAGAGGCAAGGAAAAGGATAAAGAGCAACATCGAGGAAGCCGGGGGTGAACTGCCCGAGGCAGCCAGGGAAGCTGCAAGGATCATAGGCAAAATGATTTCGTCTATCGTGGATTCGCTGTCCAGATACGACAGGAAAGCTTCCCAGACCGTCCTGATACTGGAAGAGAAGCTCAACAGACTGGATGAGAGGGTGAAGGATTACTATTCCGAGTCCCTCTCTCAGTTCGGTCTGGCGGACCTGACCGGGCTTGCTATCCTGGACTTCATCAACTTCTGCGAGAGGATAGGTGATCACCTGACCAATGTTGCACAGTCGCTTCTCAGCGGAGGATTGTGGCATGGAACTCATGATGACGCATAGAGCCTGAGATTGACTGGAAACCGATCATGCGTATGATTCCGATTGCAGAATGGAATGCACTTGCCGGGGTCGGGACACAGACATGCATCTTGTTGTATGTCTTTGGATTATCAGTTATGGAGGGACTTAATGGCTGGAGCAGTGTTAATCGCAGTGCTATCATTCCAGGTAGTCACAGCAGGTATCTTTCAGGGTGAACGGGTATCCGGGGTTCATGACGGAACGCCGGCCATGTTGAGCAGCGCTGACATTGACCTAACGCTTATGCGTGACTGGGTGATCTACGACGCTGATATCGCCATGGGCCTGGATATCTGGACGGACGGGCCGGAGATCAGGATCATCTTCTGCGATCAGATCGCCGACGTTCTGGGCAGCTTCGATCCAGGTACGGGAGTCGTCGTCGGAGCAATGCCGCTGTGCTCTTCCAACTCCGACTGCTTCGGGGTTACGTTCAATGCCGATCAGGTCTGGTATACCAATGACGAGAGCGATGCGTGCCTGTACTATACCGATGACCTCAGCAACTGGTACACCATCGCCAATCCCTCAATTCAGCACGGCAGGGGAATGGACTTCGACGGGGTCTGGTACTGGGAGACATTCGGCGATTCCGGTGTTTACCGATTCCAGCCCGGAGGCAGCCAGGAGCTGATCGACCTGCCCGAGGTCCCTGATACTCTCAGTGGTCTGACCGTGTTCCCACTGGGAGGCAACCTCGGCATTGCAGCGACCTGCTTCGAATCGGAGAACCTCTTCTTCTACGAATGGGACGGTGTAACCGCAGCCTACCTGGGAGCAGCAGCCTGCCCCTCCGCGGTTAAAAACTCCTGCAACTACGGGCTTGCATACTGCGAACAGAACGAAATGCTGTACTGGAGCTACATCAGTACTTCTGACGAGGTGAAGATCGCCGAGATATCGTTCGAGATAAACACCGCCCTGGAGCAGTCCAGCTGGGGGGGAATAAAATCGATTATCGGCAATCTGTAGCAGCTTCATCTATCGGATGAGTTAACATTCAGTTCCAGCGACAGGGCTGGATATCTCAGCGCAACCACAGAGAACAGGGGGGATCATGGCGTACAGCACATACTCGGATACCGCGGTGGCCGGTGTCATGGAAGACGAAAGAGCGGGATTCATCAGGAGGACCTATGCACATCTGGCGGGGGCCATTGCCGCCTTCGCCATGCTGGAGGTCTACCTTCTCAAGTCCC
>CAZXEF010000023.1:0-22421 GCA_964639605.1 uncultured bacterium | reverse complement strand
CGCATCGGGGGCAACCAGCCCGCTCCCCGACAGGTCTTCGGGGACATAGACTATCCGACAGCGGCCTTCATAGGGATAGTGATACTGACAGCGGGAATCATGAACCTTCCCATCAGCATCGCTTCATACAGGGAGAAGGGCATCCTGCGTCGTTTCATGGCCACTCCCCTGTCCCCGGTATCCTTCCTGATTGCGGAGATGGGCGCCATACTGGTCATCACCACCATGGGGGTGGTGCTTCTTATTCTTGCAGGGATGATCCTGTTCGACATGCATTTCCGGGGCAATCCGCTGGAGGCTTTCATCGCCTTCCTGCTCGGATGCGGAGCCATGGCCGGCCTGGGATTCATACCCGCCAGCCTTGCCCCCAGCGCCAGGAGCGGGAACGTCATCGCCAACATCCTGTACTTCCCAATGCTCTTCCTGTCGGGTGCGGCACTTCCCCAGGACATGCTGCCCGATGCCCTCCGGACCGTCTCCCAGGCTTTCCCGCTGACACACGCCATCAGACTTCTGAGGGGGATCTGGCTGGGTGAACACCTTGCAGGGCATCCTGTGGAGATAGCGGTGCTGGCAGGCACGCTCCTTGCAGGCTCCTTCTTCGCAGCGCGCATGTTCAGGTGGGACTGAAGGCAGCCTTCCCTTCAGTATCGGACATCCGTCTCTTCAATTCCCAGCAGGTCGATGTGCTTCCAGACACCGGTTCGGAATCGCAGGAAGAATACGACGCAGAAGATCGCCACGTAGAGGCTTGTGAACAGCCACAGGGTAACTATTCCGGCGTTCCGGACAGCATAGAGGTATATCACCCCGGGGATCCAGAACAGCCAGGCGAGGAACCCTGACACGTATACCACGAACCTGGTGTCCCCGGCGCCCCTCAGCGCTCCTCCGTACATCAGGTTCACGGCATCGAACACGCCCCAGGCCGCGACTATTGCAAGGAGCTTTCCGACGGTGGAGGTCAGTTCCTCCAGCGTGCAGGCGGAGTCGGGGCTGAAGAACAGCCTGGTGTAGAAACCGGGGAATACTACAAAGGTCGCCGCCAGGGGAACGAAGTAGCAGAGGGCCAGAAGAAGGGTCCTGCGGGTCGCCCGTACGGCAAGGTCCGTCCTCTTCATCCCGATGCACCTTCCGACTATCACCGTGGTCGCGAAGCCGAAGCCAAGGAGGGGATTGAAAGCAAGGTTGTTGACGCTGAAGGCAAGGTTGTTGGCGGTGAAATCAACTGTTCCCAGCCTGCCTGCGATGAATATGAACACAGTGAAGCTGGCCACGTCCATGAAGATCTGAAGACCTGCAGGGAAGCCGAACCGGAGTATCCTGGCGGTGAGACTCCCCGAGAATCTGAAATTCTCCCTGGTCCTGTACTCCCTTGCGGTCTTTCCGGTGTACGCGGCTGCGGTCAGAATGGTGCCGGGAATGAAGGATGAGATGGCTGTGGCCACGGCGGCGCCCTCTATGCCCATCTCCGGGAATCCCAGTTTGCCGAATATCATCAGATAGTCCAGGACTACGTTGACACCGGCGCCTGCAACCACCGCGAGCATTGTATGGACGGTTCTGCCTCTTCCGTTCCAGAAGGATGAAGCCGCGGCGGTGAATATGGGCCCGGCTGCTGAGAACATCATGATGCGGAAGTATACCTTTTCCAGTTCCAGCACCTCGGGAGAATGGCCGGCCAGGTTCAGTAACAGGCTGCCGGGCACGGCCATGACCGCCAGTATCGGAGCGGAGAACATCGTGAGGAACAGACCCTGGGCAAGTGAGCGGGAGCATCCCTCCCTGTCCTCGGCTCCGAAGTACTGGGCAACGAAGGTGCTGGCGTAGGATACGGTCCCGAAGAAGACGCACATCAGGGTGAAACTTAGGATTCCTGCAGGCAGGGCCGCCTGGAGCTCAAGCTGGCTGTGCTGGGCCAGGAACAGCCTGTCGCAGAACATCATGATCGTCCTGCCGGCCATTGCGGCTATTATCGGGAATGAGACGGCGATTATTTCCCTGTACGAGTCCGGGGCCCGATGCGACATGTTCGTTCCGCTCCGGTGGAATGTTGCAGGCCGCTCCCAAGCGGCCTGTGGTCAATGTCTACTTGTCCCCGAACATAACAGTATTCCGCTCAACGGTTCTTTCAGTCCCCGGTAACCCTTTCAGTCTCCACGCCCGGCGTACGTCGTGGGACCGTTCACCCACTCGGTGGTGACGATCCATCTTTCAGGATACCCCACCTCGTGGGCCATGTGTCCGGGACTGTTCACGTAACCGTCGTCGTACTTCACTATAAGATCATCCGACAGGTCCCACCATGCGGCCACTACACTGTCGGCGTTGCCCGTGCACCAGCCGGTGAGGAGGTCCCGTGCGGCATCCGCTTCCATGGACTCCGCCTGATCGCTCAGGCTTTCCACCGAACGGACCTCCCGCAGCTCAATGAGGTCCTGCATGTCCATAATGTCCCTGCGGATGTATGAGTACTTGATGGCCGCCCAGTCTGCAACGAAATTCATGGCCCACCAGGCGCTCTCCCTGCTGAACTCGGCCGTGTTGCAGACCTGGTAGCTCGAGGGCAGGTCCCAGACCCCGCAGAAGAATGGAACGAAGCAGGTCTCGCTTGGCTTGTCCGGACCGAACCAGCAGATACCTCCGACATGGTCGGGGAGCCATGACCGCCCCTGGTTCACGTAAATGAAACCGCAGTAATCGACAGAGAGAGGCCTCTCCCATGCGCCCTCCATCGTTTTGTCGGGATCGCTGACATCACCCTGGCCGTCGTAGGGACCGTAGTAGCGATACGGATATCCGAAGGGTCCCGCGGCGGGGCCGATGGTCATGTCGAAGGGGGTTCCCTCGTAGTGGTCCCTGTGAAGTGCCATCACATCCCTGGTCTCAAGTGGCGTATCGGGTTCCACCGAGAATGGATAGTCCCTGGTGTAACCGTCCTCCACCCATGGAGAGAGCTGCAGTGAGGGAGCCGCGGTGGAGAGGACCCTCCATACCCTCCTCAGGCTGTAATAAGGATGGTTGTACTCCCCAAGGCTTACGGCTCTCAACCAATCCAGCGCACCGTCCTCCGGGGACCACCAGCCCCTTTCCCGGCAGGTCTCGAACAGGTTGTCGCTGCACATCATGTCCGGGTCGTCAGGATCCACGTCACGTATCCGGAACTCGTTGGCCGCGGCGAAGAGATGCCCGTCAGGCACCTTCCTGGCCACCCAGAGGCCTCCGGTGCTGTCCATGGTCCCGCAGCACATCTCCATTACCCATGCTTCGTTCGGATCCCCGATGAGAAGGGTTTCACCGGTCCCGTAATAACCGTACTCCTCTATGAGACCTCCGATTAGCCTCACAGCGTCCACAGCGGTGGAACACCTCTCCAGGGCAACGCGGGAAAGCTCAGCCGAGTAGAAGATCCTCCTTCCCGGCTGTGGACCCAGTTGCACCTTCGCCCCGCAGGTGCACTCTCCTATCATCAGCTGATGCTCGTTCATGATGCCGTAGCTTCCGTCGAAATAGGCGAAGGTATGGGGAACCTGGGGGATAGTCCCAAGGGGTACGGAAGCTGGATGATCCGGCGTATCGTAGCCCGGTCCCCTCTCCGCCGTGACTATTCTCGGGTAGGAATAGCTGTTGTATTCCTCGAATTCTCCAAGGGCGCAGGCGGAGCAGTAAACGCTGCGTGTTCCTCCGGTGCCGTGGTCCATTGCCGGAACGTATATCAGCCGCTGGTCCATCAGCTCGTTGTCATCCGAATGGGTCACATACATCGATCCGTCCACCGTAGCTCCAGGAGTTACTATGACAGTGGTGCAGGCAAGCAGGATACCGGAGATGACCAGCTGCACAAAGAAAACTGACCGCATGATCTTTTCCTCCCTTGATCTGAAAACTGCGCTCCAGAGCCTCTGTCCCAGGGGGTATCATGTTCCGAATATGCACTGATACCAGTAGAAGGGTTATTACAGGGGAAAACAAAGGGGACCGGAAACTCCGGTCCCCAATGACATGATGGACAGGGAACAATCAGTCCGTGACCGACACGTTTCCCGAGATCGTGTTTATCTCGATAGTGTAGTCGCCTTCACCGAACTCCGAAGACCTGCCGACGTAGTTCTCTTCAACGGCAGCGTTATAATTGTCGGATATCTCTATCTCTCCCGAAATGGTCTCCACGATCACCCGGGCGGATGTCAGAAGGTTCAGGTCCACATCTCCACTGACGGCATCCAGCTCGATGTCGTTCATGATGGAAGAAAGTTCGCAGTTAATGGTACCGTTCACCAGCTCTGCATTATTGAGCCCCGAAGAGCCGCTCAGGTCGATGTTGCCGTTGACAAGGCTCGTGACCAGGCCTCCCTCAAAGCCCTCGACCACTATGTCGCCGTTCACCAGTTCCAGCCTGGAGGAGCCACTGCCCCCTGAGAGCAGGATGGTCCCGTTCACGAAGGCAACTTGGTAGCCCAGCTCCGTACCGGCAGGCATGTGCACCATGAAATCAACGTTGCTGTTGTTGAAATCATCCCAGTCCTCATCGTACTCGACACTGCATTCCAGCCCCTGCCCTGTATCGAACTCAACGGTAATGTGGTCAAGAGATGCCAGGTCATCACAGGTAATGACATAGGTCAGTTCGAGGCCGGAAGAGTCCCACTCCTCCAGGGTGATGTCTCCATTGATATTGTAGATCTCGACATTGTCACCCTGAGAGAGGGGAAAGGTCATTGTCTCCGTCCTGGTGTACTCCTCCGAGAACGCACCTCCGGCGAATATGAGACAGGCACTGAGTGTGATCATGCTTGTTTTCATGAAGGTCTCCTTTCGATGAAATGTCTTCTCTGCAATCAGATATACATACGACTTTATATTTTGTCAAATAAATCTTGACAATTGTGAAATATCCAGTATGTTTTAAAGTTATATTTCATTTCAGGGTTTTCCTTCCCGGATACGCTTACACTCTCGAGGCTTCCTGCAGGTTCATATCCATGTTAGAGTTACGGTGTTCTGATCGACGCGGTGACCGGCAATATCAACTGTGTACCGGTACGGTTCGGAGTCAGTATGTAAGACGGGCCTATCCGGCCCTGGAGGTTGCAATGAAGATAGCGACATGGAACGTGAATTCAGTAAGGGCGCGGGAGGAGCTGGTCCTGAGATGGCTGGAGAACGAATCCCCCGATATTCTATGCATGCAGGAGACCAAGGTGGAGGACGGCGTCTTCCCTTCAGAGGGTTTCACAGGAATGGGTTATCACGTACATCTCAACGGCCAGAAGACCTGGAATGGTGTGGCCATACTGTCCAGGAACGATCCCGAACAGGTCGACCGCGACCTCCCGGGAGGTTTCCTCAGTGAACAGAAAAGGGTCATCACGGCCAGGTTCCCGGGGATCACCATCGTCAACGCCTACGTTCCGAACGGCGGTGATGTTGCTCTTGACCGTTTCCGTGACAAGCTGGATTTCCTCGACCGTCTGCGTGATTATGCCGTGGGTCTTTCCAGTGAGGGCCCCCTGGCGGTGATGGGCGATTTCAACGTGGCTCTGGAGGATGATGATGTCCATGATCCGGTCCTCCTCGATGGCAGCGTGTGCTTCCACCCGGACGAGAGGAAGAGATTGAGGGAGTTCCTCGATAACGGCATGACGGATATTTTCCGCACCTTCAATCCCCGGGGGAAGGCATACAGCTGGTGGGACTACAGAGCCGCGGCCTTCAGGCGGAACATGGGTATGAGGCTGGACCTTATCCTGCTCAACAAGCTCGCGGAAGAGATGGCCATTTCGTGCACCATACAGGTGGAGCCCAGGAAATGGCAGCGGCCGTCGGACCATGTCCCTGTAGTCCTCCAGCTGGAGGATGTCTGAATATCCCGGTCAGGCAGAGCCCCTGATCGATCTGGTCGAGCGGGCTCTGTTCAGGCTCCGGGATCCATGACCCTGCCCATGAAGATAATGGCGTCCGTCTCCGTGTCGAATATGAAGAACAGGAACGGCCTGTTGATGTTCATCTCAACCGGGGGCTCGGGCATGGCTGTCAGGTTCATGATCACAGCAGTGGCGGCGGCGGCCTCGGTCCCCGTCTCGTCGACCTTGACGAAAGCCTTGTGCATCACCTCGGAGATGAAGAGGTCTGGGGATCCCGTGAAACCGCTGAAATCAGCTCCGCCTCCGAAAGCTGTCTCCATCCCCATCGACCCCAGTACGCTGCCCAGCTGCATGGTACCTGCGAACTCGAACTTCGGCATAGTGATGAACAGGTTAATACGGGACATCCGGCTCCTGATGGTCTCAAGCATATCAGCGTCCAGGTCCTGCTGGAACTCACCGATATCGCCGTCCGGGAGCAGAATGAGCATGGAGGCGCCTCCTCCGGCGTACAGGAGCTCGACGGCGCTGCACCCCTCCGTGGATACGTAGTCGAAAAATTCGGTCTGATGCATCATCGGCACTTCCACACCAGACCCACCGGCAAGGACGAAGCGTCCGTCGTATGTCAGTGACTCCTCGAAGGGCTTGTCCCATGAAGCCTTGAAATAGACGGCGTTGGTAAGGACCACCCTGGTTTCGGGCCCCAGTATGCCCGGAGGGATCAGGTCAAGTATCCTGTCCATGGTCTTCTCCGCCACCCAGTCGTTTATGGTCTGGCGGGCGCCTTCGGGGTCACCCTGGAAATCAAGGTTCTCAAGGGCTGCGTCGAAGTATCGGGTTACCTCTTGGCGGTAGTCTTCAAGAAGCTGAAATCCATCCTGGACCCACAGGCCGTTGGCTATGGAAAGAGTGAAGGGCTCACGGCTTTCCCCCCCGGTGGCTTCTACCGTGCCCAGAGCTTCGATGAAGGGTTGGAATGCCCTGCCCACGTTCTCCGGAGAGAGGCCGTAATGCAGGACATCGTTCATCTCCAGGGCCGTCTGTCCCCTGGCGCCTGCATAGGTCATGGCCAGAGCAGATGAGATGCTCAGGGGAGAAAAGAAGATATTACCCGATCCGCCATCGGCGCAGACCGTCCCGTACAGTTCCAGGGCGAACCGGTTGTTCCCCTGGGAAAGGGCGTTGCAGGATAGGTCCTCAGGGAATGGTAGGACCTGTGGTGAGGATTGTGTTTCCTCGGCCGTGCAGCCTGAAACCACCACCATAAGTATCAGCATCATCGATGACAGGCAAGCAGCATATCTCATCGTTCCCCCGTTCGTTCAGTTTGCAGTAATACTCAGTCGACCATAGAATATTCCTCTGAAGGGCCGGTGTCACCTCCGCGCGGAACCGGTCGCATTGACACGGGCCCCGTGTGCGGGACCGGTTTTGACAGTGCAGGCAGAAGCCCTGTATTGTTATTCTCTGGATGGCAACGATTCCGGTCCATGGACGGCACGAGATACGAGGTGAAATGTACCTGATGAGCACGCTTCTGTTATCCGTCATTCTGTCCCTTGTTCACCTTGGTGTGGATCTCATGCCCTGCGCGGAGATGTCCGATATAACCGTGGACACCCTCAACGTGAACGGCATTGACTATCATCTTCTTCGAGCTGCGGGATTCACCGGGTGGGGGGACGGGGTCCGGGCGCCGGGAGAGCCGCAGCTTCCCTCTTCCTCCGTCACTGTCCTTCTGCCGCCGGACAGCAGGGTCGACCACCTCGAGATCACGGGAGAGGAATGGGTGACGTTGCCCGGCCTGTACTTACTGTTCCCGCGACAGAGGGGCCTGACCGATGACACCCTGTTCATTCCTCCGGACAGTGCTGTCTACTCCATGCAGACCTCCTTCCCCGCCAGCCCACTGGTGGTATCGCGTCAGGGTTCGGCCCTGGGTTACTCCGTGGTTACACTGACAGGCACTCCGCTTCGCTGTATCCCCGCAGACGGCACAGTACAGGTACTCACTTCCATGGAGGTCGCGATCCATACCGCTCCCTCCGATGAACAGCGTCTGTGTCCTGAAAGGGAGACCGCCTGGAGCAGCGAGGTGAGGGACAGGGGAATAATGGCCCTGGTCTGCAACCCGGGAGATATCCAGCTCTATTCCCGGCCGGCGACGGCCTCACTCTCCCAGAGGAACTCGCCTCTTGTTATAACCGACTCCCCTTCGATGATGGGTGACGGTGTGGACCTTGTGATAATCACGGGAGCCGAACTGGAAGAGGCTTTCCGGCAGGTGGCTGACCACAGGACCAGGCAGGGAATCGTGACCACCGTAAGGACAGTGGAGTGGATAGAGCAGCATTACAGCGGATGTGACCTGCCCGAGATGATCAGGAACTTCCTTCGCGACGCACATGTGGAATGGGGAGTCCAGGCGGTCCTGCTGGGAGGGGACGACGGTGTAGTACCCGTCAGGCAGTGCAACGGCTGGGTCTACTACACGTACCCGTACCCCACCTACCAGATGCCTTCGGATGATTACTTCGCGGACATCGACGGAGACTGGACGGCGCAGGGAGGCATCTGGAGCACGGGTTATCAGACCGGATACCTGGACCTCTGCGTGGGAAGGTGGCCTGTGGACGATCCCGGCGACGTGGAGACAATGTTCAGGAAGCTCCTTCTCTACGAGCAGCCGGAAGATTTCCCGGAAGGCTACGGCAGGAGCCTCCTCCTTATGGGGTCAAACGATGTGTGCGGAAGTGCCGCAGATGACATGATGGAGCTGAGAGCACTTCTGGACAGTTCCTCAGCCGTTCCGACGTTCCTTGACGAACCTACGGAACTGTACTTCCCTCACTCACTCCCCGCCGGTGACCTGTGCAGGATCAACGCACTGCTGGAGTTCGACCGGGGATACAACCTCATACTGCATGCGGACCATTCGGAGACCCACAAGCTGGCCACCGCCGGCAAGAATACCCTGGGGCAGTACATGTGGGACTCCGATTTCGCCACCATGGAGAATGACGGGAGGCCTTCAATACTCTGGACCCTCGGCTGCGGGTCCGGCCATTTCGACGGTGCCGACTGCTTCGTGGAGGCCGGGCTGACGACCCATACAGGAACGGGTCTTGTGGCGGCCATAGCCAACGCAAGGTACGGTCTCTTCAATCAGAGTCAGACCTATTTCGTTTTCTGCGACGCCCTGTTCAATACTGGCTACTGCCGGCGGCATCATGGGATTCATCCACAGGACTGGCCGCTCAGCTATCTCGGCGAGGCTCACAGGATATCGAAGAACACTGACGGTATCTCGTACATCCTTCTCAATCTGCTTGGATCCCCCCTCATGCAGGTGTGGAGGGACGATCCCACCCGGCTGCAGCTAACGGTGCCATCCATGGTCCTGGTGGAAGGGGTCGCTACGGACATACGCGTCTCGGTCACCGACGGCGTCCAGCCGGTGGCCGGAGCCACCGTATGCCTGTGGAAGGATGGCGAGGTCTTCTGCATCGAGACCACTGATACCTGCGGCGAGGCGGTCTTCAGGGACATCACCGTCACGGACGGAAGCGGTGATCAGGACATTTTCATCACAGCCCTCAAGCACCGCGCCGAGACAGGCCCTGACAGTTCCACCGTTGTAAGCTATCTGCCCGCTCAGAAGACACTGGACGTGCTTCCCGCCACGGTGCCCGTCCTTTCGCTGGACAGCTTCGCCGTGAACGACGGCGGAGACGGACAGGCCAACCCGGGGGAAACGGTGAGACTCCTTCTGACGGTCAGGAACAGCGGCGGGGAGACAGCCGGCGGCGTAAGCGCTGAACTGCAGCTTGTTTCAGGCGGTCAGTACATACAATCAGTACCTGACAGCACCTCCTGCTTCCCGGACCTGCGGCCGGACTGTTCCATGGCCGCTCTGGACCCTGTCGTAGTACGGATCCGGCAGGACGTCCCAAGCTACTCCGTGGCTGAGTTCAGGGTGACCTTCAGCTGTGAGGGAAGCTCCGGCACCTGCCACTGGGATTCGCCCCTTTTCCTTGCCGTTAGCTCCGAGGAGTACCAGCTGACGGTTGTGGATCCCTCTGCCGACAATGTCTCTCAGGATGCCGCCCTGGTGACCATGGAGAACATGGTGCTGGTCAACTCGGGGCTGGGGGAGGGCCGTGACCTTTTCCTGACAGTGGACAACGTATACCCCGAAGAGCCCTTCAAGACCGATACAGTATTCATTCCCGGGATCGGCCCGGGCAGGGCCCTTGCCCTGGAGGAAGATCTTGCTCTTGCCGTCCTGCCCCGGGACGGGAATTCCTCCTGGATGATGGATGGATTCCCCAGATGCTCCTTTGACCTCGTCGTGCTGAGCCAGGGTGGGACTTCCGTTGCACGGAGCGTGGATGTGAGCCTGGTGAGTCAGCTTCAGGACCAGGGACCGGAACCTCCAGCCTCGGCAGGCGTGTACGAGACGGGGCAGAACAGCATCAGCCTGGTCTGGGAGCACCAGGGGCCGGGGGAAGCCGCCGGCTATTACCTGTACATAGACGACGGGCTTCGGCGCAGAAGGGTCTTCCCCCTGCCCGTCCCGGTCTGTCAGGCCACCATCGAAGGACTGCTGCCCGGATCCGAGTACAGAGTGGAGGTCACCACCCTGGACGCCATCGGAAGGGAGTCGCAGCCTTCCATCATCAGCGCGAACACCCCGAGGCCGGCCCTTGACGGATGGCCAGTCCAGCTGGCGGGTTCGGCGGGAGGGGGAGCGGCGGTTGCCGACGTTGACCTCGACGGTCTCGATGAACTTGTCCTCTCAACTTCCTTCGGCTGGGTATACATAATGGAGAGGGACGGTTCCTATCAGATGCTTCCTCCCCCCCCTGGATACGATTACGACAGGTTCCTGGGATGCGCCGTGGGTGACGTTGACGGCGAACCAGGCAGCGAGATCGTCGTATCGTGCCAGAAGTACCTTGAGGTGGAGGGGCAGGAGCGGGTCGGGATACTTCTCTACAGGCGATCCGGCGGCTCCTGGAGCGCGACCGAGATCGCCGAGAGCCAGGTCAATCAGCAGGCGGCGTCCGCCATGGTTGCGGGTACGCCGGTGCTCTTCCAGGCAGACCGGGGAAGGTCCCTCGAGATCGCCCTGAGGACAAAGGGTCACTTCGGCGCGCTTCCGCAGCTATACGTCTGGAAGATGAGCTCTTCCGGCCAATGGGAGGATTACGGACCCGAGTTCCCGCTTGACCTTCTGGGTTACTTCTACAATTCGCCAACTGCGGTGGACTTCGACCACGACGGCCTGGAAGAGCTTCTGGTGACCTCCATAGGGACCGAGGGAGCCGGCACAGCCATCATCGTGGCTGATTTCCAGCCGGAGGGGTCCGCTTCCATCACCACAAGGAACCTGACGGAGCTGGACACCGGGGGCGAAGTTGCCAGGGTCTTCGGGACACTGGCGGCTGCGGAGCAGGACGGCTGCTTCTATGTTGCGGGAGTGGCCTCGACAATAGACCCCAGCAGCACGGTCAAGCGGCTCTTCGTTTACACGATCGAAGGCCCGCCGGCGGAAATGTCAATGGAATGGGCAACCGGATGGGTGGCCGGACATGATTTCTACGGCAACATGCCGGGACCTTCCCTGGGGGATATCGACGGTGACTCGGACCTGGACCTGGTCTATCTCCTGAACGGCGGGTTCCAGGAGAAGGAGGGGTTCCTGCTGGGCTGGGATCTCGCCAGCGGGCAGGGAACCTTCATCAGCGACACAATACCCTTCAATCCCATCATAGAAGAGGGTGGACATTACATCAGGTCCCAGCCTGTGGTCGGGCCGGTCTCCATATCTGGTTCTTGCGGAATGGCCGTTTTTTCATGCTTCTCCACCCTCCTGTGCGGTCACCTGCCTTCGACATGCTCCAGCATGATAAGCGGTTTTCCTGCCTGGTCCAGGGACGGAGGATGGGCTACCCCCGCATTCTGCGACCTGGACGGGGACGGTCTTGCCGAAGTCCTTCACGTGGATTACTCCGGTCTTGCCACCCTCTACGGTATGGAGGATCTCCTGTACAGCTGTGAAGGCTGGCACATGTACCAGGACAATCCCCTCAGAAGCGGTTTCTACAACACTCCTCCCGCCCGCGGGGGACTGGATATAAGGGTGGGCCCCGTCTGCGGCGGGGTGATCCGTGAGAGCTCTGAACTCCAGCGCAACTTCGTCCTCGCGGAGGTTTGCATAACGGGAGCCGTCGAAGATGAGACAGGCGCCTCCGATCACGGGCCCGGAACAGTGGAGATCGCTGCTCTGCTCATCGATGGTCGAAGGGCGGGGTCCTGTCATGTCGAACTGACCGATGGCACCCATCCGGCAAGGATCCTGCTGGAAGAAAGGGCAGGAAATTCCGATGGCCTTCGGGTTGTGGCCGATCCCGGGAACTTATATCATGAGATTGACGAGACGAACAACGAATCCTGGGTTCAGGTGCTTCAGGCGGAACCTGATGCAATGGAATGCTCCATACCCAGTCCGGCGGGTTCCATGACGATTCTCCTGGACCTCTCCTCGTCTCTTCCTCAGGGTCTCTCGGTCCTGGTGTACGCCGTTGACGGAAGACTGGTGCAGAGTACGGGCACCGGCGAGCTATGCGCCGGACCGCAACTTGTCCGGTTCCTGTCCGACCCTCTTCCGTCGGGAGTGTATACCGTTCTGGTCAGCGGTCTGCCATCGGGGGAAATGATCAGGAAAGTCGTGATACTGAACCGATAGTGAAAGGAGGGGCTTCAGTGACGGGAACCTTCGCGCTCCTGGCTCTGACCGTGGTGACAGTCTCAGGGATCGCCGATGGAACCGGCGCCCGGCTGGAGGCGGCGGGCCTTTCACTGGCCGTGCCCTTCAGTGACGGCGTGCTGGCAGTGCCATGGGGCTCCAGCGAACTGCTTTTCATCGGACCCGGGGAATCACCGGAGCCTATCCCCATCATCTGGGAGGAGGCCCGTCCATGCTCTCCACCCTCCACTTTCGGAAACAGCGCCGCCATCTGCATGGAACGGCAGGGGTATAGGTTCATCCTTCTCTTCTCCACCGTGGGGGAACCCACGGAGTACGGGCCCTATCTTGAATGCGGAGCTCCCGTGTTCGACGGGGGAGGCTCGGTCTGGTACACGGCTGACGGTATGCTCATGGTCGATGACGTTCCCACCGGTCATCAGCTGGACGCTCATACCATCTCCGTGGACCCGTCGGGGAACATAGTGGTCTACTGCGATGGAGATGACAGGCTCTGCCTGCTCGAGACAGAAAGCGGCGAGAACAGGATACTCTCCTCCTGCTGCAGATTCTACGCTCCGACAGTGGTCCTCTTCGGCGGCGAGACCTTCATCATATCATCCACACTCGAGGGATACATCTATATGACCTCCCCGAGGAACGGGGACAGCATTCAACTGGCAAGGGGCTCCTACCCCTTCTGGTGGTCCGGGGGAGGAATCCTGCTCTATTCGGTCACGGAAGATGACGGTCACAACATTACCTCTTCCGAGATATGGGCACACCGACCCGGCTGGCTGCCGTTCCGGATAACGTCATCACCCCTGGTGCACGAGATAATGCCCCTGGTCCTCAAGGATGTCCTGATGGCCATCGACGCAGACACCGGTTCACTCCTTACCCTGTCTCAGCCGTGACTCGACCCTTTGCGCTCCTGCTCATGCTGGTCGGGAGTCCGGCTGCCTGGACCGTATGCCTCGACCCCGGCCACGGGGGTTCGGACACCGGCTCTGCAGGTATCTATTACACGGAGAAGGAGACCAACCTCGATGTGGCTTATATGGCCAGGTCCTACCTCGAACAGCTTGATGACTGCAGCGAAGTGGCAATGACAAGACTGGGGGACCAGGAGGTATCACTGGCTGACAGGGTAGCCTACGCCAATGCCGGCGGGTACGACAGGTTCGTTTCCGTCCATCACAACGCCTTCAACGGATCGGTGCAGGGCACGGAGACCTACTGCGACTCCCAGGGTTCCCCGGAGGACTTCGCCCTGCGGGATGTGACACACCCCCTTCTTGTGGATGCGTTCGACTACTACGACAGGGGTGCAAAGACCGCGGGTTACTACGTTCTGAGGTATACGGTCATGCCCGCCATCCTTGGCGAAGCCTCCTTCCTGGATTACATCACGGCCTGGGACGAGTCCTGGAGGTTCAACACCCGCTGGATGGACCATGTCGGAAGGGAGGGTTGGGCCTATTGTGCCGGTCTGTGCCAGGACCAGTCATCACCCTTCATCCCCGGCTGGCAGAGCAGGGTCGTTGACAACTCCTACCCCGAATTCTCCACATGGGGTCCCGGACCCTGGAACAGCGACTCCTCCGGGAATCCCTTCGGTCCGGACTATTCGTGGCTGACCGTCACGGCGGAGACCGATTCGGCTCAATGGAAGCCTTACATACCTCTCTCGGGATGGTACGAGGTATCCCTCTGGTGGGTGGCGGGATCGAACAGGGTGACATCCGCCAGGGTCACGGTCCGCGATGACCAGGGAGAGGAAGTATTCACCGTTGACCAGACCCAGGGCGGCGAGGAATGGTACTCTCTGGGCGTGTTCCCTTTCCATGAGGGACTATTCGGGTGTGTAATCATGTCCACCGGGGGCTGCCAGCCCGGACGGGTCATGGTGGCTGACGCGGTCAGGTTCATGGTCTCCTCCACCGGCATAGGCGAAAGTCCCGATCCGCAGACAGGTCCCTCGCTGCTGGTCCGTCCGAACCCGGCGGTCTCATCGGTGACCATATCGCCTCTGGGAATGCCGGGGATGACCAGCATATCCATCTACGACTCCTCCGGCAGGCTGGTGGAAACACTTTGCGACCAGCAGGGCCCGGAAGACTTCGTATGGGTACCGGAGGGGACGGGTCCCGGTGTCTATTTCGCCGTGGCCCGTTCAGCAGAGGCGTGCATATCTTCCAAGGTCGTGATCCTGGGAAGATGAAAAGGGTATCCAGTACCCGCGGACAGGGCTAGAAGGCGTCGCTCTCCAGGATATACACTTTCTGAAAACCGCATGCCGGATCCCCTGCGTAGGCCAGCATCCCGTTTTCGTCCATGTAGAATCTCCACGTGCTTCCATCCTCGGGGTCCCTCTCCACCACCGCGGTGCAGACCGGGCTCCCGCTGCTGTCAAAGACATCGAATGTGGGTGTGGACGGCCCTCCTCTGAGTACCCAGATGTTACCCTCTCCATCTATCTCGAGGCCCCTGACAAGAGGTTTCATCGGGTCGGGCTCGAGCTGTGTCTGGTCCAGGTCCATTATTGCGGCCCTGGACCGGAGTATCAGCCTTTCCATCTCCATTTCCTCCTCTGTCCTGGGAACCGGCTCAAGGTCAAGGGCAATTTCGAAGGAGACGCTTCCGTCTGCCTGGTAGGCGGTTACAACGGCATCTTCCGTGGAACGGGGAGCCACGTACACTCCTCCGCCATCATCAGTGGCTATGTCGTATCCCTCCCAGATAAGGTCCACCACCCGGGCCAGGTTCGTGGGATCGAAGGGGAAGTTGTCCTCGAAGTAGACCGTGGAAGGTTCATCCGCTCCGGGTTCGTACCTTGCAATGGTCAGGATCACCCTCAGTTCATTCGAGGACGGGTCCACCCTCAGGTCCTTCCTCACGTAGCCGCTCCCGTCAACTCCCTCCAGGCACGTCGGAGGAGAACCTGTGGAGAGAGAACCCAGCCATTCACCCGTGAAATAGTCGAACTGGTGAATGCCGAGTATTTCGCTGCCCTCTCCGGAGAGGTAAAGGTGCCCGTCATCCGAGATGGCAAGAAAAGCGATGTCCTGCAGTTCACCGGGCCCGCTCCCTTTCCTCCCTATCTGCCTCACGAAATCACCCTGAGGTGTGTATATCCGAACGCAGGACCTCGCGCAGTCGAGAACGGCTATGTTACCGTCCGGGCAGTAGCAGATATCCTCGATGGCCCCCATGACATAGTTGGAGTCACCGATCTCCACACCGATGGAATCAACCACTCTGATGCCTACGCTGGGAAGCTCTTCATCCTGCCGAGCACCGCCTTCCCGGTGTGCATCACCGTCACCGCCGCAACCGGCCATCGCCAGAGCGGCTGCAGTTATCAGAAGCGATTTCATGGCATACCTCCATTGTGTTCGCGTTTAGACTGATCTGAACTCCTATATAGCCGTTGATCATTATTTGTCAATTTCAGAGTCAATCGGAAAAACCACTTGTAAGTATGACATCCGTATGGGGCTGGAACCCGCAGGATATTCAGAGCCACCGGACCGCTGGCGCTCGTGACCGCGTCGAAGCTCATCGAAGAGAGCATTTCCTCCGCTGCGATAGTACCTGTTTGAGCCTGTCTCACATATGTCGGCGCGCCTCAGGCGCCGAAGGCTCAGTACAGCAGTGAGAGGAAAGACAGCGCCCAGAGGCCGGCCGAAGAGAGAATGGCGGGTTCTTGAAAAGGGAACCCCTTATGAATAGATTCGGAGGGAAAAGGGAAGGAGGTGCTGAGGTTTCCCGGGAATTCAGTTTCAGCGCCCCGTGGGGCACACTTCTTAAGGTGATCAGCTTCCTGGTCACGGTCCTGCTTCTCGGCCTGTTCGGGTGGATGGTACTTTCGGGGAGGGCTACCACTCCGCTGCAGGTATTTCTCTACATGTTCATCCCCTTTGCCATCATTTCAGGATGTCTCCTATTCATGATAAGAGGCTTTACGGTAACGGAGGATGGCATCCTCGTCAGAAGACTCCTTTGGAGCACGCATGTGGATCTGGGGATCCTGAAAAGGGTGGAGCATGATCCCAGGGCAATGACAGGCGCCATCAGGACCTGGGGCAACGGAGGGTTCTACAGTTTCTCAGGGAGGTTCAGGAGCAGCAGGCTGGGGTCCTTCAGGGCCTTCGTGACCGACTACGGGAACTGCGTGGTCATAGAGACCGCATCCCGCACGATCGTGGTGTCGCCGGAGAACCCTCTTCATTTCGTGGAGATACTCAGACAAAGGATCCGGAGCGGAAGATGATCGAAGAGTTCCCCGAATGCGCACTGTGTTCATTCCCTCCGGATGGCAGGCTTTGCCGCACCTCCTGCGGAGGTGGCCCATCCTCCTGCCCGACCCGTGACAGGAAGCTGGTCAGCGAAGTAATGGAGATGTACGGGGACCCGGATCTGGCTGAGTTCGCAAGGCAGGCCTCCATCCAGGAAGCGGAGGGGTACGAGGACAGGCGCCCGGGAAACAGCGCTCCCAGACCCTGCAAGCCCAGGATTCTGGAGATCGCCGAATTCGCAGAGAGGATGAAGTACGAGAGGCTCGGACTAGTATTCTGCGTCGGTCTCATGCGGGAGGCGGAAAAGGTATGCTCGTTCCTTGCAGGGAGGGGTTTCAAGGTTGTCTCGGTGGTATGCAAGGCGGGAAGGGTCCCGAAGGAAGAGCTGGGGATACTGGACAGTGAGAAGATACAGCCTGGAAGCCCCGAGGCTATGTGCAACCCGCTCCTGCAGGCCGCCGCCTGCAACCGCGCCGAGACAGAGTTCAACATAGTCATGGGTCTCTGCGTCGGGCATGATTCCATCTTCCTCAGGCACTCCAGGGCCTACTGCACCGTGCTTGCGGCCAAGGACCGCCCCACGGGGCACAATCCACTGGCAGCAGTCTACACGATGGACAGCTACTACCGGCACATGAAGGAGGATTAGTCTCCCAGCTTCCGGAGTTCGATGGATAGTCCCGCTCCGTCGGCGATGCTCCGCAGTTTCCAGATATTTTCATCAACGGCTTCACGGTCCGCCTCACAGTATTCAACTGCAAGAACACCAGGGTATGCCCGAACCCTGAACCTGCCCTTCACCAGAGGACGAAGGGGCGCTTCCATCTCTTCCACCAGACCCAGCAGCAATGGTGTAAGAACGGTTCCGAGGGGTATCCTGGTGGCGAGACACGAGTCCGATGGATGCCCTTCCTCACTGGTGCCCAGAACCCTTCCAAGTTCAGTAATGCTTCTCCTTCCCATCCCCGCCTGGACGAAAGGATGGATGATACCCTCCTCCAGGGCGGCTGCCAGTCCGGGCCTGTCCTCGCCCAGGTCGTCTATGCTTGTACCGTCCATGACATATCCGCAGCCCCTGGACAGTGCTTCCGCTTTCAGAACGCGGTAGATGAGCTTCTTGCAGAAGTAGCACCGGCGCCCGTCGTTGGCCGTGATGCATGGATCTTCAAGGGGCGATGTCCCTGCGAATACAGGCTCGAGACCAAGTTCATCAGTGACCGCCCTTATGCTTTCAATGAAGAAACCTGCCAGAAGGGGCGACGCGGCGGTGAGGGAAATGACCGCGTCCGTTCCCAGGGCTGCCACCGCTGCCCGGAGGAGAACTTCGCTGTCAAAACCTCCGGAGAAGAGAACGGCGCATCTTCCCAGTCTGTCGAATATCTGCCGGAGTCCCGTGGGGAGCATTGTGGGTCCTCCTATAGTAGAGGGAAGATCGAAGGGCTTATATTATCAAGTAATATCCACCCGTCGAGTATGTTCCCGGGTCCGCAACCCTTCGAGTAAGCCCGGTCGAGAGGATTGGATGAGAATAGCGGTTTTTGATCCGTTCTGCGGGATCTCCGGCAATATGGTCCTTGGCGCCCTCATGGACGCCGGCCTTTCTCCCGGCAGACTGGAGGGGATGCTTCGGGGTCTGGACCTCCCGGGCTGGGAGATTTCCGTCGACCGTGTGCTGCGAAACGGGCTCCAGGGTACCCTGGTCAATGTTGCGGTGCCCGTAGAGACGAACCACAGACAACTGCCCGAAATACTGGGTATCATCTCGCGATCCGATCTGCCCGATACGGTACGGAAGAACAGCGCTCTGGCCTTTGAGAAGCTGGCGGAGGCGGAATCTTTCGCCCACGCCATTCCAGTCGACCAGGTCCACTTCCACGAGACCGGCGCCATGGATGCCATAATAGACATCACAGGTTCCTTCTGCGGCCTGTACCTGATGGGTGTCGAGCGGGTCTTCTCCTCCCCTGTGGCCACAGGAACGGGAACCGTCGAATGCGCCCATGGGATCCTCCCGGTTCCCGCCCCCGCCACCCTGCGGATACTCGAGGGACTACCCACAGTCCCTTCCGGGATACCCTTCGAGATCACGACACCGACGGGCGCCGCCATACTTGCCACCGCGGTAGGATCATGGTCCGAGGTCCCTCCGGCCATGGTCCCGTCTGAAACAGGATACGGCGCGGGTGAAAGGGAACTCCCAAGGCCCAACCTGCTCAGGATAACCCTGGGAGAGACCCTGTCCAGAGAAGCCTGGGGCAATGAACAATGCGTGGAGATAAAGACCGTCCTGGATGACATGGATCCCAGGATCTGGCCTGACGTGGCCTCGGAGATCCTCCGCAGAGGTGCGGTGGACTGCTACGGTGCGATGTGCATCGGGAAGAAGGGCAGACCGGCTCTTGAGATGACCGTCATCTGCCATGAACCCTCTGTTAACGATGTCATCAGATGCATATTCACCGGCACCACGACTCTCGGGGTCAGGATAAGCTCTCTCGGAAGAGCGGTCCTGGACAGGGATTTCAAGATCGTCAATACTCGGTTCGGACCGGTAAGCGTAAAGAGGGCTTTCCTCGATGGGGAACTACTGAGGACCGAGCCGGAGTACGATGAATGCGCCGAAGCCGCCGGGAAGCACGGGGTATCCGTGCAAGAAGTGATGGATGCGGCCAGGTGTCAGGCGCTGGAGGAGGGCAGGCAGCTATGACGGACCCGGAAGACTATTCCCAGGATCTTCCCAGGTCCTCGCTGAGCCGAAGGAGGATCAGGTCCACCATTTTCTTCCTTGTGGTGATGGTGGCAGTCGCCTTTCTCATCGGTTTCCTCTTCGACCTGGGCCCTGAACCGGCGGAGGACGATGTGCTCTCTGATGTCGGAGACTTCCCTGCGGGGCATATCTGGTTCAACACCTCGGAACCTCTCAGCCTCTACAACCAGCTCAGCCGCCACGTCGTTGTGATATTCTTCTGCAGCCTGGAGAACCTGTCCGACCTCGAGTACTGCCAGAGGCTGGAAGAGTTGCAGGAAGAGTTCCGTGAGCAGCCGCTGGCAGTGATCGCTTCGGTCCAGACCCTTGAGACTTCCGTGGATCAGCTCTGGGACACGGTGAAGGACTGGGGAGTGGAGTTCCCGGTGATCATCGACAATCAGGGAATGGTATCAAGGCGATTCAATGTGGGCACCACACCTGCGCTCCTGGTCCTGGATGCAAGGGCAAGAGTATCGGCACGGTTCTTCATTGGCTGGGACAGGGCCGATCTAAGTGGTATCGTCGAGGACCTTCTGCAGCAGCTTCGGGCAATGCGCTACACTGATATCCACATCTTCCGGCCCGACGGGGAGCGCTACATTCCCGAGAGCTTCTCAAGCGGGAACTGAAAAGTTGGTCCTCCCCGAAGACCCATCCATGGAACTGCTGAGGGACCTCCTGTCGGGCGGCGGACCTGACGAGGAGCTCTTCAGGTCCGCCCATCTGAAGCTCCTCGAGGAGATGGGAGGCCGGGTCTACCTGAGGGGCCTGGTGGAGATATCCAACATTTGCCGCAAGAACTGCTTCTACTGCGGCCTTCGAAGGGACAACACGTCCATCGACAGATACTCCATGCGGCCGATGGAGATAATGGGATCATTGCGGAGAGGTTACCGGCAGGGTCTGAGGTCCTTCCTCCTGCAGTCCGGGGAGCTCCTGGGAGAGGAACACATCGAGATGGTGGCCGGGATCCTACGAAAGTGCTCTTCCTCCATGCCCGGGGCAAGGATGGTCCTGTCCCTTGGAGAGCTTCCGGAAGAGATCTACGACAGGCTCAGGAAGGCCGGGGGACACAGGTACCTGCTGCGAATAGAGACTTCTTCCCCGGAGCTTTACAGCCGCTTTCACCCTGATGATCCCCTTCACTCCCACAGCAGCAGGCTCAGGGCGCTGGAGTACCTCAGGGATTCCGGATGGCAGACAGGTACCGGGGTCCTCATCGGGCTTCCGGGACAGACGGCCGCGGACCTGGCTGCAGATATTCTGTTCATGAAACGGATGGATATGGACATGGTGGGGATGGGACCGTACATAGAGAGTCCCGACACCCCTCTTCTGGACCGCGCGGACGAGATACTCCCGGCGGAGACGCGCACGCTTCTCACGCTGCGTATGATAGCCCTTACACGTCTTGCGCTCACCGGGGTCAACATAGCAGCGACCACGGCCCTTCAGACACTCAGCGGCAGCGGTCTCGAGAGGGGCCTGCTGGCAGGCGCCAATGTGGTAATGCCCAACCTTACTCCGGGAAGATATCGGGAGAGCTACAGCCTCTATACAGGCAAGACCAGTGTAGGAGACACTCCGTCCGAGATGATGGACGCCCTCAGGGACAGGTGCCTGGCCATCGGCAGGGAACTGATACTATCCGATCCGGGGGACCCGCCACACTACAGAGAAAGAAGAGGCAGAGGGGGATATCCCGATGACAACCGATAACATAGAGCTGCTCCTGAAGACTCTTCACAAGACGGGGCTCAGTCCGGAAGAAGCCCTTGTACTCCTTAATGCCCATCTGACACACCACCTCGGGTTCGCCAGGGTGGACGGAGGCAGGGGGAGCAGGTCCGCTCTGCCGGAGATCGTCCTGGCCCCTGGCAAGAGCACGGGGGAGATCCTGGATGTCACGGGGAGCCTTCTTTCCAGGACGGGACTGGCCATTGTATCAAGGCTGGGGCCGGAGTTGAGCGGCCGGATACTGGAAAGGTTCCCGGGCGGTGAGTATCACGATCGTGCAAGGATGTTCGTCGTCGGTGAGTACCGGGGAGGACCCGGTCCGGGGGAGGGCTCCATTGCCCTGGTCTCGGCCGGCACATCGGATCTGCATGCAGCTGAAGAGGCGGCTGTTGTCCTGGATGTGATGAAAGTGGATGTTCGACGCCTCTACGACATCGGGGTAGCGGGCCTTCACAGGCTGTCGGAGATCCTTCCCACCATCAGGGAAGCATCCGTATGCCTGGTGTTCGCAGGCATGGACGCCGCCCTTCCGACAGTTCTCGGCGGTCTTTACAGGGGCCCGGTGGTTGCTGTGCCGACCTCAACAGGATATGGTACGGCTTTCGGGGGTGTGACGGCTCTTCTGTCGATGCTTAACTCCTGCAGCCCCGGGATATGCGTAATGAACATTGACAACGGTCTCGGGGCGGCTGCCGCCGCTCTGAGAATGATAAGGAGTTCGGAGTAGATGTACCTGATAACCGGAGGGGCCGGGTTCATAGGCAGCAACATAGCCAGGGAAGCTCTCAGAAGGGACCATGAGGTAACGATCCTCGATAACTTCTCCACCGGCCACTGGTCCAATCTGGCTGATGTTCGGGGAAAAGCCCGGATAGTGGAAGGTGACATCAGGAGCTATCATATTGTCAGAAAGGCAATGGAGGGCGTCAGCGTCGTCTTCCACCAGGGGGCGCTGCCCAGCGTGCCCAGGTCCATTACCGATCCGATCACCACCAACGAGGTCAATGTCCAGGGAA
>CAZXEF010000022.1:0-22540 GCA_964639605.1 uncultured bacterium | reverse complement strand
CTTCCTGGTTCCTATGGAACCGAGGTTCTCATCGCCGCCGGAAGGTGAGAAGACGAAACCGTAGGTCCAGGTGACTCCGCTGTCCTCGCTGTAATAGAAGCCGAGGTTGTCACCAGAGGAGAAGGCGAAAGTGGTGATTATCCAGCCGACCTGGGTCGATCCGTGGCTGAAGGCCACGTCGCAGTGCTCGAGGTTCTCGGCCGCCGTGTTGCTGACCTGCTCCGAACCTTGCCAGTTGATACCGTGATCAAGGCTCCTCTTGATCCTGACCTGAGGCGTGGCGGTCAGCCTGTCATCGATGAAGGCCACGGATACCCTGCCGCCTGCTCCCGCTCCTACCGCGGGATAGTTTGTGACTTCCGTATTAGTGTAGAGCGACGCGTTGTTGGTCCAGCCGCTGCCGTTGAGCGAGTTCCGTGTGGCGTAAACGTTATAGGTTCCGGTGGGTACGTAGGTGATGTAGGCCACGGCCCCGCTGCCCACCTCGGCATCCATGTCGGCGAATTCAGCTGCGGCTGCCGCCTGCTCAAAGGTGGCGGAACCGCCGGCGGTGGTCCATCTCCTGGTCCAGATCAGATCGTCGCCGGTCTCGATCCAGATACCCATGGCCACGACCCATGGATTCCCGCCGGAATCCTTGACCACGCAGATCTTGGGGTTGGATATCTCACCGTCGTTATTGGTTGCAACACCGAAGAAGCTCCATGTCAGACCGCCGTCCTGGGAACGGTAGACGACGAGGCTGTCGAGCGTGGCATTGTCCGTATCGAAACAGGCATAGATGTCGCCTGTGTCCTCGTCGTAGTCGAAGTCCTGGCCTGTTCCGACCGGTCCGGGGTATACGACGACATCGTTGGACCAGTCGTAACCGGGCCAGACCGGACCTTCAGCTACGTACTCGAGAGCCCGTTCCACCGGGGACTGGTACTCGAAGGCCGAGGTCGGGTCGTTCGGGTCGGACAGTGTTGATTCATCAAGCGGTTCGAAAGCGGCGACTGTCATGATGCCGTTCGGGTTGTCAAGCATCGGATCGCCTCCGGGGAAAGGTCCCTGGGGGATGTCGATTCCAAGGTCCTCTGTAGTGCCCTCGTAGACCGTTCCGAAGAGAAGGCCTGTCAGTAAAAGGGCCGCAAACATGTATTTCATATTTCTCTCCTTCTGTTATTAATTCTGGAACCCCTGTGAACACTCAGTCCCGTTTCTCCTTTCCGAACTTCCATGGGACTTGAATTGCATATTATGCGTCTGGAGGCACAATGTCAATGGATTCCAGTAATCGAGATGGTTTATATATGAATTATCCAATAATTGTATTAGGCATATTACTCGCTGGGATCACTGCACGAAATAAGAGCAGTTTATTAGTGTATATAGCTTTCAAGAATTTTACTTTCTATTCCAGACAGACTGTCGAATTCTACTGAACGGCACACGGGACTTTTATTATCTTATACCAGCATTCCCGGTCCCGTCTACACGTATTCTTTCCGGAGGTCGGTCATGAACGTTCACGGTCTCGACAAACTGCTGAATCCGGTGCGGATCGCCCTGGTGGGAGTGACCATCAATCCGAACAGTGTGGGGGGCAAGGTGCTTTCGAACCTGATCGGCGGCGCATTCAAGGGCGTTGTCTACCCCGTCAACCCGGTCAGTGAGGCGATAATGGGGGTTCCGTGCTACCCTGACCTTGATTCGCTTCCAAGAGTGCCGGACCTGGTCATGATATGCACACCGGCCGAGAAGGTGCCGGAGACCGTGGAGAAGTGCGGGGAGCTCGGGGTCCGGGGCGTGATAGTCATGTCCGCCGGTTTCGCGGAATCGGGCTCCGAGGGTAAGGAGCTGTCAGAAAGAATACGGGGGATACTGGCACGCCACCCGGGAATGCGCATGCTGGGCCCCAACTGCCTGGGGATAATCGTTCCCGGCATTAACCTCAACGCCAGCTTCGCCAGCGGACTGCCCGCAGGGGGAAGCGTCGCCTTCATCTCCCAGTCGGGAGCCCTGTGCACTTCGGTGCTGGACTGGGCCCGGGACAAGAAGATAGGGTTCTCCTATTTCGTGTCCATCGGAAACGCGTTGGATGTTGATTTTGCAGATCTGATAGACTTTTTCGGCGAGGACGAGAAGACAGATGCCATCATTCTCTATATAGAGTCGGTCTCAGATGCCAGGAAGTTCATGACCGCCTCCAGGGCGTTCGCCAGGACGAAACCGATAATTGTCTACAAGGCCGGGCGCTTCCCCCAATCCGCGGCGGTGGCAGCGTCACATACCGGGGCCATGGCGTCCGAGGATGCCGTATACGACGCTGCCTTCCGAAGGGCCGGCATGGCCAGGGTGCTGAACATCGGCGAGATATTCGACTGCGTGGAGCTGATAGGCAGGAAAAGGCTCCCACAGGGTCCAAGGCTGGGCATCGTGACCAACGCCGGAGGGCCCGGGGTCATGGCGGTGGATACGTTGATTGAGCTGGGCGGGGAACTTGCCGGGCTTTCGACTGAGAGCATTTCTACATTGAACTCCTTCCTGCCGCCCTTCTGGTCGGGAAGGAATCCCGTTGACGTTCTCGGGGACGCCAACTCCAAGAGGTATGAAAGGGCCGCAGAGGTCGTGCTGGCGGACAGCGACGTCGACGCCCTGCTGGTCATCCTCACTCCGCAGGCTATGACCAGACCGGACAGGGTGGCCTCAGCTGTGGGGAAACTGACGGAGACAACCAGGAAACCGGTGCTTGCCGCCTGGCTGGGCGGCGAGAGCATCAGGGACTCCATGGCCATGCTGGTGGAAGCCGGGGTCGCCACATACAGTACTCCCGAACAGGCCGTGAGGGCTTTCATGACCCTGGTGGACTATGCTGACAACCTTGAGGACCTCTACGAGACGCCGAAGGACATACTGGCCGATTTCAGCGGAGACCAGGATAGGATGCGGAAGGAGTTCCTGTCGAAGGTGCCCTCCGTAGACACCATACTTTCCGAAACAGAGTCGAAGGTCCTGCTGGACCTCTATGGGATACCGGTGACGATGCCGGAGTTGGCCGCCACTCCGGGGGAAGCCGTCTCCGTCGCGTCGCGGATCGGCTATCCGGTAGTCCTAAAGGTGCATTCCCCGGATATCACACACAAGACCGAAGTGGGCGGGGTGGCTGTCGGCATCGAGTCCGCGGAAGCGCTGGAGGAAGCCTGGGTCAGGATGATGGATTCCGTAGCCGGGAAAGCTCCCGGGGCGGATATCAGGGGGATATCAGTCCAGCGCATGGCGGGGTCGGATGACGGAGCGGAGATGATACTGGGGGCCAGGAAGGACCCTGTATTCGGGTCTGTGATAATGGTGGGAAGGGGAGGGGTGGCCACGGAGATATGGGGCGACACAGCCCTTGGTTTCCCTCCTCTGAACGAGCACCTGGCTGACAGGATGCTGAGGTCGCTGAGGGTGTTCCCGCTTCTCACCGGATTCAGGGGCAGGCCGCCCGTGGACCTGGAACAGCTCAAGAAGGTGATGATGAGGTTCTCCTACCTTGTATGTGACAATCCCGAGATCCAAGAGATAGACATCAATCCTCTGCTGTGCACTGCGGAAGGTATCACGGCCCTTGATGCCAGGGTCCTGGTCACGCCCGGAGTGGTCATGGACAGGTCCTACGGACATCTGGCCCTCCGGCCCTACCCTGCGGAGTACGTATCCAGGCGGACCCTGCCTGACGGGACTTCCATGCTGCTCAGACCCATCAAGCCCGAGGACGAGCCTATGTGGATGGAGATGCTTGGCAGCTGCTCAAGGGAATCCATCTACTCAAGGTTCGGGTTCTTCTACAACTGGGCCAACCACGAGGCCGCTGCAAGGTACTGCTACATAGACTACGACCGGGAGATCGCAATCGTGGCCGAGACGGAGGAGGGTGGCACAAGGTCCATCCATGCCATAGGCAGACTGGTTGCCGATCCCGACCTGGAGACGGTGGAGTACGCCATACTGGTGGACGACATGTGGCAGAACAGGGGTCTCGGCGGAATAGTGACGGAGTACTGCGAGAAGATTGCCAGGGACTGGGGACTGCACAGCATCGTGGCCCAGACCACCGTGGACAACAGCAGGATGATACACCTCTTCGAGACAAGGGGTTATACGGTCTCGCGGGACAGCGCCAGCGGAGAGGTGAGGGTCAGGAAGGACCTGGGCATGTCCTGACAGCCCGGCCCCTCTGGACAGGAGACTGCAGCGGCGATAAGTTCGATCAAATGTCACTCCCGTACTGCACAGGACACCATGAAAGGCAGGCCATGGCTACAGTAACTCTCAAAGGCGATGCGGTGAGAACCGCGGGTGAAATACCAGAGACCGGCTCCCGCGCTCCGGCTTTCGAACTTGTCAGCAAAAGGCTGGAGGACATGACACTGTCTGATTTCAGCGGCTTCACTGTACTGATGAACATTTTTCCGAGCCTGGACACACCGGTCTGCGCCATGTCGGTGAGGCGGTTCAACTCCGAAGCCGCCGGTCTGCCCGGAGTGAAGGTGCTGTGCATCTCGGCGGACCTGCCTTTCGCCCACGGAAGGTTCTGCGAGACCGAGGGAATAGAGAACGTCGTGAACCTGTCCAGTTTCAGGTCCCCGGAGTTCGGAAGGGACTACGGGGTCTCCATCATGGATGGACCCCTGAGGGGGCTCCTTGCCAGAGCCGTGATCGTGGTCGACCCTGATGGAATGGTGGTCTACCGCCAACTGGTACCTGAGATCTCCAGTGAGCCGGATTACGGACATGTCCTGTCCTTCCTCGGGAACAGGTGAAGGCATGGAAAAGCTGAACGGATCTGCGAGACCTGCCGTACGTTGGGGGACCGCCCTCGGGTTCCTCATGTTCCTGATGCTGGTCCCGGGTCAGACCTTCGCCGCCACCACCGGGACGGTTGCCGGCGTAGTGGAATCCGATGCCGGGCACATTCTCGTGGGAGCGACGGTGGTGATCGAGGGAACTCCCTTCGGCACCATGACCGACTCCAACGGGGAGTACTACATCCCCCGTCTTTCCCCGGGTTCTTACACCGTGACCGCCAGGATGATCGGCATGGGCTCCGTCAGCAAGGAGGGAGTGCTGGTGGTGTCGGGCCAGACCACCAGGACCGACTTCGTGCTCGAGGAAGCGGCCTCGGGTGCCACCGTCATACAGGTGACGGACCAGCGTAACCTGATCCTCGAGAATGTCCCCTCCACCATACACGTCATTGACCGGGAGGAGATAGAGACGATGCCGGTGGCGGGGATACTGGACATAGTCCAGCGTCAGCCCGGCATCACTTCCCGAGGAGGGGAGATACACGTTAGAGGCGGCAGGGCGGGAGAAGTGGCCTTCCTCCTGGATGGTGTGTCCATGCGCTCGCCTGTCACCAACTCCTTCGTTTCAAGCGTTCCCCTCTCTTCACTTTCGGAAGCCTCCATCACCACGGGAGGACTCTCCGCCCGTTACGGCAACGCCATGTCCGGTGTGGTGAACATGATCACGAAGGAGGGCGGACCGGAGTACGAGGGGGAATTTCACGTCCGTCACGGGGACATGACCGTTTTCGGCTACGAGCAGGAGGCAAGGAACTACTCCGAACCTTCGGAGAACGACAATTACAGGAGCGACTGCGTAAACTGCGAGCTGGCCTTCGGAGGACCGGAGCCCATAACAACCTACCTGCTCCCGGCAATAGGGATCAACCTGCCGGGTGAAGTGAGATTCTTCGGCGCCTGCGAGTGGATGCGAAGCGGGTATGACCTCGAGGACAGCAGGGGCAACTGGGAGAACAACTGGCAGAACCTCCTCTCCAGCAGCGGAAAGATAACCTGGCGACCTTCGGGAAACACGCGCATATGGACCAACGGCCATTACTACTACAGGCAGAACGGCTGGGACGAATGGCGGTGGTCTCTGTACGACCATTCGGCCTATATCGAGGAAGAGCCCTACCTGGCCCAGGACCCGGACTTCGCGCTGCCCATCAGGTTCGAGGAGGACTACGGTGTCACCGTGGGTCTCACCCAGATGATGGGAGAGAGGTCCTTCATCGACTTCAAGGTCAGCTGGAACCGATTCTGCCAGTGGCAGAGGATAAGAGCCGAGGACGGAGGGTACATAGGCGACAATTTCACGCCTTCTGACTGGATATACTTCACCGCCTTCCAGCCCAGGGTGGAGGATTCCCTGGGTTTCTACCATTCAGGCATACATTCCGATGTCTGGCTGGAATCCAGCAACTACGTCACCACGGGAAGACTGGATTATACGGGGAAGATAAACCCGATCATGGAGCTGACCGCAGGGGTGGAGGCCAGTTACTTCGACCTTTACGATTACAGCACCTATGTGGCGGACTGGCTCAATACCTACGCCAGCCTCTGGGAAGCTTACCCGTGGTCAGGAGCAGCCTACGCCGAGCTTTCCTCCAGGTTCTCCGGAGGTCTCGTCCTGAACACGGGCCTCAGACTGGACTACTTCCAGCCCAACGCACAGGTCATGACCGCCGAGGACCTGACCATCAGGGATGCCTCGGCCAAGTACCAGCTGAGCCCCAGAATAGGGATGACCAACCCCATTTCGGACAGGGACGTGTTCTTCTGCACCTACGGCCATTACTTCCAGATGCCCAACATGAACCAGCTGTACTTCGGCACGGACTACAATGTTTCCGAATCCGCCACCATAGTGGGCAATCCGGATCTGGAGGCCCAGAGGACCAACAGCTACGAGGCGGGGCTCCGGCACAGGTTCACAAGCCGGTCCTCCCTTGCCGTATCCGGTTTCTACAAGGACATAACCGGCCTGGTCCGCACCGCGACCCATTACGACGAGAGCATGGGTGACTACTTCCAGTACAGCAACGACGACAGCCACGGTTCCGTACGCGGGGTCGAGATAACGTTCCTCAGGCTCCCCGGGGACTACCTCTCCGGCAGCGTCAACTACACCTATTCAGTGGCCAAGGGACGCTACTCCTCCGCCACGGCCCAGTACGAGTACACAGTCGAGGGAGACACTATACCTCCCGGGGAGGACAACTACCTAGACTGGGACCAGACCCATGTGGCCTCAGCCCACGCAAACTACTCAGTTCCCCGGGGCGAGGGCCCCAGGGTATACGGGATCCATCCACTGGAGGGTCTGGAGGTGGCAATGGATTGGACCTACGGCAGCGGTTTCCCCTACTCGCCTCCATCCGGAGCTTCTCAGGTGCCGAAGGTCAATACGCAACGCTACCCCTGGACCATGCAGACAGACCTGAAGGTCTCCAGGAGGTTCTGGACCGGTCCCCTTGAGTTCAGGGCCAGTATCACGGTGTACAACCTGTTCGACAGGACCAACATTGACAGGATATTCGATCCCGCCTGGTACCAGAGCACCGGAGACCCGGGAGGGATCATGAGCAATCCCGGCGCATATTCTCCGACAAGGCATTTCATGCTCAGTCTCGACCTCTACTTCTGACGGCAGGGAGGGATCATATCATGAAACTGCTTCTTACTGCTCTCTGTGCCTCCCTGATCCTCGTCTGCGGATGCCACCAGGTCACGGAGTACCAGGGCAGCGATACCGCGGACCTGGTCTTCATCCGGACCGATGACTTTCAGGTGGAGAAGGTGCTGGAGGGTATCCCGGGGGGCAGGACAGTCCTGCCCAACGGGTCGCAGGAGATACTGGTGATAAGCTCTGAGGGCCTTCTCTACAGGATCGACACGGAGACCCTTGCAGTGGACACGTCCTACTCCATCGGAGGCAGCTCGGGAACCGGCTATGAAGACGCCGTCATCGCCGCGAACGGCAACCTGTACGTTCTCGGTCCCGGGTCACAGGTGATAGAGGTCGACCTGGGGACGAACATCGTGGAGGACAATTTCACCCCTGGCGCTCACCCTGGAGCTCTGGCTGCCAGTCCCACGCTGGGGAGGCTATACTTCGTGGATACCGTTGATGATTACATAGGAGAGATAATTACCACCAACAACAGCACGGGCTTCACCAGTACCGTCTACTACTATCCCCTTTCGGACCTGATGGTGGAACCCACCGGCGGTAGGTTCATAATCGCGGTATGCGCCGACGAGAGGGGCTCCATATACAGCATATGGCTGGATTACTCCACTTCCGCCAGGCTGTTCTTGAACGTGAACACCGGTTCCCCCAACTCCGCCGTGATCCCGATGACGTCCGATTCCGTCTATGCCATCTGCTGCCCGAGATGGGACGGCGATCACGGCAGTCTGGTGATTGTAAAGGGTTACATGGAACCCAATAAGCTGTCGACTAAATCCCTGGCAGGCCATCCGTTGGCAATGTGTTTCAACGGGAATTCCGGGTTGTACGGATACCTCTCCGTCCTGGGTAGGACCGACTCCGGAAACTCAGCTTTATCGGTGTTCGCCCTGGACGAGTACCATAATGATCTCCAGCTGGAGGCAGAGATAGAGCTGGGCGGCATACCAAGGGACGTGGTGTCGCCGGGGAGCGGTAACTACATCATCGTGCTCACGAGTGAGTAGCTGCACGATGAAAAGAAACATCGCCTCCGCATGCATCGTTCTCCTGGTCATCTCCGGCTGCCACCAGGTCACCGAGTACCAGAGCCGTGACCTCACCAGGATAACGCTGGTCCGCACATCGGATTTCCAGGTCGATGGTACGATGGAAGGATTCCAGATGGGCAGGATCATGTTCTCCGACGGACCCGGCGGCCTGATACTTGTAACCGCCGAAGGCAAGCTGCACAGGATCGACTTCGGGTCCATGTTGGAAGACACTTCCTATTCCATCGGAGGGAGTTCGGGGGACGGCTACACCGATGGGGTGATCGACCAGAGCGGAGATCTTTACGTGCTGGGTCCCGGTTCCCAGGTGATAGAAGTGGACCTTGCCACTGATGAGGTGGTGGACGGTTTCGTCCCCGGTCCCGACCCTGTTGCCATATGCGCCTCTCCCAACTGGCCAAGACTGTACTTCGCCGACGGCACAGGCTTCATCGGCGAGATCTGGACCAACGACAACCACACCGGGTTCACCTCGAACCTGGGTGCGACCCCGGCAGACATAATGGCGGAGCCGGCGGGGGGAAGGTACGTCATTGCCGCGTGCGGAGATGGTGAGGGCAGTCTCTACGGAGTCTACCTCGACATCTCCCAGAACTCCAGGAGACTCGCCATCGACGCGGGTTCGCCCTGCTCCAGGATACTGCCCTTCGGTATCGATTCCTCCTTCGCCGTCTCCTGTCCCTGCTGGACGGGGGACCACGGGTACGTATGCACCTGCCGCGGTTATCTGGACACTCTCATCGTCAGTTCCCACGAAGTCCAGGGTCATCCCGTGGACATGAGCTTCAACCAGACTCCCGGTCACCTTGGATACCTCCATGTACTGAGCAGGACCGACGATGGGAACACGGTGGTATCGGTGTTCGGGTTCCCGCAGTTATTCACCGAACCTGAACTGATCACCACGGTGCAGCTGGACGGGTTTCCCAGGGACGTCATCTCACCGGGAGACGGTGAGTACGTCATCGTCCTGACTTCGGACATCTGATGGTAAGGATGGCGGCGGGGTTCGTCATCTGGGGTCTGCTCGCCGCCGGCTGTCACCAGGTGACGGAGTTCGAGAGCATCGGCAATTCACGGATTACCATGATCAGCACCTTAGACCTTCAGGTGGAGGCCGTGATGGACCTTCAGTGCCAGGGCCGCACCATCGTCTGCCCCGGCCCAGGGGAGCTGGTGGTCATCTCCTCGGACGGGGTGCTTCACAGGGTAAACACGAACACAATGTCGGTGGACACTTCCTACTCCATAGGCGGCAGCTCGGGCACGGGCTATGATGATGCCATTCTGGACATCCACGGCGACCTCTACGTACTGGGGCCCGGTTCGCAGGTGATAGAGGTAGACCTTGGTACGAACACGGTGGAAGACAATTTTACTCCTGGGCAGCAGCCGGTGGCCCTTTCGCCGTCTCCCACCGAGGACAAGATATACTTCACCGATGCTTCTGACTGCAGCATCGGCGAGATATGGACATACGCCAACGTCAACGGCTTCTGCAGCCCCATGGCCCATCAGCCCTCAGACTTGAGCGTTGACCCTGAGGGCGGGCGGCATATCGTATCCGTGACCTCAACCGATGAGGGATACATCTACGGGATATGGCTGGACCTGTCCACTACCGCCCGCAGGTTCGTGAATACCAGCTCCGGAAGTCCCTCCAACCGTGTTGTCTGTTTCGGGGTCGATTCGGTCTACGCCATATCCTGTCCCCAGTGGAGCTCCGACAGGGGCTATGTGGAACTCGTGCAGGGTTTCATGGTCCCGCAGACCAGCGGGAAGTGTTACCTGCCAGGTCATCCGGTGGACATGTGCTTCACCCCCGGCGCTTTATCCGAAGGCGTGCTGTTCGTGATGAACAGGACTGGAAGCGGAGGGACGGTGGTCAGCGTCCTGGAGTTCTCGGAAGGCTATCTGCAGCCCCGGGTCATGGCTGAGCTGGATCTGGACGGCTTCCCCAGGGACATCGAGGTATCGTTCACCGGGGATTGCTTCGTAGTGCTGACCTCGGACTGAATTCCTAGGGCGAGGTAGCCTCGCCTATCCACTCTATGGCGTACTCCAGAACAGGATCCTCCCCGGCAGCAAAATCCCCCTGGGTCGCCTGTACGTAGATATCGGGGATTATACCCACTCCCTCGATGCAGACGGTGTCCGCAGTCAGGAACCTTGCGAAGGGGCAGGTCAAGTCCCAGAAATCCCATACAGGCCAGTACTGCTGGCTCATGTAACCGGGAGTGTTGGCGCCTCCCCCCGTGGTGTCGCCTATGATCGTCACAAGAGGAATCCGTTCCATGACCGACAGGAAAGCCTCCGCCGGTCCGAAGTTCTGCTGACCCGCCAGGACCACCACCGGTTTATTGAACGCGTACGGGCTCGATGATACCTGATGGTTCTCCAGCGGTGAGAGGTCGTCATGATCGGGGCCCGTACGGTACTGGGTCAGGAATGCGACCATGTTCTGATCGGTGAACAGGCTGGGGATCTGCTCCGCCGGAACCAGGGAGAAGTCATCGCTCATCCTGAGGTCCAATATCATCCCCGGTGAGTCCAGATGGGTGATGAACTCGTCCCTGAAATGCATGAATGTGAAGAAGTAGTTGAAGTGCCTTATGGCGAAGTAGGGGATGGAGTCTATGACACAGCTGCCCCACATCACGCCGAAGGACGAGTCCCACTTGAAATCCCAGGGCTCCAGGTATTCCATCAGGACCGATTCGTCAAAATTGACACTGGTCACGCCGCTGAAGGTCTGGACCACGCTCCCGCCCATGGCAAGGAATGCGTTCCTGTCCTCCAGCTCCCCCACCATCGCCACCACCACCTCCATCAGCTCGTCGGTGGAATCCGCCTCTGCAGCCATGTCGGAATACTGCTGGTGTATGCCTTCCCAGTCCACGTTCTTCCCGTCGAAGCCCACGTACTTCTGGTCGTAGAGTTCCCAGACCAGGTCGAGGAATGACCTGTATTCATTGATCTCAGGGTGCGTCGGCGGGTCGTCAATGCATGACATGGTCGCGGACACCATGACGAGCGCGGCGAGGAGCAGGACTCCCGCAGCTCTTCTCTCGGGTATGCTTCTGTTCGGGTCCATAGGCCTCGCATTCCAGGTTTGGCGGGTTTTGCACCGGTGCTGTAAAATAGTGACCCGCAAAGCACGGCGCCAGTCGGACGAGGATCGCGGTACACTTATGAACGCCTCATGCTGCTCTTATACTCGCCCGAGCCGTAGACTGCTCATGAAGGGAGGTCCCGTGGCGTAGTCACAGGGCCCGGAAGAGTTTCAGTCGACCCTAGTGTCGTCCCTCACTCTGTTCCTGAGAATGCCGATGCCCTCGATCTCCACCTCGACCACATCACCGTGGGACAGCGGACCCACACCAGCAGGCGTTCCCGTGGCGATGATGTCGCCGGGTTCCAGGGTTATCTGCCTGGAGATGAAGGCGATGGTCTCCGGGATGCGGAACAGCATTTTCGAAGTGTGCGAGTTCTGGACCGTCGATCCGTTGAGCCTGCAGGTGATGGATAGATCATGGGGATCGGGCAGCAGTTCCACCGGCACTATCCTCGGGCCCACTGGACCGAATGTATCCAGTGATTTGCCCCTGAACCATCCGGAGATGTCCGAGAATTGAAGGTTCCTCTGGCTCACGTCGTTGAAGCACGTGTAGCCGAGCACGTACTCCATGGCCTGCGAAGGTGTCACTCCGGAAGCCCTCCTGCCGATGACGACCGCCAGCTCGGCCTCGTAATGGACGACCACGCTCTTGAAACCGCAGTCCTTCAGGAAGACGGGTATGACTATCTCCTCATCGGGTCCGATGAGGACATTAGGGGTCTTCGCGAAGAGCACCGGCTCGGTCGGCCTCTTCGATCCGGTCTCGTCTATATGGTCCTGATAGTTCAGTCCCAGGGCTATTATCTTGGATGGGTTCAGTACGTATTCCGTATCATTGTCGGGGCATGGCAGCCGCAGGGTCATAGTCTCTCCCTCCTCGTTGCATGAAAGAGGAACCATTGTGCTTTCACGGAATATATAACAGGTGAATGGAGCGAGTTCTTTCAGTTTGTCCAGTGCTTTTGAATATTGGAGGATTGAGTATGAGACTGTCCGGCAGAAAGGGTGTGGTGCCTGGACTGATTGTCATGCTGCTGGCCGGAGCGATCCTGGCACAGGATACTGACGGCAAGACTCATGACAATTCCCAGGTACTCATCGATCCCCATATGCTCAGCAACATGTTCGTCGACATTTCAGAACTGGTGGGGCCCAGCGTTGTGACCATCACCTCACGGACCACGGTGGTGGCCAGGGTGCCCTCCTTCCCGAACTTCTCCAGTCCGTTCGGGTTCGATCCATGGCAGGATTTCTTCAGTACTCCCAGGGAGCAGGAGTACACGATGACCGGCATAGGCAGCGGCGTGATCGTCTCACCCGACGGCATGATACTCACCAACCACCATGTGGTGGGTGAGGCGGACGAGTTCGACGTGGTCCTTCAGAACGGAGGGCGATACTCGGGACAGCTTGTCGGAACCGATCCGGAGACCGACCTGGCCCTGATCAGCATAGACGCTGTCGGTCTCCCGGCGATCGAAATGGGCAACAGCGACGATCTGAGGGTCGGTCAGTGGGTCCTGGCGGTGGGTTCTCCCTTCGCCCTCAGCCAGACCGTCACACAGGGTATAATAAGCTATATCGGAAGATCAGATGTGGGCCTGGCGGCCTACGAGGACTACATTCAGACGGACGCCGCCATCAATCCCGGCAACAGCGGAGGAGCACTGGTGGACCTTGACGGGAAACTGGTGGGCATCAATACGGCCATCGCCACCAGGAACGGCGGCTACCAGGGGATAGGTTTCGCCATTCCGGTGAACGTGGCGGTCAGCGTCATGAATGATCTTTTGGAGCATGGATATGTGAGAAGGGGCTGGCTGGGCGTCACCATCCAGGAGATAACTCCCGGGCTGGCCGAGCATTTCGGGCTGGACCCGACCGAAGGCGGCGTCCTTGTTTCACAGGTTCTCCAGGACACTCCAGCCGGCGATTACGGTCTTCAAAGAGGTGACGTGATACTCACGGTCAACGGTGAATCCTTCGATTCGGTCACCGAATTCCGTAATCTGATCGCAGAACAGGACCCGGACAGCCGTGTCGACCTGGGCATCTGCCGGGACGGCGGGAAACTCGACGTTCCAGTCGTCCTCGGGGAGAGGACGGAGGAAGAGACGGCCATGGCCGCGGCTGCTCAGTCAGAGGGCAGTTTCGGCTGGACCCTAGAATCACTTGACCGTGAGACCGCCGAGGCGCTTGGAGACCGATCACTGAAGGGGGTCCTGATCGTCGATATCGACCCCAGCGGAAGGGCGGCCAGGGCTGGAGTCCAGCCGGGCGACGTCATCCTGGAGATAGACGGTCTCGAAGTGGAGTCTCCAGGGGATGCGAACAGGCTTCTATCCACAGCGGAAGACGTGCTTCTCCTCGTCTGGCGCCAGGGTCACTCCATATACTTCATGCTCTAGACCGACCGGTGAGCAGAAGCCAGGGGGGTCAGAACGCGGGTTTCGCCCCCACTGAACGGCCATCCGCCAGGTAAGGGGCCCAGACGAGCAGCGTCCGCTCTACGGTGATGTTCTTCTTCAGAGGCTTCAGGCTGAAGGTCTCAAGCTCCTCCTCTGCGGGTTTGAAGGAGTTCTTTATTTCCTCCAGTTCTCCGGCCAGCTGTCCGTTGATCGTCTCGAGGTCTTTCCGGAGCCTTTCCAGCTTATCCTCCGCCAGCTCGACATCCTGCTTCTCCCTCAGTATCCTGCTGGCGCTCCTGGCTGATGTGGTGGCCCGACCGATGTTGGACCTGCCGGACCCGCCTCCCAGAAGTGCACCTAGAACCGTAGCTCCAAGCGATATGGATGTCTGGACCTTCTGGTGCTTCTGCTGCTCCCGTTCCTTCTGCAGCCTCTGCTCGGCGGTGAAGATCTTGTTCTCCAGGGATTCGATCTTCCTTCCGTAGTCGGCTTTCAGCTTCTCCACCATCCGGTCCCGTTTCTCATGGGCCGCTGTCTGCAGCCTTATCCTGAAATCTCTCTCCTCCTCATCGGGAGAAGAGAGGATGTTCAGCGAGGGACTCCTCAGAAGGTCCAGCTCCTGGTTCCGGTAGAGCCAGTCCTTCAGTTTCCGCTCCCATACCGTCAGTATCTTCCTGTCGGAGAGGTAAGGAGGAGGCTCCGTGAAACCGGCTCCGACTTCGGGTTCAGAACAGAGGTCGTCATAGCCTATTTCAGCAGTTGAAGCTTCGTTCCAGCGCGGGACCGGGTCCTCGGGATCAAGCTCGCAGAGAAGGTTCACGCTCTTCTCGGTGGAGATCCCCCTGCGGGCATCCAGGTAGTAGACGGTTCCTAGACCCCAGGCGGACAGGCGGTAGACCAGGTCCACGCCCCCGGGTACGCTATCCCTTACCGGAAGGAACCTGGATTCCAGATGGGAGGGCAGCATAGGTGCGTCCCGCCTTGGATCGGAACGTCTGAACCCATCCGGGGAAGATACCGGCCCGCTGGAAGGAGCAACGGGAACTCCGGGCTTTTCATGCTCCCCCGAGAGGGTCCTGATCTGCTCACGGGTCAGGGGTCCCCTCAGGTATGACAGTGCCCATCTGGTATGAAAGACCAGGGAGTGGTCCCGGTGAACACTGTTCAGGAGGAACACCCTCTTGTCAAGCTTTCCGATCGTTTCCCGCAGGACGCTCAGGCTGAGCCTGCGGTTGATAACGCTCTCGGTGCTCTTCAGCCCGTCGATTATCCTGTCCTGGTCCTGCTGTGTCTGAAGACGGCCTATGAACCAGGTGCCAGTGTTTGCCAGACCCTTGTAGTCCAGGTCCACTGGGTTCTGGGTGGTGAGGACCATACCGAGACCGTAAGCCCTGGCCTGTTTCAGCAGTGTCAGGAGCGGGATCTTGGAGGGAGGGTTGGCCACCGGCGGAAAATATCCGAAGATCTCGTCCATGTAGCAGATCGCCCTGAGACTGGTAGTGCCTGGCTGGGTCCTCATCCAGTTGACCAGCTGCGTCAGGAGGAGCGACACGGTGAACATCCTCTGCGTCTCGCTGAGATGGGCGATGGAAAATATGGAGACCCTGGGCTTTCCCTGCTCGTCGTAGAGGAACCGGTCGATGTCCAGTGGCTCCCCCTCCAGCCAGGCCTCGAACCCCGGGGCCGCCAGCAGGCTGTTTATCCTGAGGGCAAGCTGCGACCTTTCCTTCAAGGGATAGAAGGATTCAACGTCCATGACGCCTATCCTACTGATCGGAGGGTTCTGCAGCATATCTATCAATGACCCGAGGTCCAGCTCCATCCGTTTTTCCCAGGCACTCTTGAACAGGTTGGAGAGGAAGATGTGCTCCCTGCTCTGAAGCGGGTCCGCTTCCACGCCCAGAAGGCTCAGGAGGCTGGTGACCGTAGAGTTGATGGCTTCCGTCAGCAGGTCCCTGTCCCCGGTGACCTGAGGAGGCGGGGGAGAGAGGGAGCTGAGTATTGAAACGGGGGTCCCCGCCGTGCTTCCAGGTGTGTATATGCGGAAACTGGCCGATTCCCTGAGCCGCCGTATCCTGGATGGATCCTGTCCCCATTCGAGAAGGCCCTTCTCCCAGAGCCTGGCCTGGGACTCCGCGTACTCCGGCCCGGACATCCCGCTGTTCTCGGCTTCCTGAGGGTTTATCCAGGGAAGGAATTCCTCTGCGGTAAGGCCGGGAAAGGTCAGCATCAGATTGCACAGGTCCCCCTTGGGATCGATCACTATCGACGGTATGCCGTCGATGGCCGCCTCCTCGAGGAGGTCGATGCACAGGCCGGTCTTGCCGCTGCCGGTCATGCCTATGCATACGGCGTGGGTGGTAAGCTCCTTTGAAGCGTACAGCAGGGGCCGATCAAGTATCTCCCCTTTTTCGGGATCGTAATCCCTGCCAAGATAGAAAAGGCCCAGTTTCTCAAAGTCTTCCATGTATGCCCCCCAGAAGGGAGAGTCCCTTCGATATCAGGTCGTCCTGCTCCCCCGACACGTGTCCCCTCGGGGTGATCTGGTTCACCAGCTCCGGAAGGAGCGTCGCCATGACTGAGCTTGCCCGGCCGGTGTCGACTCCCAGCTGTGAAGCGACCCTGCCTATGAAGGAATCACCGAAGACCTGCTGCACCTGTTCCGGTCCCAGATCATCGTTGGGACCGTCGCTCACCCAGGTCTCCGCCTTCTCTCCCAGTCCGTTCATGCTGAAGAGTTCGAGGACCGAGTTGATACCTCCGCTCTTCTGGACCAGCTCCAGCACCGACTTGAGCATGTTGGTCCCCGTGTCGTCGTCCCCTTCGCTCAGACCGCCCAGAAGCTTACCCAGCGGATTGTCGCTGCTGCCGGAAAGCCCTCCACCCACCAGTGCTCCCAGGACTCTTCCCAGATCTCCGCCCAGATCCACCATGGAACATTCCTTTCGTTTTTCGTACTGCCCGCATTCTGATCAGAACATAATCTCCTCGGGATGGTCGGGCCATGATCCAGGGACTCGCCAGGGTCCATGGAGCGGTCGATTCTTCCGATCGGTCCCTGCAGCCTGGCCGGTCTCCCTCGACCTGGTTATAGTAAAAGTGCAACAGGAATCTACCTGTGGCGATAACATTAAGGGGCGGTACAGACATGGGAGTGTTGGATTTCATCAAGGATGCGGGGGAAAAGCTGACGGAGATGGGTCAGGATGCCGAGCTGGGGAAGAAGATTGAACACAGGATCAGCGTCCTGGGCGTTAGGATCAAGGGACTCCAGGTCGACGTAAACGGTGAAAGCGTCATTCTGAAAGGCATACCGGCAAGCCCCGAGGATCATGAGAAGGCGCTACTTATCGCCGGCAACGTCAGGGGGATCGCGAAGGTTTCCGACCAGATGACCTTCAAAGCCGTACACGGAAAGCCGGAGAAGGCCAGGCTCGGGAAGACCCGTTTCCATACGGTTCAGAAGGGCGACACGCTGTCGGCCATCTCCAAGAAGTTCTACGGGGACGCCAACAAGTACATGAAGGTGTTCGAGGCCAACAGGCCCATGCTTGAGAACCCTGATAAGATCTATCCCGGTCAGGTCCTACGGATCCCCGAGTAGAATCCGGTCAGTTCAGGATCTCCCTGGTTATCTCTGCAAGGATCCTGATCCCGGGATCGATTAGCGCGTCGGGGAAATCGTACCCTGGACTGTGCAGGGCAGGACAGTCCACTCCGGCTCCCAGCCCGAAAAGAGCTCCAGGGTAAGCGGCGGTGAAGTGACCGAAATCCTCCGACCAGGGGAAGGGTGTTTCCGGGATGACAATGTCCATTCCCAGCCTTTCAGCGGCGGCAGTCACTGTCGCTGCGGCTTCGGGGTCATTGACTGTGGGGGGGAACTCCTGGGTCCATGAGACACCGCAATCCAGGCTGTATTCCCCGGCTATTGCCCTTGCCGTCTCAAGGGCATTTGCCGCCATCGCGTACATGACCTCCGCAGTATGAGCCCTCAGGGTGACCATCACCGTTCCATCGCCGGGTGAGGTTCCGAAGGCCTCGTTGCCTACCCTTGCATGGATGACCGTGGCTCTTGCTCCATTGTCGGTTGCCGCCTCCGCACTGGGCAGGCAGTTGACAGCCTCTATCAATCTGGCCACGGCCATGGCCGGGCTTCTGCCGAGATGGGGCTCCGAGGCATGTGAGGACTCACCCTTGAGTTCCACTGACATTCCGATCGAGGCCGAGGCGAAGGGTCCAGGAGAGACGATCACGCTACCCGAGGGGAAGCCCGGAAGGTTGTGCAGGGCGAAGACCATGTCGGGCTCGAGTTCCCTGAAATTCCTGTCATCCATGACTGCGCGCGCTCCACAACCGGTCTCTTCCCCGGGCTGGAAGAGTATGACCGCGGAACCGGAAGCCGGCGGTCGAAGGGAGAGTGTCTCCGCCAGACCCAGCAGAATGGTCATGTGCCCGTCGTGGCCGCACTTGTGGGAGATGCCCCTGTGCATGGAACCCTGCGGGATGCAGATGGTCTCATCCATGGGAAGGGCGTCCATTTCACAGCGAAAAAGTATCCTTCGGCCGGGGGGCGCACCCTCGAACAGCGCTGCAACACCCTGGCCGCCCAGGTCCCTCATGAGCTTTGCCGGACCGTACTGTGAGAGTATGTCGGCCACCTTCGAGGCTGTGACCCTCTCCATGCCCGAGAGTTCCGGCCTCCTGTGAAGGGAATGCCTCAGTTCGACAAGCGAAGTCCTTCCCTGCCAACGGTCATCTCCACACTTTCCAGCAGGGACGGTCACTCCTCGTTCCGGAGTATCTTCTTCCATGTGTCCCTGAGGGCCACGGTCCTGTTCCATACGGTCCTTCCACCCGCGGTCCCGGGGTCCTTGCAGAAGTAGCCCTTCCTCTCGAACTGAACCGGCACCCCCACTGCCATATCGGCGGCTGCCGGTTCCAGCATGCAGCCGTCCAGTATCTTCAGGGACTCATCATTGATCGTGCCGATGAAATCATCCTCCGACAGGGGGTTCTCCACCGAGAACAGCCTGTCATACAGCCTGACCCTGGCATTCACCGCATGCCTTGCCGAAACCCAGTGGATCGTACCGCTCACTTTCCTGCCGTCGGGGGAGTCACCGCCCCTGGTGGAAGGGTCGTACGTGCAGACAAGGCCAGTCACGTTACCGCCATCGTCCTTCTCCAGGCCCACGCACTTGATGTAGTAAGCGTACCGCAGACGCACTTCACGGCCCGGGGCAAGTCTCTTGAACTTCCTGTGGGGCTCCTCCTGGAAATCCTCCCTCTCGATGTATATTTCCCTGGAGAACGGGACCATTCTGGTGCCGGCCGACTCATCTTCGGGATTGTTGGTGAACTCCAGGTTCTCCGTCCGGTCTTCAGGGTAGTTCTCGATGGTTACCTTCAGCGGGTCCAGGACTCCCATGAGCCTCAGGCACCTCCTGTTGAGGTCGTCCCTTATGCAGTATTCCAGCAGGGCCATGTCAACGGTGCTGTCCCTCTTGGCCAGGCCTATCCGGCCAAGGAAGTCCTTTACGGCTTCAGGGGTGACGCCCCTCCTGCGAAGACCTGAGAGAGTCGGCATCCTTGGATCGTCCCATCCCGAGACGACTCCCTTCTCCACGATCATCCCCAGCTTCCGCTTGCTCATCACCGTATAGGTAAGGTTGAGCCTTGCGAATTCGATCTGCTGAGGATGAAAGATTCCCAGCTGGTCGAGGAACCAGTCATAGAGAGGCCTGTGGTCCTCGAACTCCAAGGAGCATAAGGAGTGGGTTATGCCCTCAATGGAGTCTTCCAGGCAGTGAGCGTAGTCGTACATGGGGTAGATGCACCAGTCGTCACCGGTCCTGTGATGGCTCTTCCTCAGTATCCTGTAGATGGCCGGGTCCCTCATGTTGATGTTCGGCGAGGACATGTCTATCCTTGCCCTGAGGGTCCTCGAGCCGTCGGGGAACTCACCGGCCTTCATCCTCCGGAAGAGATCGAGGTTCTCATCCACGGACCTTTCACGGTAGGGGCTGTTCCGTCCTGGTTCGGTCAGGGTGCCCCGGTACTGGCGAACCTCTTCGGCGGAGAGGTCGCAGACGTAAGCGATACCCTTCCGTATCAGTTCCTCGGCGTAGAGGTACATCTGCTCGAAATAATCCGAGGCGAAGTAGAGCCTGTTCCCCCAGTCGTATCCGAGCCAGCGGATGTCCTCCTTGATGGACTCCACGAATTCGACATCCTCTTTGGCCGGATTGGTATCATCGAAACGGAGATTGCACAGCCCTCCGTATTCCTCGGCGATCCCGAAATCCGTGCATATCGCCTTGGCGTGTCCGATGTGGATGCACCCGTTGGGCTCAGGCGGGAACCTTGTATGAACCCTTCCTCCGTGTTTGCCATTGTTTATGTCCCTCTCCACGATCTCACGGATGAAATCCAGGCCGTCGTTCTCGTCGTTCGTCATCTTGCTCCCTGCATAATGGTAACTCCCTTTGAAAAGCTTAATATAAAACCGGGACTCCTTTCCGGCACATGACTTTTCAGGTAGGGTAAGGTGGAAAATACTGTCAATCTTGACATAATATTAAGTTAGTATTAGTATCGATGTGAGGCCGGGAATCACCCCGCCGGGCAGGAGAGTGAACAATGGGCAGGCAAGATGATCCGAAGGACATGTCGAAGAAGGTCGGGGCCGCAGCGGCAGCTGCCGCCGCGGCTGACAGGAAGTTCAGGAAGGAACTCAGCGCCGGCACCACGGCCCTGGCGCTTCTTAGCATACTCCGTTCGGCCGTGGAACCGATGTACGGATACCAGATAGCCAAGCTCATGGAGGAGGATGATCAGAAGGTCCCCCTGATTAAGCACGGAGCCCTGTACCCGGTCCTGAGGTCCCTCGAGGGCAATGGGCTTCTTGCCAGCAGGGTGGAGCCCTCGGTATCAGGTCCTCCGCGAAGGTACTACAGCATCACGGAACAAGGCCTTCAGGCCCTGGAGAGATGGGGGACGATCTGGAACAGGACCTGCAGACTGATGGACAGGATACTTGGAGGTGCCCTGAATGATTAAGCTGCTGGAAGACTATCTCAACGCTTTCCGCGAAGAATTGAGAGGAAGCGACAGGGCCGTTGTGCAGGACGCTCTGTCGGACGCCGAGGACCATCTGTCCGCCGCCATCGAGACCGAGCTGTCGCAGCACCCCGAGGAATCCGAGGAAGAAGCTGCAAAGACGGCGATAGAGAGGTACGGAGAACCCGCCGAGGTTGCCGATCATTACAGGAAGGTGGAGAAATATACGGTCCCGGTGCTGACATCGGTCGGGGGCAGGGAAAGGAGAAGAACTTTCTTCGGTGTCATCGCCGAACCGGCTGCCTGGGCATCGCTGCTCTACATGATCCTGTCGCTTGCGACCGGTATCATCTACTTCACCTGGGCCGTTACGGGAGTGTCCCTGTCCGCAAGCTTGATAGTGCTCATCATCGGCGTGCCGCTTGCATGGCTTTTCTTCCTGTCCTTCCGGGGGCTGGCGTTCGTCGAAGGAAGGATCGTTGAGGCGCTCCTGGGTGTCAGGATGCCTCGCCGGGCTGTCTTCATCAGGAAGGGGGACGGTTGGTGGGGAAGCATCAAGGGTGTTTTCTCAACTGGAAGTACCTGGTCGTCATTGGTATACCTGATACTGATGCTGCCCCTTGGAGTGGTCTACTTCACGGTCTTCATCGTGCTCGTTGCACTTGCGCTGTCAATGGTGGCGGACCCGTTGCTGGAACTGGTGTTCCATATCCAGATATTCGATTTTCCCGAGCCCTTCTGGACACCTGTCTGGCTCATGCCCTTCGTGGTCCTTGGCGGAGCGGTGCTGTTCATAGCCACTCTGCACCTTGCAAGGTGGACAGGCAGGATGCACGGAAAGCTGGCCAGGAAGATGCTGGTGAGCGGATGAAGGGAACATTGCGGCAGTTTCCGGGTCCGAAGTGTCATGGCGGAAGTGCCATGGATCAGCTGTTCCAGGCGGGCATTGCCTGCATGTAGCTCTCGGCTCTCCTTCTGGCTTCGTTTCGGTCCAGGCCCTTCTGCCAGGACATGAACCAGTCCGTCATTATCTCCAGCACCTCCGGCCGGGGTTTCAGCGACCCGTCTTCGTTGCCGCACCACATGCAGTATTCCCTGGATCCCGAACCCTGGCCCTGAATGGATGCAAGGCATGACCGGCAGTAGGAACCCCTCGAGACTTCCTCATCCGATGCCCTGAGTCCCGATGAACGTCTGTTGAGTTCGATGTACCTGCTCAGAGCTTTCGTCAGGGGTTCAGCAGATGCAGAACTCTCCGATCCAAGTACATCCATGAGAACTTCGGCCAGGGCCAGGACTGGGGAACCGGGACGGGTCTCACCGCCACCGAGCTTGACCAGTTCGGATTCCACCAGTTGACCAACACCGTCGTGCATTCCGAATCCGATATCCTC
>CAZXEF010000021.1:22534-22878 GCA_964639605.1 uncultured bacterium | reverse complement strand
CTTGGCCGCGATGATCCTGCTGAAGGAAGTCTCCATGGAGCCGGGGTAACGCACTTCCTCAAGCAGTACCCAGACGCTGTCCCCGGGCTGTACATCGTAATAGAAGTCTATGTCGTACACGAAGAGCCTGTTGGCTAGATGGTCCTCGAAGTTCTTGATATATGCGACCTCGCGTATGGAGTCCCTGGCCGTGACTATGTGCCCCGTTGGGGTCAGGTCAGACGGTACTCCGCTGTCCTCAATGCTCTCCCACACCGTACTGGTGACCGCCAGGGTTACCGCCCTGAGCCTCCTGTAATTCTCCTCAGGCACCCAGCACCATTCCACCGGAAGGGCGGAATCTC
>CAZXEF010000021.1:11726-22524 GCA_964639605.1 uncultured bacterium | reverse complement strand
CTCCGAACACTATACTGAAGTAGCCGCGGCGGTTCCTCGGTCTTCCCCTCACTTCGCAGAGGGTGTCCCTGGCGTAGATGGCCTCGAGAGTATCCCCGACCCTGACAGAAGTCCAACCCAGGCTGTCGATGAAAAGCTCACAGCAGCTCAGATAGCGGGATCCCTCTATGCCTGTCTCGAAAAGCAGGGCTCCCAGGGTCCCCCCCTCGCCCACGCTGGCGGTCCTTATCTCAAGGGTGTCCGCCAGGATCGCATTCAGCGAGTCAGTGAAAAAGGAGAGCTCCTCAAGCTGTCGCTGGAAGTGCCAGGCCCCTCCGCTCGCCTCGGAATGGGGCTTCCTGAAGAGGAAAGTGGCCCCCAGGGCCAGCAGGAAAATGGATATCAGCAATATCCTGGATCTCATGCCGATCTCCCGATTACCGACCCCGGAAGGTCCGGGAGAACCATGACCTCAGCCTGGAAATGGGCTTCTCCATACCCCTCCCGGGTACCACAGGGCCTGAGGCCACGGCATCGATGACAGCCTGAAGGTCCACACTGCTCTTTATGGTCCTTACTATCTCACCGATCTTGATCGATTCACCGGGTTCCACCTTGAAGACTCTTCTGTTGAGTATGGAGACCGAGTCTCCCGCGGTCCTGGCCGTGCTGTAGAGAGGAATACCCAACTGCCTGCATCCGTCCGCCACCTGGGGGTCTCCCTGGGGGGGACCTCCGCAGAGGACTATAGCTCCTGGCCCTTCGGCAAGGCTTCCGGAAAGCCTTCTGGCAAGTATGGCGTCAAGCACCTCCTCCCTGTGGGAACTCAGCAGCAGTGCGCTCCTGGGACTGCCGCCGATCTCCTTCAGTATCTCCGCCGTACTCCCAAAACCGGTAATGAACCCTTCGGCGGGGGATATCGACCCGCTTCCCTGACGCTCATCTGCCTGGAAGCCCAGCTCCCGTCCCAGCATCCCTATGGAGGGCCTGGCCAGAGAATTCACGAATGGGATGTAGCCGAATACCGGGACTCCCATGCGGTTGAACCAGGGGTCGAGGTACTCCTTGACCTTCTCCATCCTGCTTTCCAGGACCCTGTTGATGACGACTCCGATGATGGGAATAGAGTGCTCACGGAACAGGCTGCTGCATAATGTGAACCTGTCGATGGTCCTGCCTATGCCCCCGTCCAGGACCATCAGGACCGGAATGTCCATGATGCCGGCAACCCTGGCGTTGCAGAGGTCGAAAACGGATCCCACTCCGGGATGTCCCGTGCCCTCCACCACCACCAGGTCGGAATGGGACCTGAGATACCTGAAGGCTTTCCTGATACGTTTTTCCAGGTCGGAGGGCCTGCCCTCGGAAAGGTACTGCTGTGCCATACCTGAGGACATTGTGAAAGGGGCCGTGTACTGAAGGGGCATGTCAAGGCCAAGGGAAGTGTTCACCAGGAAGGTGTCCTCGCCCACCGACTCACCGTCAAAGAGCATTGTCTTCTGCCCGAGCGGCTTCATGAAGGACACACTGCCGGACGCGTTCTCCTCCAGCCAGGAGATCAGACCCAGGCTGAGGGTGGTCTTGCCCGCGTTCATGTCGCTTCCGGCTATGAATATGCCCTTGCTGTCCATACGCAGTCCCGTTCTATGGCCGGTCCAGATGGCTACTGGAACAGTCTGTCCCCGAAATCACCCAGCCCCGGGAGTATGAACCAGCTGTCGTCCAGTTCCCTGTCGACGGAAACCGTTATCACGGTCAGGTTCTCGTATTCCCCGAGCCTGTATATACCCTCGGGGGCAGCGACCACGCTGACCAGCGTTATGTCCTCGGCCCCCATCTTTATAACATAATCGATAACGGCCCTGGCGGTTCCAGCAGTGGCAAGCATGGGGTCGAGTATGATGACGTGCCTGCCTGACAGGTCGGGAACGGAATCGTAGAGCCACTCTGCTTCCCCGGTACTCTCATCCCTCCTGAGCCCCACAAAGGCCACGGGGGAATCCGGCAGAAGTTCCTGAAAGGGGGCGAGTATCCCCAGTCCCGCCCTGAGGACCGGCATCAGAACCGGGTCTTCCGCGGTCTTCTCTCCCAATGTGGGCTCCATAGGGGTCTCCACCGGGAGCGGTACTGTGCACAGGTTCCTTGTGGCCTCCACTGCCAGCATGAACCCCAGCCGATGCGCCAGTCTGCGGAACTCGTCGGAACCCGTGTCCCTGTCCCTCAGCCTCGTCAGTATGCTTCTGGCCACCGGATGTTCGAATTCGATGGTTTCCATTATTCTCTCCGATATTATGTTCCCTGTTGCGACAGACAGGAACATAAGCACCTGACAGGCTGTCTGCCAGTTGCCTCCGGTTGAAGGGAGCGAGGTTTTGGAGCTACTTAGAATACTCAGCGAAAGGGGCCTCATCTTCCAGATGACGGCCGAGGAGAGGCTTTCAGAACTCCTGGACGGTCCTCCATTGAGTTTCTACATCGGATTCGACGCCACCGCCGAAAGCCTGCACCTGGGACATCTCGTGCCCCTGATGATAGCACGTCATCTCCAGGATGGAGGCCACAGGCCCATCATTGTCGTGGGGGGAGGTACTGCCCTGGTGGGCGATCCCTCGGGAAGATGCACGGAGAGGACTTTCGAGTCCAGGAACACTGTCGCCGGATGGGCCGGATCCCTGAGGGAGCAGCTGGGCAGGTTCCTTGATTTCAAATCCGGGGACAACGGAGCGATCCTGCTTGACAACTGGGACTGGCTGTCGGAACTGAACCACCTGGTGTTCCTCAGGGATGTAGGGCGGCATTTCAGTGTCAACAGGATGCTCTCGGCGGAGTCAGTACGACTGCGGCTGGAGACCGGCATTTCCTTCCTCGAGTTCAGCTACAGCCTTCTCCAGGCCTACGATTTCCTTCACCTTTTTCGTGAGTTCAACTGCGTCCTGCAGATAGGCGGATCGGACCAGTGGGGCAACATAGTAGCCGGCATCGACCTTATCAGACGGTCCGAAGGCAAGGAGACCTGGGGCTTCACCTGTCCCCTTGTGACCACGGCCTCCGGGGAGAAGATGAGCAAGACCCAGGCCGGAGGTGCGGTATGGCTGGACCCTCGGCTGACCAGCCCCTACGACTACTACCAGTTCTGGATAAACGTGGATGACAAGGACGCCATCTACTTCATGAAACTCTACACTTTCATACCCATGGTGGACATAGACGAGCTTTCCCTCCTTAAGGGAGCCGAGCTGAGGACGGTGAAGGAGAGACTGGCCCTGGAAGCCACGGCCATCACCCACGGCATGGAGGAAGCTTTGAAGGCACAGAAAGCGTCACGTGCGCTGTTCGAGGGAAACGGCTCACATGACGAAGTGCCCAGTCTCCAGCTGCCCCGCTCGAGCCTGAGCGATGGTGTAACTTGTCTTGACCTCTTCGTGAAGACCGGTCTGTGCGACAGCAGGAGCGAAGTGAGAAGGCTTGCAAGCCAGGGGGGGCTGTACATAGACAGCAGTCGCGTAGAGGACCCGCTCGAGTGCCTCGACCCTGAGAAAACGCCGGACAGCATTCTCCTACGGGCAGGCAAGAAAAGGTATTACAGAGTGGTTTTCAGCACTGAATAGGCAATAGGCGCGAAGGAAGGCGGTGACGGACTCGAGGCCCGTCACCGCCCCATCTGTTCCGGGATCGGATCATCTGCCGCCTGTGGAGGTGGTAGTACTGGTGGTACCGCCCCTTCCGCCGGTGGAAGTGGAAGTAGAGCCCCTCCCCCCGGTGGAAGAAGTAGAGGATGTAGAAGATGTCCTCAGGCTGTTCACCGTATAGCTCAGGTTCTGAACCGTCTCCTCCAGTTCATCCATCCGGACCTTCAGCGAATCGTTCTCGATTGTTAGACTGTCCATACCCATGGTGAGGCTGTCCACGGTAATACTGAGATCCTCCACCGTGGCGTAAAGCTCGGCCAGTGAACCGTCAAGTACCGTAATGCTGTCGAAGACGGCGGATTCCATGCCATCGAGGTGGTCCATCAAACCGGGAATGTCCTCCATGGCCGGGACCTGCTGCTCAACCGGCGTCGTATCAGGTTCCTCTTCCTGAACCGGAGGTCTCCCCTGTTCCGGTGTCGCCGGGATCTGGGCCACCTCGCCCATTTCGAGGGACGTGACCCTCTGGTCGATCATCACGATCTCGTCCTCGACGTATTCTACCCTGTCGATCAGGTCGGAATCATCGTAAACGGCGGTGGATTCAATTTCGTCCACCCTCTCCTCCAATTCACCGACGCCGGGCATCTTGCAACCCATCATGAGGACAGCGGCCAGGATAAGAAGATATTTCATTTTCTGTCAGCTCCTTTCTACTCTTCGCCGAACACTTCAGCAGTGTATGTGTATATCTCTACATCGTCCCTCTTCCAGCTGTCGGGGGGAAGGCCCGCCTTGAGACAGGTGTGGGCCAGGAATGTCTCGCGGTCCCATCCCTCCTCCGCGGCAACCTGGGGCAGAAGGGTCCCCGACCTGATACCGAGCCTTATAAAAAGACCATGGGTCCCGGGGATCACGTCCCCCGGACCTGCGGGCTCCATGGGGCTCAGTATGGATATGTCTATGGTAAGACCGTCCACCTCCCCTGGACGCACCGGGGGGAACCTTGGGTCGCTGACTGCCGCCGAAGCGGCCATGTCGACTATTGTCCTGCCCAGCGACCCGGTACCTGTGAAATGACCTATGCACCCCCTGAGGGCTCCATCCTTCTTCAGTGTCACGAAAGCACCCCTCCTGCACTGGAATGCTTCGCCCTCAGGCTCCTCCGGCAGCGGCTGCCCCGATGCCGCGGCCCTTACTGCACGTCTCGCCAGCCTGAGGAGGTCCACCCTCTGCGGCGGTGTCATCATGTCATCCCGATCCCTTTCCGCAGTATCCGGCGAAGTAGCCCACCACCGAGCTGCTGTCGCCGCTTGCATCTGCGGAGGTAGTCCACTTGATCTCGCCGAACCTGGAACATCCACTCAGTCCGGCATACTGCATGAGGGTGATGATGGGGCCTATTCCACAGGCCTCGCCTCCTCCGGCAAGGGCGTCCTCCATTCTGGATGGATCGCCGGATGTGAAAGCCTCTATCATCATCCTGTCCTTTGTCCTGGCTACTCTCAGGGAATGGTAATGGGAGAGGTCGCTGGAGGCCACCACCAGAGTACGGCCCATGTGCTCAATGGATCCTGCGACGGCCCCGGCCAGCTCCATGGAAAATTCCAGGGATGAGTCTCCCTGGAGTATCACGGCTATCTCCACCCCGGACCACCTCACCTGGATGAATGGAACCTGGACCTCGGCTGAATGCTCGCTCATATGAGCCTGTGGCTGGAAGGAATAACCCGCCTTCAGCAGGGATTCGGTGATGGGTCTGCTGACCGGTGCGTCCCCCAGTGGAGTCGCGTATCCATCGCCGTCGAAAACCGATGCGCCTCTCACAGGGAAGCGGTGGGGAGGGGCCAGTATCAACACCGCCTCGATATCGTCGGGAGCGCTTGCGTAGGCGGCCCCGGCTACGGCACCCGAGTATACGTACCCCGCGTGTGGGCTGACCAGGCCGGTAACAGTGTCATCCGGAGACCTGCCTGACCCTGCAATGAAGGTTCTGACCATCCTCTCCAGGTCATCCCTCCGTGCCGGATAGAACATTCCCGCAACCGCCGGTCTGCGGGTCATGGTCACTTCTGCTCTTCGTTCATCATATCATCCATGGAATAGAGCCCTGGCTCCTTGCCCTCGAGGAACTCGGCAGCCCTGAGGGCACCGAGGGCCAGGGTCCTCCTCCCTGTGATCATGTGGGTGAGGACCAGGCGCTCACCTTCACCGAGGAGATGGAGCTGGTGCTCGCCGGCCACATCGCCTCCGCGCAGGGAGTGAATACCGATCTCATCGGACTTCCGCGGCCCCACCGATCCCGACCTTCCCATTTTTCTGCCGCCCTGTCCCGCAACGCTCTCCCAGATATCCACAAGTGTCAGGGCGGTACCGCTGGGGCTGTCCACCTTTCCTCCATGGTGGATCTCCACCACCTCAAGGGAGAAATCCCGGGAAAGCATTCTTCCGGCCAGCTCCAGGAGCCTCCCGAGGACGTAGACTCCCCGGCTCATGTTTGCGGAAGCGAATACGGCCCTCTCTCCAGCCCATCTGTCCAGCATCTCCATTTGAGAAGGACCAAGACCGGTGGTGCCGGTGACAAGGGCAGCACGGGAGGGAGACAGCAGCCGGTCCAGATCGCCCCATGCTGAGGGAAGGGAAAAATCCAGGACCACATCCACTTCTTCCGGCAGCTTGACCTCAGGCGGGGAACCCGGGGGTACCTTGTCGTAGCAGGCCACCACCGAATCGCCGGCCTCATCCCTTATCAGCCTGCCCATCCTGCCTTCGCTGCCGAAGACGCATAGCCTCATCCCAGAAGCCCGGCCTTCTTCATCGCCTGCTCAAGCCGCGGCACCAGCTCATCGGACATGCTCACCAGAGGCAGCCTCATCTCGTCGGTGCAGAGGCCCATCAGGGAAAGCGCCTTCTTCACCGGAATCGGATTTGTCTCGAGGAACATCGCCTTCATGACAGGGTAGAGCCTGTTCTGCAGTTCCCTCGCATCGGCCAGCTTTCCTTCGGAGGTCAGGGAGACAAGCCTGGCCATCTCTCCGGGAGCTAAGTTGGATATTACCGAGATCACACCCTCTGCTCCCAGGGCTATCTGCGCCATCGCAATCGGGTCGTCGCCGCTGAGGATAGTTATATCACACAGCTGGCGGATGGCCGTGACCCTCTCGGCGGAGCCGGAGGCATCCTTGATGGCTACTATCCTGGGGTGCCGGGAGAGGCTAGCGACCGTCTCGGGCAGCATATCCGTACCGGTCCTGCCGGGCACGTTGTACAGGATGACGGGGCAGTCAACAGCGTCCGCCACGCTGGTGTAGTGCTCTATCTGACCCCTGGGTGTGGGCTTGTTGTAGTAGGGCGTTATCAGGAGCACACCGTCCACTCCCATCCCCTCCGCCTCCTTCGAAAGCCGGATGGAGGCGGCGGTGTCGTTCTTACCGGTCCCGGCTATCACCGGTACCCTCCCACCGGCGGCTTCAAGCACCTGCTCTATTACATGGAGATGCTCCATCGCTGTCAGGGTAGCGGCCTCACCGGTGCACCCGCATGCCAGAAGGCCGTCTATGTTCCTCTCGATCTGCCGGTTGACCATTCTGGCGATGGCCTGGTCGTCCACCGATCCGTTCCTAAAGGGAGTAGCCAGAGCGGTGATAGCCCCTCCGAACACGGTCGGCTACCCCTGTCCGTCGTCGAGCTTCTTGAGGAAGGGCTTGAGCAGCTCGATTGGAAGCGGGAATATGGTGGTGGAATTGTTCTCTACGGCTATTTCGGAGAGTGTCTGCATGTAACGAAGCTGCAGGGCCACAGGGTGGGCGTCTATGATGTCCGCGGCGTCGGCGAGCTTCTGGGCGGCCTGGTACTCGGCTTCGGACCTGATGATCTTTGCTCTCCTGTCCCTCTCGGCCTCGGCCTGCCTGGCCATGACCCTCTGCATGTCCTCGGGAAGGTCCACATGCTTGACCTCGACGGTGCTTACCTTGATGCCCCAAGGGTCGGTCATCCGGTCGAGTATATCCTGGAGTTTGGCGTTGATCTCGTCCCTCTGGGAAAGGAGCTGGTCAAGGGAAGCTTCGCCCAGTACGCTCCTTAGAGTTGTCTGGGCCAGCTGGCTCGTTGCGTAGATGTAGTTCTCGACCTCGAGTATGGCACTCCTGGGATCTACCACCCTGAAGTAGACCACGGCGTTCACCCTGACGGACACATTGTCCCGGGTTATGACGTCCTGGGGGGGCACATCCATGGTGACCACCCTCAGGTCAACCCTTCTAATGTTATCGATCATTGGCCAGACGATGATAAGACCGGGTCCCTTGAGCCCTATGACCTTACCCAGCCTGAATACGACGCCCCTCTGATATTCCTTGAGCACCTTCAGTGCCGAAAGCAGGAAAATGAACAGGATCACCAGCACGACTATGATTCCCGGCCCCATTGCGACTCCCTTCTTCTCTTCTTCCTGAGTAACTCTTATTCCACTAAATCAACTTCCAGTATCATGGAATCCTCGGAAATGCCCACCACCTTCACGGTGGCTCCCTCACATAACAAGGTCCTTGCGGTGGCCGGGACGCACCACCACAGTTCCCCCCTTATCTCAACTGTGTATCGCTGCCTGAATCCCGCGGCTTTCCTGACGATACCTGTCTCACCTATCATTGCCTTCTCGCCGGTGACCCCGGGTGCGCCCTGGGCTTTGAGACCAAGGTACAGCTGGATGAGCCCAAGTATGAGCAGCACCGCACCCCCGATTATCACCAGCGGAACTATATTCACCGTCGCATCGACCCAATTCGCGATCATCAGTCCATCCTCCAGTCCGAAGCTGTATCTATGCCCTTGAGCTTCAGGTCGAGCTTCGTGGGGTTCGATGCAGCTACAAGAGCCGTATCTCTATCTATTTTGTCATTCACTATCAGATTGTAGATCGCCATGTCGAATGTCTGCATCCCGTACTGGGTGTAGCTCTTCTCCATGGTCTCGGTGAGGAGGTAGGTCTTGTCAGGATGTATTATGCATTCGGAAACGGTAGATGACTGCACCAGCACCTCGGCGGCCAGAACGCGCTTGCTTACATCGTCCTTGGCCGGAAGCAGCCTCTGGGATACCACGCCGCAAAGAAGCTGGCCGAGCTGCAGCCGGACCAGATGCTGCTGCTCCGACGGGAAGACGTCTATGATCCTGGAGATGGTCTCGATGGCGTTGGTGGTGTGCAGTGTGCTGAGTACCAGGTGACCGGTCTCGGCCCCGGTCAGCGCTGTGGAGATCGAAGTAACATCCCTCATCTCACCGATGAGGATGACATCGGGATCCTGACGGAAGACGGACTTGAGGCCCGAGGCCCAGTCCTTGGTGTCAATGCCAACCTCCCTCTGGCAGATGGTGGATCTGCTGTCCCTGTGAAGGAACTCGATGGGATCCTCGATGGTTACTATATGCGCGGTTCGGTTCTGGTTGATATGGTTTATCATGGCAGCTATGGTGGTGGATTTGCCGGATCCGGTGGCTCCCGTGACAAGTATAAGGCCCCTCTGCTCCATCGATATCTTCTTCACCACCTCCGGAAGCCCCAGTTCATCGATCTCCGGAACCTCGAAGGGTATCCTCCTCATGACCATGGCCGGAGTTCCCCGCTGATGGTAGATGTTCACCCTGAATCTGGAACTGCCCTGAAGGGCGTAGCCGAGGTCGAGCTCCTCGCCGTTTGCGAATTTCTCCGCCTGCCTCTCGTTCAACATTTCCATGATGATCCTTCGGAGATGTTCCGCCTTCATGACGGAGAACTCCTCCACGTGCACAATGGAACCTGACTTCCGGATGATGGGCTTGCTGCCAACCTTGAAATGGATATCGCTCACGTCTTCATCGAGAACTGCGACGAGCAGTTTGTCAACGGCTCTTTCTTCAGGCATACAGATCGTTCTCCCTGATGTAGTTCCTTACGGTTTCCGGTAGAAGATAGCGTGTATTCAGTCCTTCTGCAAACCTCTTCCTGAGCTGGCTTGAGGATATGTCCACAGCCGGGATGGAGAATGTTTCCACCATGTTCCGGAACTCCGGCGCAACCTGGTCGCCGTCAAATCCGGGTCTGGTCCCGGCCACCATCCTGGCCATACTGGAGATCTCGCCGGGATCCTTCCAGGTGTGAAGCTCACGCAGGCTGTCCATACCCATTATGAAGCAGATTTCCAGGCCCTCGTCCCTCAGCTTGTGCAGAAGGTTCACGGTCCAGGACGGGCCCTCTGGAGGCTCCAGGTCGGACGCGATCAGCTCCGGTGCTCCCTCCGTCGCCAGCTCGGTCATCCTGAAGCGGTGATGGAATGGTGTCACTGTCTCACCTGTCTTGTGAGGCGGGAACCTGGAAGGAACCAGGAGGACCCGGTCCAGACCGAATCTGAAGAGAGCTTCCATAGCCAGAATAAGGTGGCCGTGATGGGGTGGGTCGAATGTCCCGCCCAGGAGTCCCGTCATCTCACAGTTCACCAAGTTTCGACTGGATATCCTCCAGCTGATCGCGGCTGAGGTCGCACTGGTCAATGGCCCTCTGGTAGAACTCCCTTGCGGTGAAGGTGTTCCCCTTGGCGGCGTAGACGTCACCCAGGGCAATGAGAACGTCCGCCATGCAGTCCGTCTCACCGTAATCGTTCAGGGCTTCCCGCAGGTACAGGAGCGAGGCGTCGAACCTCTCCCTCCTGGCGTAGAACTGTCCCGTGAAGAGGGCTCTCCTTGCCAAGACATCGTTTACATCCACCATGAGGTTGTCAGCCTGCTCCGAGAGAACTGACCCGGGGTAACGGTCGAAGAAGCTCTCCAGCTGATCACGGCAGTTGATTGCCGGTGTGAGGTCCTTCCTGTAGTCGTGACGCTGGGCCCACCAGACAACGGCTGACTGAAAGGAGCAGTCATCGGCCCACTGGCTCCTGGGGAATTCGTTCTGGACCCTGTCGAAGTAGAACAGCGCGTCGGCCCACAGCCTGTTGCCCGCCTCCGACATTCCGAGCCTGTATAGGTAGAAGTCCATCTGGGCCGAGCCAGGGAAGGTGAACATCAGCTCCGTGTAGAGGCGGGATGCATCGCTGTAATCCTCATCCAGGAAGACCTGGTCGGCGATCTCCTCAAGCTGTTCCAGGCTCATTCCCCTGGTTTCGTAATTCCTCCCGCATGCGGCGGCCAGTATGACCATCGTCGCTGTCATGGCT
>CAZXEF010000021.1:0-11716 GCA_964639605.1 uncultured bacterium | reverse complement strand
ATACTGCACTCCATCCTCGGGGTGGTCGTAAGTAAGCGAGTCCCTTCTGGCAGCGGCGGCAAGGGCTGCCTGGGAGGAAGAGCCGGGCGAGACGGAACATGCCCTTCTGTACCACATGAGGGCGTTTTCTATGTTGCCACCCTCCTCCTCCATGAGCCCCAGCATATAGGCTGCCTCTATCCTCTCGCCTGAGAAATTCGAATCCCAGACCTCCAGCAGCTTCTGTCTGGCCATCGTCCTCCTGTCCTCGGCCATGTCCTTCCCGGCCGCTTCAAGCAGGAGATCGATCCTTCGAAGCCGCATATCGGGTTCTATCCCGCCGAGCCTGTCAAGTTCCGTCAGCACCGCAAGCTCGTCATCCCGGCGTCCGGTGTAGGGAAGCAGCGACGACTTGGCCCTGAGTATCGACTCCCTGAGGTCAGTGCGCGACCTGGGTATCCTGTCCAGCTCGACAAGGTACCTTTCGGCGGAAGAGGTCAGGATGCTGTCAGCTGCAGTGGACCCGGCGATACTGTCAGGTATCCGGGCGAGAAGCTCGAGATGGTTTCCGGCGAAGGTCCCCCTGAAGAGCCATTCGGATTCGAATATGTCCTGTATGTTGAACTCAAGTGCTCTCTCGAGGCAGTTGAACGCCTGCAGCGAATCGGCGTTCCTGGCCATCTCCCAGGCCAGCCTTCTCCAGAGTTCCCCGATCTCCCTCGGGTCCACATCCCCCGGATTGGACGATAGGAGCTCCACCGCCTCCCTGGCCTTCTGCCTGTACTGGGTGCTCCTCTCGGACTGAGCCGCCAGCACCGCCGTCTCGGCGTAATCCAGCAGAAGGAGAGGCTGGCTGTCCCCCATGGCAACCGCCTCCTCGAAGAGCATGAGGGCCTGTACGTAGTTGCCCGACCTCCTCAGGAGCCTGGCCTCATCGGCTGCGCTGCCGGATCCGTCCTGCCCTCCGCATCCTGAAGTAAGGGAAACCGCCGCAAGTACCAGGACAACGGCTGAAATACGGAACACGACGGCTTTCTAATCTGCTCTGCTGGAATAGAAGAGGTACACCAGGCTGGCCACTACGCCGGTGACTACGATGGGCTCCAGTATACCGCCTCCCCTGTTCTCGGGAAGCTCTCCGGAGAGCCAGTCCCATTCGGAGGAGCCGTCAAGGATCTCGGCATCCGACCAGGATATCACATCCTTTTCCAGGCCGCTGGTCCTTACGCTCATTAGGATCTCACCCGCATGGTCAAGGAGGGTGACCATCAGCTCGCACTTGGCGATCCTCTCCACCCGCTTGCTTCCCACGATCCAGGGCCTGCTTACATCACCGTACTCCACCATCAGCTCCATGGGGCGGATCCTGAGCACCATACCGGAACGATCGGAGTCGTCACGGTCCAGGACTGTGAACCCGCTTTCATGCAGCACGGACATCACCGTCTGCTTGATGAACCAGTTGCCTGGATGCTCCCCTGTCATCTCCACGTAGACGTCCTCGACACCATAGGCCGAAAGCTGGGCCGGCAGTTCCATGAGAGACATCTCCAGGGCGTCCTCCGCCAGTTCCATGTTGGTGGGGACCAGGGCGAGTATCGCGGTCATCAGAATGGTATGCATATTCTATCCTTCTCATCAGAAAACGGTTCAACTCCCGTGCCCACGGCCGGAAGGGATCCCGGGCCTCGGAAGCGCGATCGCAGTAACAAAGATAAAAACGAGGGACGTTTGCGCCAATCCCCTCACCGGACCACCTCGGCGATAAGGTCGGGTCCCCGGGAACCCGTTATCCTGCACCTGACAACGGTACCCGGAGCAACATCCCTGTCCAGACTGCAGGCCCCGTCCACCTCAGGAGCATCGAACACTGAATGGCCCAGACCGGGTGAATCAGCCATGACGTCCACCTCCTTTTCCTCCAGAAGATCCCCCCACTGCTGATAATGAAGGTCGGCCACATCGCCTATCCGTGACAGCCTGTACTGGACCGTTCCTCCCTGCACCGTCTCTCCGGGATCCGTCCTTTCGAACTCCCGGGTACCCTCCTCGGGCCAGTAGGGGAAGGCGGCTACGGTCCTTATGCAGCTGTGCCGGGCCAGGAAATCCTCCATCATACGAAAATCCGTTTCCGTCTCGCCGGGATACCCTGCGATGACAGTGGTCCTGACGGCCAGGGGCGTCTCGAACCGGTCGAATTCCGAGAATATCCTCTCCAGGTCATCACCGGTATACCCCCTTCCCATCCTTGAGAGGATCCTGTCCGAAAAGTGCTGGATGGGCATGTCCATGTAGGGCATGATATTGTGATGATCTCGGACAAGGTCGAGAAAACCGGGCAACCTGTGAGAGGGGTGAACGTAGTAAAGCCTGAACCATGTTTCAGGGTACCTTTCGGAGAGCATTCCGAGCAGACGCGATACACCCCCCTCCTGGGGCGCCCAGGCACCGGTGTCCTGGCCGACCAGGCCTATCTCCGCAGCCCCCTGCCCTGTCAATGCTTCAGCGTCCCTGAGTATTTCCACCACGGTCCTGTCCCTCCTGGGTCCCCTGATCAGCGGGATCGTGCAGTAGGAGCAGTTGTTGGAGCAGCCCTCGGAAATCTTCAGGTACCGGAAGTGGCTGTGACCCGCTATGGGCTGGGGTACTCCGATAGACGGGCCGAGGTAGGAGAGAAGCCCCCGGGTGTCGGCGGGGCCGATAATGAGGTCGAAATCCTCCAGCCCTCCCGAACCGTCGTCCGTAAACCTTCCGGGAAGACATCCTGCCAGGATGATCTGCCTTCCAGCCCTGGATGCCTTCCAGTCCACAGCCTGCTCCATGGCTTCCAGGGATTCGTCCACCGCAGGGCTGATGAAGGCACAGGTGTTGAGCAGAAGAAGGTCGGCAGATCCGGGGTCCTCGGTTATACACCATCCCGCGGCCGCCAGGCAGGCGGCGAAGGAATCGGAATCCGCTTCGTTCTTTGGGCATCCCAGTGTGTGGATGCAGACCCTTCGCAAGCTACATCCCCTCAGGGTCTATGATCTCGTACCCCTCGGGAGCCGGGAAACTGAATACACCCGCGGGATAGTCCGCTGACGTGATCAGGTCCCAGAGCCTGTAGGTGGTTGTGTTACCGTTGTAATCCGTTGTGGAGAAAAGGAATGGAAGACTGTCCGACAGTGCGAAACCCACCTCCATGAGGCTTATGCCCTGGCCGAAATCCCCCTCAAGTTCAAAGATCAGACTGTCATCCCCGCTCTCCAGTGTCCTGCAGATGGTGGAGTCGTCGCACTGCGAAAGGAGATGAAGGAAGCTCTCCGGCTCCCTCGAAGGGTAGATGATCACCTGGTGCAGATCAGGCTCGACGGTGTAGAGCACGGTACCGTCATAGCCGGTGGCTGACCCTTCCGGATCCGAGTAGGAGAGCCTGAAGAGGTCCGGCAGGGCAAGGTGCATGGTACCGGAGGAGCTCTCCTCCTCCAGTGTAAGTGCCCAGAAGTCGGTCTGGCTGAACGAGCCGGTCATGTAGCCGGTATCGCTCAGCTTCTCAAGGAGAGGTGAAAGGGGTGAGGAAGAGATGGATGTCAGAAGCACAAGGAGTTGTATCATGATCCTCCCTATGGACCGGTTTGAATGATCAAAGGCTAACGGCCCGGCCCTGATCCGGCATATGCCGGGATGCACCCCGGACCTTCCACTTGTAGCCCTGAACCAGCTCAGGGTTCCACGGAGTGTTCCCTGATGACGAAGGGGTTCACACAGGCGTCGGAGCCTATCACTATCACTACCCCACTATGCTGGGGGGCCACTGTGGATATGATATCCCCGCCGGGCTGAACAGGGACGGATGAATGGGACGAAAGCCAGCCGGAGAGAGAATCCGATACCTGGTTCGCCTGCTCGAGGTACCCCTCGGGGTATAGCACCAGTGTAACATCGGGAGCCCCCGGGTCCTCTATCGTTATCGGCTGCGACCCGGTTGATGACACCAGTGCCTCAAGCTGGGTAACGGTGGAGAATACCGAAGGAGTGCCCACTATGGCCACTGAGGGGAATGATACCCTGGGACCGCCGTTCACTTCCACAGGCTCCACCTGCTGTCCGGTGAGGTCAGCCTCGATCTTGCGTACCGCCAGCTGGGCGTCGCCTCTGAGCGGTGAATCCGGGAACCGGTATATGAGGGAGTTGAAGGTCTCCTTCGCACCGGTCAGACTGCCCCTGAGGTATTCCTGGCATCCCCTGGTGAACAGCGCCTCATCGGTATCCCCGGTCATGTATCCTGACCGGTCGTAGTCGTCTCTGCCTCCACCGCAGCCGGGGAGCAGGAGCATGACGGTGATCAGCACGGCCCGCAGGGCCCTATTCATCTTCATCGGTAACCTCACACTCCAGTTCTTCGGGACCGACCAGCACATCCCTGGCCTTGCTTCCCTGAAAAGGACCAACCACACCAGCCTGCTCCAGCATGTCTATCAGGCTGGCGGCCCTTGAATAACCCACGCGGAGCTTCCGCTGGATTATGGAGACCGACCCCTGCTGCGTAAGAACCACGACCTCCCTGGCCTTCTCGAAGAGCGGGTCGTTTATCTCCACCACCGAGGATCCCCCCATGATCCCTGCCCCGGCATCGGGGAAATCGAACTCGTAAGGGATCGACGGCTGATCCCTGAGGTGTTCCACTATCGTCCTGGTCTCCTCCGTGGATATGAAGCTGCCATGTATCCTCACCGGTTCCGGGGAGGCGGTGGGAAGGAAGAGCATGTCGCCGTTGCCCAGGAGCTTCTCGGCCCCGTTCATGTCCAGGATGGTCCTGGAATCGGTCTTTGACTGGACATTGAACGCTATCCTGGATGGGAAGTTCGCCTTTATCACACCCGTTATCACATCCACCGAGGGTCTCTGGGTTGCCAGGACCATGTGTATGCCCACCGCCCGTGCCATGTGGGCCAGTCTTGCTATGGCGGGTTCTATGTCCCTGGATACGGTCATCATCAGGTCTGCGAGCTCGTCGATGAACAGGACTATGAACGGGATCCGCTCGTCCTCCGACTCCGGTGTCAGCTTCGAATTGAACTCCTGGATCGAGCGAACACCCATCCTCGAGAGCCTCTTGTAGCGGTTCTCCATCTCCCGGACCAGGGCCTCCAGCAGCATGGTGGACTTCTCCGTCTCTATGACCACCGGAGCCCATAGATGAGGTATCCCCTCGTAAATGGACAGCTCCAGCATCTTAGGGTCTATCATGGCGAACCTGACTTCCGACGGGGTCCTGCTGAGGAGCATGGAAGCTATTATTGAATGAATGCAGACGCTCTTGCCGGATCCTGTGGCCCCTGCAATCAGGAGGTGGGGCATTGCGGTTATATCAGCCACGAAGGGCTCGCCCTCTATCTTCTTGCCCAGGGCTATGGGCAACTCCTCGCTCGAGACCCTTTCTATCACTTCCCTGAGGTAGACAGTTTCCGGATAAGGATTAGGAACTTCGATGCCTACCGCGCCCTTCCCGGGAACAGGCGCCAGTATCCTTATGCGCTTGGCCTTGAGTGCCAGCGCCAGGTCGTCGGAGAGGGCGACGAACCTGTTCACCTTTACTCCGGGTCCAGGCTCCACCTCGAACCTCGTTATCACAGGTCCGGGACATGTGGCTGAAACGGTGCACTCTATACCGAAATCCATCAGCTTCTCCACCAGGAGGTCCGCAAGATCGTCCAGCTTGTCCTGGGTCATCCTTACCCTTGCCTTCTCGTCCGGCATGTCAAGGCAGGACAGAGGCGGCGGTATGTAGCCGTCCGGGTCGCCCAGATCATCCGCTCTTCTGAAGAGACCTCCGGATATTCCCTCCGGACTCACCCTTCTCCTTCCCGTCTCGGGGACGGGAGGCAAGCTCTTCCCGGCGTCCGGGACCCCTGGTGTTTCCGAGGGTCCGGCCTGGAAAGGTATCTCGGCAACCGGTTCTTCGGTCTTGCCCCTGGACCAGGCATTGGATCCGGAGTTCTTATCCTTAGCGGCGGCGCCGGCCTTCCTCCTGCTGCTGCCTGCCTTTCCTTTCCCTTCGAGAATCCCCTGCAGTCTGTCGGCCAGGGACTGGAAGTCGCCTCCGATATCCCACCCGGTGAATGCCACCAGGGAGGCAGTGAAGGCCGTGAACAGTATGAGGAAGGTGATGGGGGCACCTGTGACGGGGGCCAGCAGGTCCCCGATCCCGCCGGCTACGGAGCCTCCCGGGAGGTTATGGAATCCAGGCACCCGCCTGCTGACCACGAAATCCAGTGCGGCGGCGAAGAAGTAACCTGTGATGGTTATACCTGAGAGTACCCTGAAGCCGGATCTTTTGAACCTGAGGTTCAGGAGCAATGCCCCTGCCTGCAGAAGGAAGAGGGGTACCAGGACGGAAAGCAGACCCAACCTGTCCAGCAGGAATCGGCGAACCGACCCGGCAAATCCCGGAGCCGGGACCACAAGCACCACCGCAGTGGCTGCACCGAGGAAGATGACCGTGACAAGGAGAAAATTCCTGATCCTGCCCTGGCCGCTCCTGCGGGAGCCGCGCACCGGCGCACGCTTTCTCCTTTCGGCCATCAGATCTGCCTCATAGTGACACCCTGTTTATCGGATGGGAATGCGGGGTCTCTTTCCAGTGCTCCGTCTATCCAGTACTGGTACCTCAGGGTCTGACCGGAAACGACCTGTATCTCTCCCACCCAACTGCCGTCGGGGAGCCGCTGCATGGGGTTCCTGTCCTCGTTCCAGCCGTTGAACTTGCCCACTACGGACACCTTCCTCGCGTTCTTCGCGCTGAGGCAGAGGAAGTCCACCGTGATCCTCCTGCCGAGATTCTCCTGGACGACTTCCTTGAGGTCTTTGTAGGGCCGGAAAACAGGTCTTATTCGCGGAGGGATATCGATGAGACCATCTCCCTGGGGATCACGGGCACGCCTCTTCTTTCCCTCCCGGGTCTCGAAACATCCGAAGCCCCTGAAGTAGATGTTCTCACCGCTGCAGAGCTGCTCGGTGATAGTGTCGAGCAAAGCCGACAGAACGGTCCTGGCCACCTTCCTGCTGACCCCGGTCCTCTCCGCCACTTCCCCGGCAAGCTCGTCCTTGGTCATACCGACCCCCGATCACGCGATATACGGGAAACAGTGAAATGCTGGAGATATTTATCTCTCCTTGGCAACGGCCGTTGAGACAACGGACGTTGAAGTCAATACATCAACAGCCTCAATCCGTCAACCTGCCAAGCTCCGGGAAGCTGCCGAGCTCCGGGAAGCCCATCTTCCCGGAGCCCCTGTCCCCGAGGCCCGGGGTCGATTATCGTTTTCCAATGGGAATGGAACGGACCGCCTCGAGGATCTTCATAGCGGGTCCTCCCTGCTCCGGCAAGTCCGAAGCGGGAAGATGCCTGGCAGCCATGCTCGATGTAGCATTCATCGACCTCGACCGGGTGATCGAGAAGGAAGCCTCGGTGGCCATCCCAGTAGTATTCGGACAGCTTGGCGAGGCTGTTTTCCGCGACCTGGAGTCCCAGGCGCTGGAGAAGTCCATCCGGGAGCATGGGGCCTCGGTCACGGCCCTGGGCGGGGGTTGCCTCCTGAGGGAACGGAACCTCCGGCTGGTCATGGAGAACGGAGAACTGATAGCACTCACAGCCTCCATGGAAGCGCTTCTGGAGAGAATGCACCGGCAAGAGGGTGAACGACCCCTGGCCATGACTGACGCAGATCTCATGGAACTGATGAGGGCGAGGAGGGGACATTACCTTTCGCTTGACCGGCCCATCGACACAACGGGGCTCACACCGGAGCAGACCGCATCCGCCATCCTTGAAAGGCTCAGGGAATAGCCCTCCTGAGGGAGTAGTACTTGCCGGGGTGCCCTACCACGACACCCGCCATCTCCAGGGTGAGCAGTTCGGACTGCAGGACCGCGGTGCCTACGCCGACTTTTCGCAGGAGCTGGTCGAAGTGAAGGGTTTCACAGGCAAGATGTTCCAGTACGGCCCTGCCTGTCTCGCTTTCAGGTTCGAATCCACTGCCCGGGAAGCCCTCCTCGATCTTTATGCCGAGAGGCTCCAGAACATCGGCCGCGGTGATCACCACTCCCGCACCGTCCCGGAGAAGCATGTTGGTTCCCATCGAAAGAGCCCTGGTCACCTCGCCTGGGACGGCGAAGACGTCCCTTCCCTGGTCCAGCGCCGTGTTCACCGTGATCATGGTGCCGCTCCTCCTGCCTGCCTCCACTACCACGACTCCCCTGGAGAAACCGCTGATCAGCCTGTTCCTCTCGGGGAACCGGTACCTGGCCGGCCCTGTCCCCGGGGGGTATTCGCTTACCAGAACTCCCTTCTCCGCTATCCTCTCAGCCAGATTGTCGTGCTCCGGCGGGTAGCAGGTATCGAGCCCGTTCCCAAGGACCGCCATGGTGACACCGCCGGCCTCCAGAGCACCCCTGTGGGCCTCCCCGTCTATTCCCCTTGCCAGACCGCTCACTACCGCCGCACCGCTCCGAACGAAATCAATTGCCAGGGTCCTGGCCACGTTCCGGCCGTACCTTGTGCAGCGGCGGGATCCGATGACGGCCACGGCGGGCATCGCCAGGAAGCCCTGGAGGTCGCCCCTGTAGAAAAGCACAGCCGGAGGGTCAGGAATATCCTTGAGGATATCCGGATAATCTTCCGTGCCGTAGACCACGGCTTTCATACCGCCGGCTGAAGCCGCGACCGCCATGGAATCCAGCACCTTCCCGTCGGGTATTCCTTCAGGCACCTCCCGCTGGAGTATTTCCACCGCCTCCGAAGGGGTGTGCAGCCGGAGAAGCCTTCTAAGGTCCTCCCTGCCAACCTTCTCCCAGGAGGCCAGCTGCAGGGCATTCCTCATTCCGCACCCTCCCTGAGCTTCCTCACCGAGTCCGACAGCCTTCTCAGGAATCCGTCGATCCCCTCGCCGGTAGCGGCGCTGACGGGCAGTGCTCCCTCGGGCAGCGAAGCAAGAGCCTCATCCCTTTCGCTTTTGCCGGCAAGGTCCACCCTGGACAGGACCACTATCTCCTCGAGCCTCTCGAGCTCCGGCTTGTAGGTCATGACTTCCTCCCGGACCGTGAGGTACTGCTGTAGAGGTGTCAGCTCCAGCCCTGTTCCGAGGATGTAGATGAGGATACTGGTCCTTTCCACGTGGCGCAGGAACTGCAGCCCCAGTCCGATCCCCTGGCTGGCTCCCTCGATGAGTCCGGGAAGGTCTGCAAGTACGAAGCTGAAGCCCCTGTCCATCTTCACCATCCCCAGAGCAGGGTTGATGGTTGTGAAGGGATAGTCCGCTATTCTCGGCCTGGCTGCGCTGACCGTGGCCAGCAGTGTGGATTTTCCTGCATTGGGAACCCCTATGAGACCTGCATCGGCAATGAGGCTCAGCTCCAGCCTCAGCCGCCTGAACTCCCCTGGCTCCCCTTTTGTGGCATTCCTCGGAGCCCTTACCATGGGTGTGGCGAAGGAGGCGTTCCCCTTCCCCGGCTGGCCGCCTCGTGCCACTGTGAGCTTCTGACCGCTCCCGGTGAGGTCGCCAAGCTCCCCGCCGGTCTCGGAATCGCAGACCATCGTACCCGGCGGGACCTTCAGGATGGCGCTTTTCCCCCTCCTTCCGGTCCTGTTGTTGGGACCTCCTGACACTCCCTTCTCCGCCCTGAAGATGGCCCCGTTGCGGAAATCCGCGAGGGTTGCCAGCTTCGGGTCCACCACCAGCACCACATCGCCGCCGGCACCCCCGTCGCCGCCGTTGGGTCCGCCCCTGGGCACATGGGCTTCCCTGCGGAAGGAGACTATGCCGTCGCCGCCTCTCCCCCCATGCACCTCGATAGTGACAAGATCTATGAATCGGGTTCCCAGTCCGGTCCCTCCCTTCGGCGGTTCAGTCGCGGCATTTCACCGGGGATCGCATCGGGGCAAGTATAGCACGATCCGTATCGTCAAGTCGAGTAGAACCCTACGATTCCAGGAGGAGTCCCGGCATCGTACTTCAAGCCGCGGACCGCATTTGACCCGGCGCGATGAAAGCGCTTATGATTTGCCGAAGCAGTGAGCTTCCTGTACAGGACACGGAACCACGGGACTGGAAGAGGGCGAGTGAGTAATTTTGCGATAACGGGGGTTGCGGGCTACGTCGCCCCGAGGCATCTCGAGGCAATAGTAAGAACGGGCAATACTGTCGTGGCCGCCCTGGACCCTCACGATTCAGTAGGCATACTTGACTCCTGCTGCCCCGGGGCCAGGTTCTTCCCGGAGCCGGAGAGGTTCGACCGCCACATCGAGAAGCTCAGGAGATCCGGCGAGGAACGCAGGGTCCACTGGATGAGCATCTGCTCACCGAACTACCTTCATGACGCTCATATCAGAATGGCTTTCCGGATAGGGGCGGACGCCATCTGCGAGAAGCCCCTGGTGCTGAATCCCTGGAACCTGGACGCCCTTGAAGAACTGGAGGACGAATCCGGATGCAGGGTCTGGTCCGTACTCCAGCTGAGGCTCCATCCATCCATAATCGCGCTGAAGGACAGGATAGACGGCGAGAATCCCGGCAGCAAGTACGAGATCGACCTTACGTACATCACCCCCAGGGGCTCCTGGTATCTCAGCTCCTGGAAAGGCAACACGGAGCGTTCCGGCGGCCTTGCCACCAACATAGGAGTGCATTTCTACGATATGCTAATCTGGCTGTTCGGAAATGTGGTCCGATGCGAGGTCCACGTATCCGAACCAGGAAGATGTGCTGGATTCCTGGAACTGGAGAGAGCCATGGTAAAATGGTTCCTGTCCATTGACGGTGAGGACTCACCGGTACGGGGAGAGGATCAGAGGCCGCGCACCTACCGCTCCATTGTAATAAACGGATGGGAGCTTGAGTTCACGGAGGGTTTCACAGGGCTTCACACCGAACTCTACCGCAGGACACTGGCGGGGAGCGGCTTCGGGATACAGGATGTGAAACCTTCCATACAGCTCATCCACGACATAAGGGAATCAACTCCGACCGGGATCGGGAAGAACTCCCACGCTTTCCTTCTGGAAAGAGAGCATCATGTCTGATTTCTTCGCCCATGAATCGTCATACGTCGACAAAGGCGCGGTGATAGGCAGGGGAACCAGCATCTGGCATTTCAGTCACATCATGACCGGCGCAGTGCTGGGAGAGAACTGCACTCTGGGCCAGAACGTATTCGTACAGAGCAATGTCAGCATAGGCAACCATTGCAAGATACAGAACAATGTCTCCATCTACGAGGGAGTTATCCTGGAGGATTACGTCTTCTGCGGACCGTCCATGGTCTTCACCAATATCAGGGACCCCCGGTGCAAGTATCCCCAGAGGGGCTCGGAATTCTACGTCAGGACCCTGGTTAGGGAAGGCGCTTCCATCGGAGCCAACGCAACAGTGGTATGCGGTAACACCATAGGAAGACATGCCTTCATAGGATCGGGAGCCGTGGTCACTCGGGATGTGCCCGACTACGCCCTGATGGTGGGCGTGCCGGCAAGAAGGAAGGGCTGGGTCTGCGAGTGCGGCGAGATACTCCCCGATCCCGGAGGAACCGTGAAGTGCGCCAGATGCGGAATCAGTTACCACATTGACCGCAGCGGAAGACTGGTGTCCGATGTACAGGGATAAGATCATCGGGGTAGTGGTCCCTGCATACAACGAGGAGACACAGATATCCGGGACGGTGACATCGATGCCGGATTTCGTTGACAGGGTAGTGGTCATCG
>CAZXEF010000020.1:0-23145 GCA_964639605.1 uncultured bacterium | reverse complement strand
GGCGGGATCCTTTCCCGCCTGCTTCTTTTACCCTGGACCGGCTCACGGAAGGGCGCGGCTCGTATTTGCGACGGGTGTTCATGAGGGATATACTACCCCGAAGAGCGTTCACCACCCGCATTGAGGAGGGGGCTTTGCCTGAGGACCGAGGTTTCTCCGAAGACATTATGTGGAGGATACTCGATGTCACCCGCCAGCTCAGCACGCCCATCGAACTGGACGACATGCTCGCGGAGGTGGTGAACGTTGCCAGGGAAGTCATGGGGGCCGAGCGAGGCACTGTTTTCCTTTATGACCTTCGCAGCCATGAACTCTTCGCAAGGGTTGGCACGGGCCTGGACATGGAGGAGATAAGGTTCTCTGCGGATGAAGGTATAGCGGGCATCTGCGCCAGGACCCTTCGCACAGTCAATGTACCTGACGCCTATTCCCATGAAGGCTTCAACCGCCGGATCGACAGGAAGATGGGCTACACCACCAGGTGCATACTGTCCGTTCCACTTGTTGGTCTTAATAACGACCTGGTGGGGGTTCTGCAGCTCATCAACAAGAAGGACGGGGCTTTCCACCGGCAGGACGAGAGAGTGGCCGAGGTCCTCGGATCCCAATGTGCGGTGGCGCTTCAGAGAGCGCGGCTGCTTGAGGAGTACGTGGCCAAGCAGAAGATAGAGCATGACCTCAGCATAGCCAGGGAGATCCAGAGGGAGCTGCTTCCGGAAAAGATGCCCGTAGTGAGCGGTTACGATCTGGCCGGCTGGAACTGCCCCGCGGACCATACGGGCGGCGACATCTTCGACGCAATCAGCCTGGAAGGGGACACCGTTCTACTCATACTGGCCGACGCATGCGGGCACGGGATCGGTCCTGCTCTCTCCGTGACGCAGTTCAGGGCAATGATCAGGATGGCCTCAAGACTGGGCAGCGACCTGTTGGACCTTCACAGCCATGCCAACAATCAGCTTGTTGAAGACCTGAGTTCGGATCGCTTCATAACTGCTTTCATAGGGCTGCTGGACCCGCGTGAGAACCTCATACGCTACCACTCCTGCGGCCAGGCCCCTCTCCTGCATTATCGGTCCAGAACCGGCCAGACCGATGTCCTGACCGCCTCCACCCTGCCCTTCGGGATACTACCGGACATGCCCCTGGAGGACCCCGGACCCGTCATCATGGAGCCCGGAGACATTTTCGCGCTGATATCCGACGGCATATTCGAACAGGCTGATACGAACGGTGAGCAGTTCGGGATCGAAAGGACGCTGGAGGTAATAAGCGGGCACGGAGATCGGTCCATGGACGAGCTGGTGGATGAGATAAACACCGCTGTGGTCTCCCATGCCTGGGGGGCCATGCAGGATGACGACATGACCATAGTGCTCGTTAAGAGGGAGGATCTGTGACCGGTATCACGGGGTTCGACAACGATGCGTACCTGGAGGAACAGTCAGGGGAGATACTCAAGAGAGTGGAGGAATGCAACGGGAGGCTCTACCTCGAGTTCGGCGGAAAGCTCATGTATGACCATCACGCCGAGAGGGTCCTGCCCGGTTACGACCCCAACGTGAAGGTCAGGCTTCTCGAGCGGCTCCGGGACCGAGCGGAGATGATACTCTGCATCTACGCCGGTGACATAGAGAAGAGAAAGATAAGGGGCGACTTCGGCATAACCTACGACGCGGACGCCCTAATGCTCATAGACGGCTTCCGTTCCAGGGGTATAGATCTCAGGGGCGTGGTCATCACCCGCTTCGAGGACCAGCCCTCCGCCATCAGTTTCGAAAACAGGCTGAAAAGAAGAGGCGTTGATGTCTTCAGGCACTACTTCACCAGAGGCTACCCCACGGACGTTGACCTCATCGTGAGCGAGGAGGGATACGGAAGGAACGATTACATCAAACCGACGAAACCTCTTGTGGTCGTCACAGGACCGGGACCGGGCAGCGGCAAGCTTGCGACCTGTCTTTCCCAGCTCTACCATGACTTCAGGAGGGGGGAGCGTGCGGGTTACGCAAAATTCGAGACCTTCCCCATATGGAACCTGCCTCTTTCTCATCCTGTGAACGCAGCCTACGAAGCGGCCACCGCCGATCTTCAGGATTTCAACCTCGTGGACCCCTTCCACCTCGAGGCCTACGGAAAGGCGGCCATCAACTACAACAGGGACGTTGACGCCTTCCCCCTGCTAAGGAGGATACTGGAGAAGATAACGGGGGACAGGTCACCCTACGCCTCTCCCACGGACATGGGCGTGAACAGGGCCGGTTTCGGAATAACCGATGACCGGGTGGTCAGGAAAGCCGCCGAGCAGGAGATAATCAGGCGGTATTTCAGGCACAGCTGCGAGTACGTCATGGGCCTTTCGGAGAGGGAGACAGTCCAGAGGGTGGAGCTTCTCATGAACGACTTCGGCCTGAGGCCGGAGGACCGGCCCGTCGTCGCTCCGGCAAGGAACCGCCTGGAGCATGTCTCCAGGGAGGATCTGGGTGAGAACACGACCGCCGCGGCCCTCCTGCTGAGGACGGGGGAGATAGTCACAGGAATGAACTCGGAACTCATGCGCGCCCCCGCCGCCGCCGTACTGAACGGCATAAAAAGCCTTGCAGGAATCAGCGACGGCACACATCTGCTCTCCCCCGCCACCATAGACTCCATAAGAAAGCTGAAGAGTGCCGTTGGAAGCAACCCCCTCCAGCTCGACCTGGAGGAGGTGCTTGTGGCCCTGAGTGTCAATGCCGCCTCTTTCCGCCCTGCCAGTGATGGAATGAACATGCTGCCGCAGCTGCGGAACTGCGAGGCGCATCTGACCCACATGCCCTCTTCCGGCGACGAAAGCGGTCTTCGGACACTGGGCATCAATGTCACTTCCGATCCCCTGTTCAGCAGCATGAATCTGTTCGGAGACTGATCAACCACTGAAGCACTGCTACCGGAAGGCACTTGACACCCCCTTTAAATAAGAATATTTATTAAATACTATTGTTTAGGAAAAGGGAGCGTGGTGAATACCGGTAAAGAGCTTGACCCTCTTAGACGGGCCGTGCACTCCGCAGGGATCAGAATGACCCAGCAGAGGATCGAGGTCTACCTTGAGGTTGTGCGCTCCAGGGGTCATCCCAGTGTGGCTGAGGTCTTTCAGAAAGTCAGGGAGAGACTTCCCAGCATTTCGCTTGATACCGTGTACAGGACCCTGTGGAAGCTGTCGGAGCTGGGACTGATAAGCCCGCTGACATCTTCGGGAGGCGGTGTCCGATTCGACTCCAAGATAGAGCATCATCACCATTTCATCTGCGCAAAATGCGGCAGGACCTTTGATTTCGACAGCCGAGCACTGGATGCCATACCCATCCCGGGAGCGGTATACGATCTTGGGCAGGTTTGGGACGCTCACATGGAGGTCCGGGGCATTTGCAGTGATTGCTCGAAGAAAACCCCTTCGGGACCCAACGACGTCAATGGGAAAATGAAAGGATAAAGTCTATGAAAAAGGACAAGAATTTCACGACCAACTCGGGTATACGGGTGGAGAACGATCTCTCCTCCGTTACTGCGGGAATAAGAGGTCCGGTGCTCCTGGAGGATGTCCATCTGCTGGAGAAACTGGCGCATTTCACCCGTGAGAGGATACCCGAGAGGGTGGTCCACGCAAAGGGTGCGGGGGCATTCGGTTACTTCGAGGTCACAGGCGACCTTTCACGATACACCTGCGCCGGGTTCCTCTCCGAGGTGGGGAAGAGGACGGAGGTCTTCGCCCGTTTCTCCACCGTGGGCGGAGAGAAGGGTTCGGCCGATACCGAGCGGGACCCGAGAGGGTTTGCGGTCAAGTTCTACACCGAGGAGGGGAACTTCGACATGGTGGGGAACAACACCCCCGTGTTCTTCATACGCGACGCCATGAAATTCCCGGACTTCATACACACACAGAAGAGAGACCCTGAGACGAACCTCAAGGACCCGGACATGTTCTGGGATTTCCTGTCCCTCACACCGGAGTCGATACACCAGGTCACAATACTCTTCTCCGACAGGGGCACGCCGAAGGGGCACAGGCACATGAACGGCTACGGAGGCCATGCCTACATGTGGTACAACGGGAAGGGGGAGTACAACTGGGTCAAGCTCCACTTCAAGACCGAGCAGGGAATTGAGAACTTCACCGGCGAGGATGCCGGCAGGATGCGAGGCATAGATCCCGACTTCTCAACGCGGGACCTCTTCGAATCGATCGCGGTCGGGGACTTCCCGTCCTGGTCGGTCGAGGTTCAGATCATGACCCAGAAGCAGGCGGAGAATTTCAGGTTCGATCCCTTCGATGTGACGAAGGTCTGGCCCCACGGCGAGTATCCGATGATGAAGCTCGGAAGGATGGTCCTGGACAGGAACCCTGACAATTACTTCGCTGATGTCGAGCAGGCAGCCTTCTCTCCGGGGAATCTGGTCCCCGGCATGGGCCCGTCCTTCGACAGGATGTTCCAGGCCAGGATATTTGCCTATCCGGACACGCATCGGCACAGGCTGGGGGCAAACTACCACCTCATTCCGGTGAACCAGCCCAGGGGTCTGAAGGTGATCAATTACCAGAGGGACGGCGCCATGCGGGTGGACGGCAACGGAGGTCCTGGACCCAACTACTGGCCTAATTCCTTCGGAGGAGCCGATCCGGACGGATCAAAAGCGGTGCCTCCTTTGGACGTAACCGGCACTGCATGGAGACATGATGTGGAGCTTGCGGACGATGACTTCGTCCAGGCCGGGGATCTCTACCGTAAAGTCATGGACGACAACGCAAGAGAAAACCTCATAAGGAACATTGCTGGTCACCTGGGTAACGCGCAGAAGCGCATTCAGCTCAGGCAGACGGCCCTGTTCCGGAAAGCGGACGAGGAGTACGGCAGAAGGGTTGCGGAGGGACTGGGTCTTGACCTCGGCAGAGTGGATGAACTGGCTTCCATGAGCCAGGAGGAGAGGGTCAGGGCCACCAGCGACCAGTAGCCATGGTCCCGGGGCTTCAGTACGTCCGACCGGGTAAAGGCCCCCGCACAGGTATTGGACATAGTGCCCGGGACTTGACCTTTCTCCTTATATTGCAGATGATTGTCCCGTCGTTTGCTGCGCGAATAGTCGCGCAGCCCGAAGTGACGCAGTTCACCGGACCGGAAACGACTTCAATATACCAGTTCAAGCTGGCTCCTTCCGGTCGGGCAGATGCGTAATTACCCGTACTGGAAGGAGTTACTGGTTTGCGAGACTACGAAACCGTTATAATCTGGAGCGCCAGCATCCCCGAAAATGAGATCGACAGGGAGCACGACAAGATCGTCGATATCATCAAGGGCGAGGGCGGCGCGTACAGCAGCTCCGACAAGTGGAGCCGGCGCATCCTGGCCTATCCCATCAAGAAGCAGACAGAGGGCATCTACCATTTCCTCAAGTGGAATGGTGAGAGCGGTGTGATAGAAGCTATCGACAAGTACCTCAGGATCAACGACAGCTGTCTCCGTTTCCTGACCCTCCAGGATGAGGAGGGAGAGGGAATGGCCTCCGCGGACAGCGATTTCGAGGACGAGGAAGAGGAATACGGGGAAGAAGAAGACGACGACGAGGATGAGATGGAGAGCGAGGATCAGTAATGGACCTTAGAATGCCCAGCATCAACAAGGTGATAATATCGGGGAACCTGGTTCGAGACCCCGACACCAGGATACTGGAGAACGGGACCCATCTGGCCAAGATGTCCATCGCCAACAACCAGAGGTACCGCGACCGCAGCGGTGAGTGGCAGGAGAAGACCTGCTACGTTAACATAGTCGCCTGGAGGAAGACGGCGGAACTGGTAAGTGAATACTGCCGGAAAGGCTCGCCGGTCCTCGTCGAGGGCGAGCTTGTATACACTTCCTGGGAGGACAGGGACGGTTCGAAGAGAAGCCGCCTGGAAGTAAATGCCCGAAGGATTCAATTCCTGGAGAAGAAGGGGCAGGACACCTCCTACGGAGACTACAGCGACGGCGGACCCGGCGGCGAACCGGAACCCGATGACTCGGATCCGGGGATGCCGGACGACGACATCCCGTTCTGACGGTCATGACCGTCCCTCACGAACCACCGGAGCTCAACTACATCATCCTCACCGGAACGGTGACGGAGAAGGGTGAGCTAAGGACCACGAGCCTCGAGATCTTTCATATAAGGTTCAGGCTGGAGAATCACATCACCCCCTCCATCGAGGGGTCCGGTGAAGACAGGAAGGACTATGTCCTGGACGTCGAGGCCTGGGGAAGTCTGGCCGAGATGGTGGACAGAGACATCAGGAACGGAATGTTCGTGCTTCTTGAGGGCAGTCTGGTCAGCAGGTCCTACATAGACAAGATGAAGAGAACTCAGTACAGAATGGTGATCAAGGCGTCCGAAATAACGGCCCTGAGCACCTGAGAAAGAGCCTAGATCGGGAGGAACTGACTTGGTGGCAAAGAAGAGAATGAAGAAGAAGAGCAGCAAGTTCGGGCGTAAGAAGAAATGCCGTTTCTGCGCAAACCCGCAGATGGATATCTCCTACAAGAACGAGAGACTGCTTCAGAGATACGTTTCCGACAGGGGCAAGATCGTAGCAAGACGCGTGACCGGCAACTGTGCCAAGCACCAGAGGCTTGTGGCCAAAGCGGTTAAAGTTGCAAGGTTCCTGGCCCTTGTACCTTACGTCAGAGAGCATTACAGGTAGGCCGCTTCAGCCGTTGATATGGCAGAGAGGATGGCAGGGACCGGCAACGGTCTCATAGGAATAATCGCCCTTGGGATCATCCTGGTCCTCATGGGGATACCCTTCGTCGGCATGGCGGTCATGGCCTCCATGATGGTGGGGAGGAAACCGGGTCAGGGAGTCCCACTTGCACTGGGTATCCTGGTGATTGTGTACCTGATCTCGGATTTCTCCGGCGCTCTCATAGCGGCGGCGGGTTCCGGCGTGCTGGCCGGGTCGATCCTCATGGGAAAGAGCTTCAGACTGTCTATGGCTGCAGCAGCTTCTGCCGCAGCCGTCGGCTCGATCCTGGGAACCGTACTTCTGCCCGGGCACTCTCTCCTCTCTCCGGAGAACGTACAGACCCTTATCCAGCTCTACACCGCTGCGGGGATGAGTCCTACTGAAATAATGTTCATGATGGAGCTTCTGGTCTACATCCTGCCAGCTCTCCTGGCCGTCTGGGCTGTCACTGGTACAATCGCATCAGGGGCTGCTGCAAGACTGATATGCAGAAGAGGCGGGACATGGCCCGATGTCGGTGAAGGGGATCCGATAAGGCTCGGCCTCCTTCCGGCATGGATACTCATTGCGGCTCTGGCCGTGAACCTTACCGGGAGCTTGCCCCCGGTGATCAGACAGGCGGCGGTGAACGTGTCCATATTCATGATAGTGCCTTACACCGCGGTGGGCCTTTCAATATGCAGGAAACTGCTGCTCCTTTATCCCCAGATATTCCTCCTGCTCCTGCTGGGGATAATCTTCCCGCCCATCGCAATCGGTGCGCTGGCAATTGCAGGCATACTGGACACATGGCTTGACCTGAGGTCTCGAATCGAAAGATCAAATGAAAGGAAAAACCAATAATGAAAGTACTTCTGATAAAGAGTGTTGAAGACCTGGGACTGGGAGGAGAAGTGGTGGACGTGGCAGACGGCTACGCCAGAAACTTCCTGTTCCCCAGGAACCTGGCCGTCAAAGCAACTCCCGCCGCCGTCAAATCGGCGTCGGTATACCGCTCGAAGGCCCTCAAGGAGCAGGCAAGGATATCGGCCGAATCCCAGGAACTGGCAGCCAGGCTCAGGGAGCACATAGTTGAGATACGGGCAGCCGCAGATGATACCGGACACCTCTACGGCAGTGTGAACGAAAGGAACATATCGCAGTCCCTGAAGGATGCGGGCTTCGAGATAGAGATAGAGCAGATACTCCTGAGCGAACACCTCAAGGACACCGGTGAGTTCCCTGTGCCCGTCAAGGTCTATGGTGACATCAGGACTGATATCACAGTTAGGATACTTCCCGAGGAGCAGGAGTAGTACCCTTGAGGATATTGGCCGTGGAAACATCGTGTGACGACACCGCGGTCGCGCTGCTGGATGGATGCAGCGCGATCGCGGAGAGGGTCCACAGCCAGACGGTGCATGGGGAACACGGAGGTGTGGTGCCTGAACTGGCTTCCCGGAGCCATATGAAAGTCCTTCCATCAATGGTTGACGATGTGCTGGCCGCAGGCGGTATGAGGGATGCCGGCGGAGTAGACGTATTCGCCGCCACGGCAGGGCCCGGCCTTGTAGGCTCACTTCTTGTGGGCCTTTCGTGGACCAAGGCCGCCGCATGGGCCCTGGGAAAACCATTTCTTGGCATCAACCATCTGGCGGCGCACCTTTTCATCCATTACGGTGTTTCCCGTACGGTCCAATTCCCGGCAGCCGCACTGCTGGTCTCAGGCGGCCATACCTGCCTCTTCCGAATGGGATCCTGGGGCGATATCACACTTATCGGCTCCACCAGGGACGACGCGGCTGGAGAATCATTCGACAAGACCGCCAAGCTGACCGGACTGGGCTACCCTGGAGGAGCCCAGCTGGACCGTGCTGCGGACAAGGGGGATCCCGATGCTGTTTCTCTTCCTTCGCCAATGTCGGATCCTGCTGTGCCGGACTTCAGTTTCAGCGGGCTCAAGACCGCGGCGAAACTCGCCTGGGAGGCGGGGGCCGATCTTAACGACCTTGCAGCATCATTCAGGAGGACCGTCGTTGACCTGCTGGTTTCGAAGCTGTTCTACCAGTGCGAGGTTCTCGGTGCGCGAAGCGTGCTTGCCGCCGGCGGGGTCACGGCCAACAGCCTGCTGAGAAGGGTCCTTGATGAAGAGGCGATGAGACACGGCGTCAGGCTCTTCATTCCCGACAGGGAACATGCCATGGATAACGCCCTCATGGTCGGCAGGGCGGCCGCCGCGGTACTTGATGCCGATCCGTCCGCCGCATCCCCGCTGTCCTGCAACGCCTTTGCACGATGGTCAGGATCATCGCTTACCCCCCTGTGTTGTCACTGACCTCTCTCTTTTAGTACTATATAACTCCTGCATTACCGCTTCAGCCTGGAAGAGGAAGACATGTGCGCTGATTTTGCGTACGGTGTGGACATTGTGAGCATCGCCAGAATGAGAAAAGCCCTGGATAGGAGCGGAGAGCGCTTTGTACGGAGGATTTTCGCCGGCGATGAACTGGCATTTGCGGATGATCCCGGTTTCCTTGCAACCAGGTTCGCCGCAAAGGAAGCCTTTTTCAAGGCTCTGGGTACAGGTGTCTCCGGGGGGGTCAGATGGCACGATTTCGTGCTTCCCCCGGATCATGGCGGCATTTCCTGCCCGGCTGTGGGCGGAAGGTCAGCTGATTACCTTGACGGACGGACAGTCCTTGCTAGTGTTTCCCGAACATCTGAGATAGCTGTGGCTGTTGTTTTCCTGGAAGGATCGGGGGATCGCAAATGAAATACTGGGTGATACCTGAGGAGATGTCCGAATACGACAGGAGGGCTATCGGAGAAGGCACTCCTGGCGATGTACTGATGGAGAGGGCCGGTGAGTCCGCAGCAGCACGGATAATGCGGATGGTGTCCCCGGACGGCGGCCCCGTAATCGTCTTCGCCGGTCCGGGCAACAATGGCGGAGACGGACTTGTGATAGCGAGAAAACTCAGGGAAAGGTCCTACTACGCTCATGTAGTCCTTGCCACAGCCCCCGGCAGGAGCCTTTCCCACGATTGCCAGAACAACCTTGGAAGATTCGTCAAGGATGGGGGCATCGCAGTCCCCCCTGGGAAGCTGAACGAGCTGCCGGACTCGCCGTCGCTGGTAGTTGACGCCCTTCTGGGGACCGGTTTCCATGGCGAGATAGACGGGATATTCGCCCAGTGTCTCGACAGGATGAGAGAGTACGATTGCAGGGTCCTTGCCGTGGACACCCCTTCCGGCATCAACGGCAGGACCGGTGAAGTCGACCCTCACACTATTCCGGCAGATGTGACAGTTACCTTCGCCGCCCCGAAAGCGGGTCTGCTCTTCCCTCCGGGATGTGGCTATACTGGAACGATCTTCGTAACCGACATAGGCATACAGGTAGACGAAGCTGATGACAGGATGGTTTCCGGCATCACTGAAGCCGGTGGAATGCTTCCGCCGAGACCGGTCGACGGTCACAAGGGTACCTTCGGCAAGGTCCTGCTCATAGGTGGCTCGGAGAATATGCCCGGGGCGCCTCAACTCATGGCCATGGGTGCCCTGAGGTCGGGTGTGGGACTGGTCAGGCTGGCGGTGCCGCTGTCCACGCACCAGCTTGTGGCCGGGCGTGTACCGGAAGCCCTTACGGCGTACTTCCTGCCCGGAGATCCAAGCAGCATGCCCGAGCAGTCGGAGTTCACTGCGGTTGCAGCCGGGCCGGGGCTTGGAAACAGCTCCGCAACGAGGAAAGTGATCAATTACATACTCGGCAACTGGAATGTGCCGCTTGTTCTTGACGCCGATGCGCTGAACGTCATCGAGAGACCGCTGGAGCAGCTCAAGGGCTATCGTGGTCCTCTTCTCATAACCCCTCATCCAGGGGAGATGGCCAGGCTTGCCGATTGTGACCCTTCAAGCATTGCCAGCCGCTCAAGCGCCGCCGCCAGGCTGGCTGAAGCCAGCGGTGCATGCATACTGTTAAAGGGGAAGCCGTCAATGGTAATCTCCCCCGATAAGGGCTCCTGCCTCATACCGACGGGGAACAGCGGAATGGCCACGGGCGGTAGCGGGGACATTCTGACAGGCATCGTCACCTCTTTGATGGCCCAGGGACTGGGACCCTTCGAAGCCGGTGTCCTGGGGGCGTTCGTCCATGGCCTGGCCGGTGACATGGCAATCGAGAACTCATCGGAAAGATCTCTAATCGCCTCGGATATCGCCAGCTGGCTGGGCAGGGCGTTCAGGATCATAGAAAAGAACAGGGACAGCGAACTCCTTACTTACGGAGGTAGATGGAACAGTGACTGGACCGATTGATCGAGACGAGGCGCTTGAACTCCTGCGGGACAATCTGGGCAACGAGAACCTGGTACGCCACTGCCTGGCAACAGAGGCCGTGATGAGAGCCCTTGCCCGGGACAGGGGAGAGGACCCGGATCTATGGGGGCTGACCGGCTTATTGCACGATCTGGACTATGAGAGAACGGCGGACAGCCATGAGAAGCACGGTCTGGTGGCCGGCGAGATGCTGGAGGGCAGACTGCCGGAGGAGTACCTTCGAGCCATCAAGGCGCACAACGGTGAGAACAACGGCGTTGAGCGGAATTCAGACCTCGAGCATCTACTTGCTGCCGGAGAGTCCATCACGGGTCTGATAGTGGCTGTGGCCCTGGTGTATCCCGAACAGAAACTCGAGCCGGTCAGGTCCAGATCCGTGACCAAGAGGATGAGAATGACGGCTTTTGCGAGGTCAGTCCCAAGGGAAACGATCATGGAATGCGAAAAGGCCGGTTACGACCTGGACTCTTTCGTCAGGCTGTCACTGGATGCGATGAAGGGGATCGCCGGGGAGATCGGTCTTTGACGGGGGATATCGATGGAATGACTCTCGATGGAACACGGTCCCCGATCGTGCTTCGCGAAAGTCATCCCTGAGTGGCACGATCCGGATTCCTGGAGGAGGACGGCATCCTGGTCCCCTCCAAAAAACCGGTTCATCGTGGAGATGAATACGATGAGGCTGCTTTTGACACTCTGCTCAGAATGCAGCGGGACCATTTCTGGTACAGGGGGCGCCACAGGCTGATCCTTGATTCGCTCAGGAGGGAGCTGGACAAGTTCCCCCCGAAATCGGAAAGTCCCAGTGCCATCGATATCGGGGGGGGTTGCGGAGGCTGGCTCGAATATCTCCATGACAGGTCACCGGGTCTATTCAGCGAGCTGGCCATGGGTGACAGCTCAGAAAAAGCCCTTTCAATGGCCGGCGATGTAATCGGAGCATTCGCCTCCAGGTACCTGGTGGACCTGATGGCCCTGCCCTGGACCGGGGAATGGGACGTAGTATTCCTTCTCGATGTGCTTGAGCACATCCCTGATCATCTAGGCGCACTGAAGAAGGCGGCGGAGATACTGAGGCCTGGTGGTCTGATATTCATCACCGCGCCGGCCCTGAAGCTCTTCTGGACATGCAATGACAGGATCGCAGGACACCGGCGGCGCTATTCAAGGAGGGATATTGAAACCCTTGGAGTGAATGCGGGTCTGAAACCGTTGAGGACATTCTATTTCATGTTCTTCCTCAGCCCGGTGCTGTTCTTGACCAGGATGTTCTCCCGTCTTCCGGGTTCAGCAACCAGGGACGATGAAAGAACTTTCCTGGAACGCACCCACAGGATCCCCCCCCGACCGCTGAACGCTCTTCTTACATGGATATTCTCCCTTGAGACCGCGATGACCCGCCACCTGAGGTTTCCCTGGGGAACATCGATACTGGCTGTTCTCAGAAAGGACGAATCCGTCAAGAGCTGACCTGCCGGGCGGGTCCTGAAATTCCCGGTCTAGCCGAAAAGTTCCCTGCCCCTGCGAAACGCCTCGAGGTTGATCTCAAGGAATTTCGACGGCACCTGCTCCTTTACCGCCTTGTGCCAGTGCTCCAGGTCGATGGGCAGATGGGTCGATATCGCCCCTATCAGGACCACGTTCACCACCTTCATGTTGCCCAGCTCCTCGGCTATCTCCACGGCGGGTACCAGGCTGACCGGCAGCTTCTCCTCTATCATTATGGCATCGATGTCAGGATACTCGGCAAGGCCGGTGTTGACCGTCATGGGGTTTATCCTGAGGTCGCAGGCCACCAGCTTGCCCTTCGGAGCCAGGTAGGAAGCCCATCTGAGCCCTTCCATCTTTTCCATGGCCAGTATCAGGTCCGCGAATCCCTTCTCGACAAGGGGGCTGTATATCTTATCCCCGAACCTGACATGACTGGAGACGCTCCCCCCCCTCTGGGCCATTCCGTGGACCTCGCTCTTCTTAACGTCGTTGCCCGCTGATCTTGCCGCCGAGCAGAGGACCTCGCTTGCAAGGAGAATTCCCTGGCCGCCGGTGCCGCATATGATGACATTGGTCACGGGTGTCATTCCAGTCCTCCCAGATCCTTGGAGATGGCGCCTACAGGACATACCTGGACGCACATGTTGCAGTTGGGCCAGCACAGCAGACCGCTGATGTCCGGATGATCTTCCTCCCAGCTGATTGCGGGACAGCCGAGTTTCATGCACTGCCTGCAGCCTATGCATTTCTCCAGGTCCACCGTGGCCACGACCCGCTTCTTCGGCCTGTAGCTCATTATGCAGGGCCTCCTGGTTATTATCACCGAGAGGACCTCTCTTTCGATCTCCTCCTTCAGGACCTTCTCCATCTCCTTGAGGTCATGGGGGTCAACCACTCTTACGTGCTCAACTCCGCAAGCCCTGACCAGTCCCTCGAGATCCAGGACAGGCGCATCGCCACCCTTCAGGTTCTTTCCCGTTGTTGGGTTCTGCTGACCGCCGGTCATCGCCGTAAGGCTGTTGTCCATTATCATCACCGTGCCGGTATTGCCGTTGTAGACCATGTCTATCAGGCCTGTAATTCCCGAGTGCACGAAGGTGGATTCGCCGATGGCCGCCACCAGTTTTCCCATGCCTACCCTGCCCACGGCTTTCTCTATGCCGCTGAGGACCCCTATGGACGCCCCCATGCATACAGTGGTCTCCAGAGCGTTATAGGGCGGCATGAGGCCCAGGGTGTAGCAGCCGATGTCACCGGTGGAACTGCCCTTGATCTTGCTGAGGCAGTAGAAGGCTCCCCTGTGCGGGCATCCGGGGCAGAGCGATGGAGGTCTTGCGGGAAGATCGATCGCCTGCCAGGTAAGCGCCTTCACCGATTCCGGTCTCAGGGCATTTCTCACTATCTCCGGATTCAGTTCGCCCTCGACGGGTATAATGTTCTTACCGTCGGCCTCAATGAGGAACCTGGCCCTGACAGCGTCTTCAAGGAATGGCTCGTTCTCCTCTACGAAGACCACCCTGTCGACCATGCCTATGAACTTTTCTATCAGCTTCCAGGGCAGGGGATTGGACATTCCTATCTTCAGAACGCTGGCCTCCGGGTACACGTCTTTCACGTACTGGTAGGATATTCCGCTGGTTATGACGCCGACGGAGGGGTCTCCCTCCTCTATCCTGTTTAGCATGCTGCCCGCTCCCCACTCGGACATCTCCCTCAGTCTCTTCTCGACCCTGCCGTGCATTGCCCTGGCGTGAGCCGGGATGGGGACTCTTTTCCTGATGTCCCCCTTGTAGCCCTTCACCGCTACTTCCTTCCGGGGCCCCACGCTTACAAGGCTCTTGGAGTGACATATCCTGGTCGTCATCCTGAGAAGCACCGGGGTATCGAACTCCTCCGATATTCGAAGGCCCTCGCCCACCATGTCCTTTGCCTCCTGGCTGTCGGAAGGCTCCAGCACCACCACCTTCGCAGCCTTGCCCATGAGCCTGTTGTCCTGCTCGTTCTGACTTGAGTGCATTCCGGGGTCGTCCGCCGACACTATGACAATCCCTCCGGTGGCACCTATGTAGCTGAGCGTGAAGAGCGGGTCAGCTGCAACGTTGAGCCCCACATGCTTCATGGCCGAAAGCACCCTGGCCCCCGCGAAGGATGCGCCGGCTACTACCTCCAGGCCCACCTTCTCGTTGGGAGCCCACTGGGCGTCGATCTCATCGTATTCCTCGGCTATGGTCTCCAGTATTTCAGTGGATGGTGTCCCGGGGTATGCCGAGGCGAAATGTACGCCTGACTCCCAGGCTCCTCGTGCAACGGCTTCGTTGCCCGATAGAAGGAGCGTGCCCTCCATAACGGTATTCAGTTTCTTCCTCATTCCCCGCCTTTCTTTGATTTCCGGTCCACGGCTCCTTGTTCGATTCAACTGAAATGGACCCTATCGGTAGATCTTCACTTCCTCCACTGAGTCCATGACTCTCAGCACTCCTCTCGTAAGGGCTTCGAGTTCCTCTTCTCCAGGGAAGACGATGATCTCCGCCAGATATTCCAGGTTCCTGCTGATACGCTCTGTCATCCATTCGTTGTTTGCGATACCCCCCGTTATGACCACGGCGTCGATCTCTCCCGCCAGGACCGCCGCCATGGCGCCAGCCTCCTTGATTATCTGGTAGGCCATGGCGCGAAGAGCCAGGTCGCACACTTCATCCCCCTCACTGGCCCTTTTCAGGGCTTCTCCCACATGGTCGGTACCTGTGTAGGCGAACAGACCGCCACGTTTCAGGAGCATCACTTTCATCTCGGGCCAGGTGTATTGACCGGAAAGGCACATCTTCGCCAGTCCGGTGGTGGGAAGGGCTCCGACCCTCTGAGGGCTGAATGGTCCGCCGTCATTCGCCCCGCTTGTGTCTATCATTCGGCCTTTTCTGATGGCGTTCACTGATATGCCGCTGCCCAGGTGGAGGACGACCATGTTCAGCTCTTCAAGTTTTCTTCCGAGTTTATCTGCGGCCTTGTATGCTACCATTCTTATGTTCAGGGCATGGCTGAGGCTGATCCTCTCCAGCTGGGGCAGACCGGAAAGCCTTGCCTCGGGGATCATCTCGTCCACACAGACAGGATCTACAATGTAGGGTCTGCAACCGGCCACACAAGCTATTTCCCAGGCAAGAAGGGCTCCGAGGTTCGAAGGGTGGTCGGCCTGAAGTGTCGAACCTTCCCGGATATCCTCCACAAGAGTTGGATTCACTTCGTAAGTACCGCTCTCCATGGGCTTGAAGGCTCCTCCCCTGCCGACCACGGCGGTAAGGTCCGCAAGGCTGTAACCTTCCTCCTCCAGGGCGGCGAGGATCGTTTTCCTCCTGTAATCAAGCTGACCAAGGGTGGAGTCGAACTGTTCGAGTTCATCGGGAAGGTGCCTTACGCTCTTCTGGAAGACCAGCTCGGTCTCCCTGAACAGCCCCAGTTTGGTGGACGTCCCTCCCGGATTGACTGCGAGCACCAGCCTTCCGTCACAAGCCATCGGAGCCTCCCGTCACAACAACACCAAGTGCAAGGGAATTCAGCTTGGTCAGGGCCGAGTCGGACCTGGAAAGCATCACAACCGGGGCAGCCGCGCCGGCTATCAGCCCTCCTACCTCGGCGTTGGTCATGCACATGAAGGCCTTTGCGAAGATGTTGCCACTCGCTATGTCCGGCGTGATCAGTACGTTGGCCCTGCCCGGGACCTCTCCCTTCATGTTCTTTATGGCGGCCGCCTCCGGGTCCATGGCGCCATCCACTGCAATGGGGCCTGCTACTTCCAGCCCCGGTATTCCCTCCTCAGCTATCCTGGCGAACACTATTGTCTCAGGCATCTTTTCGCTGGGCATCTCTATGGCCGCCAGAAGAGCCACCAGAGGCTTTTCAGCCCCGAGGGCCATTATAACCCCCGCCGCGTTGACGGCTATCTGTCTGAGAACTGTTTCGTCCGGCCTTATATTCATCCCGCCGTCGGAGATTGCCACAAGTCTGTCCTGCCTTGGAACATGGACCACTGCTACATGGCTCAGTACCCTTCCGGTACGCAGACCGCAGTCTTTGTCGAGAATTGCCTTCTGGAATATGGAGGTTTTGATCAGCCCCTTCATGAGAATGGAGGCCTCGCCGGAACTGACAAGGCTGACGGACCTGAGGGCCGCCTCCTCGGGATCCTGCGAGTCAATCACCTCTATATTCCCGGGCAGCTTTCTGCCAAGCAGAGAGAGAGTCTCCCTCAGGCCGGCCTCCGGTCCTACTATCACGGAGGAAGCAAGACCTTCCTCCGATGCCTGCACAAGCGCTTCGACGGATGAGATATCGTGCCCCATCGGTATGGCGACCCTGGCGTTCGATACCTTTTTTGCCGCCTCTCTTATTTCAACAAAATTCCTGTACAAGAGAACCTCCCTCATGGAAATCTACTCCTGTGCCCTCCCCGCCCCATGACAAGCTCATCGGGACGGCCGGGCCTGACTCCCGCCATGGTGGACTGTCACCACACAGATTTAGTATTATGTGGCCAGAAAAGAGTGCGGCCAAGGTGACAATTGACCTGGTGTCAGGGGGAAAGCTTGAGTGAAGCTTCAGATGGCCTCGACCGGTTGTTGCTACGGGCCGGCGCAATGCTCCTGGATTTTGATGGAGTCTTGGCCGACAGCGAGCCTTTCTTCCGCAGGTCCTGGAATACAGCCCTGGAACCATGGGGGCATTCCATAGGAGAGAAGGACTACTGGAAGTACTGGTCATCCCTGGGAGAGGGTCTGGATGGCGAGATAAGGAGGCACGGGCTCGATTCCATCGACCGGAGCCTTGTCTGCAGCAGGCAGGAGGAGATCTACGCGGAGTTCGTCCTCTCCGGAGCAATCCCTCTTTTCCCCGGCGCATCTGTATTGCTGGAGGAACTGGAATCCGGCCCGGCCTGGGGAGGAAGGCCTTACTGCATAGCTTCAAATACCCCGGCATCGCTGATCCGGCACGTACTCGGGAGTAACGGAGCCACGATCCCCGAAGTGGTGGGTGGAGACGGTCTCGATAAGAAGCCCTCTCCGGCGATCTTCATGAAAGCAGCATCAATACTGGGAATCAGACCATGGGAGACAGTGGTGCTGGAGGATTCGTGGAAGGGGATCACGGCCGCCGGGAGAGGAGGCTTCAGGAGCCTGCTGGTCATCAATCAGTATAATAGAGATCTCGATATAGAGAGCGAGTTCCGGGTTTCGGGACTTGACCCTCTTCTGAAATTCCTGTCCAGGAACGGGAACGGGTTCAAGGGAGGCTGAAATGGACATTATCCTCAAGGCTGAGATATTCACGATCCCTATGATCAGTTTTATTGTGGGGCTGCTTTTCTGTTTTCTCGGGCGCAAATTGCTTGGCTTCATTGTTATTCTCTTCGGGTTCTTCATCGGCTACACCTGGCTCGCTTCCCTGTTGGCGGATATCATGGGAACTTCGATCGCTTCTTCCCCCTGGATACCATGGGTCTCCGGCGTAGCCGGAGCCGCCCTGGGCCTTGTTGCCTGGAGGGTTTCCATGTTCTTCGCAGGAGCCGTAATCGGTCTGTTCGCTGCCAGAGGACTGCTTCCGTCCGCAAGTGGTTTAATCCATGCAGCCATAGCCCTTGCCGCCGGAATCCTTGTCCATGTCTATAAAGATCCGATAGTATCTCTTCTGACCGCTGTTTCCGGAGCATACATCGCGGTGGGCTCGGCCATGATAATGCTGGAGGAGATAGGCTTCATACAAGCTATTGCCAGTTTCACCGACTCGACAAATCCCGGCCCCGTGCTGGCTGTTGTGCTTCTCCTTATCTTCTCGATCACGGGTTACAAGTTCCAGGCAAGGTCCTTCGGTTCTTGAAGCTCTTGCCGTATGGATGTATATTGCTTCCTTGGCTTACATTGATCCAATTCAAGGAGGAATGCGTTGGGCCAGAGACTGACTGATTACGCCATGGTGGCCCTTGTGATACTGGTTATCTTCGGGCTGTTCAGGCTGTCCAGACTTATCATGAACAGGATGCTCAAGCATATCCAGGCTCGATACGGAACTCTGAGCCCTGACCTGGCTCTGTATATCGCCTTTCTCTTCCTGCTGACAGGGCTCATGTTTCTTCCAGCTTTTACATCCCTATTAGCCGTAATAAATAATCAATACCTCTTTGGAGGCATGTTCCTTCACCTTGTTCTTGTGGCTGTATCGATAATCCTTTTCAGTATTGCGGAGGACATGTTCCGTGAATTTCCCTCCATGCCCGGAACGAAGGAAATGTGGACGATATCCGGTCATTTCCGCCGCATGTCCATCCCCTTTGCAGTATTCTGGGCTCTCGGCGTCGTGTTCATCAGTCCCCTTTTCTATTCAGGTCTTACGGTGATCCTGGCTCTGTTCTACCTTTTCGCCCTGTCCTGCAGAAAAGCGGTAGAGGTAACTCCCTCCGGTAAGAAGGACTGATGCCCGCAGGGAATATCCGTATCCTGCACATCATCACCAAGCTTGCCGTCGGCGGCGCTCAGCTCAATACCCTGATATCCACCAGGGACGTTTCCGGAATGGGTTTCCGCTCGGATATCCTGACGGGACCGGAGAGACCTCCGGAGGGGGACCTTTTCGATCTCGGGAAAAAGTGGGGGCTGAATATAATCACGGCTCCCCATCTGAAGAGGAACATTTCTCCCGTCTGTGACCTTCTCGCCCTGCTTGAGATACGCAGGACAATCCATGACGGTGATTACGATATAGTACACACACACGGGTCAAAGGCAAGGTTCCTGGGAAGGATCGCGGCTGCATCCTTCCCAGGGGTCAAGATCGTTCAGACAGCTCATGGATGGCCGTTCTATGAATCCTTGAACCCTTTTAAAAAGCATATCTACATCACCCTCGAAAAGATCGGCTTCGATCTTGCACACTTCAATATCTGTGTCAGCCCGAGGGACAGGGACAAGGCTCTCAGGTACGGTATAGGTCATTACGACGATTTCCGGATCATTAGGAGCGGTGTCGAATTCGATGAATTCAGGGCGGCAAGGGGAGGGCGGAATAAGGCAAGGGACTTGCTGGGCATAGACAGGGATGCTGAAGTGGTGGGCTCCGTGATGAGGTTCTGTCCGGAAAAAGCTCCCGATGTGTTTGTGGCGGCCGCCGGCAGGATACTGAATGAAAGACCCGGGACGAAGTTCATCCTGGTGGGAGACGGTCCCCTGTTCGAACAGACCCGGCATCAGATAAAGACACGGAAGATAGCGGACAGCTTTCTCCTCACGGGCAGCAGGGATGACGTGGTGGACCTGCTTCCAGCCTTCAATGTGTTCCTGATCACATCCCGCACGGAAGGTCTGCCGCGGGCCCTTCTGGAATCGCTGGCTGCCGGGGTCCCGGTGGTTTCCACCGATGTGGGGGGGATCCATGAGCTTCTGAATTGCGGACGGAACGGCATTCTGTGCGGTGAGGGGGATGTCGGAGCCCTGTCGGATGGTGTCTGCAGGCTCCTTGACGATCCCGGGCTCCGTTCATCCATAATGAAGGATGTCGACAGGGATATCGAACCGTTCTCAGCCGAGACGATGGTCAAAGACCTTTACGAACTGTATTCCAGGATTGCGGAACCTGAAATGAACGTAGTCTTCCTCTGTGATGACGAACCATTCAATATTCCAAGGGCTGTTGCAAGGGTTATCAGAAAACAGCCTTTCAACAGGTATACCGTCGTGTCTCTCAAAGGACACGGCTCCCTCAGGAAACCCTTGAGGAACATTCGCCGCTACATGGGCATCTATGGGCTCCCGGGATTCTGCCTTCAGCTGGCGAGATTCGCCGTCCTGAAACTCTCGGGTACTCTTCGCCTGCCCACTCGCGACTCCCACTCACTTAAGCAGACAGCAAAAAGGGAACATGCAGCATACTCGTCCCTTGATAGCGTAAACAGCAGGGAGTCAAGGAGTTACCTGAACTCTCTGGATCCAGACGTATTCATCTCCATGGCATGTCCGCAGATCCTCAAGAAGGGAACTCTTTCCATTCCGCGAAAGGGAGCGTGGAACATTCATTCTTCCATGCTTCCGAAGAACAGGGGTATGCTCCCTACTTTCTGGTCCCTGTACCATGGTGATCCGCCGGGGGTCACAATGCATCGAATGGTCCCGGAGCTGGATGCGGGAGAGATTCTCATCCAGAGGGGGATCGAACGGACAACTGATAATACCTCTCTGCACCAGCTTCTCGACCTGACAAAGGAAATGGCCGCTGATATTGCCGCAGAGGGGCTTGAACTCATCAGGACAGGAAATTACCGGCTGCAGCCGAATCCAGTGGAAGATGGCTCCGAGAACTCATTCCCGAGCAGGGCCGATGTGAAGAGGTTCAGGGACGCTGGCGGCAGGATTACGGGAAACGTGACAGGAAGACCTTTGATCGCTGTTTCCTTCGACGTCGAGGAATGGTTCCAGACATACGCCGCCAGGAAATGGTACCCATACGAAACCTGGACGGGAATGAACAAGAGGGTCAACGCAATACTGGACACCATACTCGAGATACTGTCCGACCACGGATCAAAAGGTACTTTCTTCTTCCTGGGCTGGATTGCGGAACATCACCCCGAACTCTTGATGAAGGTTGTGGACGGCGGGCACGAAGTGGGTTACCACGGGTACAACCATATCGAGCTGAACTCCCTCTCCAGGGATGATTTCCATCGTAATCTCGACCGCTTCGAAGAAGTGATCGAATCGGTCTGTATACCAATGCCGGTTGGGTTCAGAGCACCGAGCTTCTCAATGAAGGCAAGTACCCTATGGGCGGTTGATGAGATAGTATCCCGGGGGTTCAAGTACGACAGCAGCGTGTACCCAATGTTCAAGATCCGTTATGGGACGCCGAGGGCGCCACAGAAACCTTTCCTGCTTCGCGGTCTTGAAAGTACCATCCTCGAACTTCCCCTTGCCTCCCTTAAGCTTGCGGGAATGAAAATCCCTGTGGCGGGCGGAGCCTATATGCGGTTCTACCCTGGCTTCCTTCACAGGTTGATGCTGGACCTGGTATTCAGATCCGGCAATACACCGGTCCTATACTTCCATCCCTGGGAAATAGACTCGATGAACATCTCCAGCAGCATGAGCGTCTTCCAGAAGGTTCGGCAGCATCACAACTCGGGAAGGAACACCATCGCCAAGCTCAGAAGGATACTCAGTAAGTACAGGGGTATAGCTTTAAGGGAACTCGCTGATAAGACCGATCCAGGGAATCTCTCCGAATTCAGGATGTAATAAGGAAGGGCCGCCCGGAGCATGCTCCGGACGGCCCCTTCGGACCATACGATCACTAAGGGCCCTCGATCGCTCCAACGGGACAGGCTGACACGCAGGCACCACAGTCTATGCAGGTGTCGGGGTCTATGGAATAGATCTCTCCCTCGCTTATGGCGTCTACAGGACATTCAGACTGACATGCCCCGCAAGCAATGCACTCATCATTGATCTTATGTGCCATTCGCACTCCTTTCGTCAAAGTATGGAAAATGTACCGTTTTCGACATTTCAGGGAGTATATGCGCTGGAATTACAGGGGTCAACTTACTTTCCACCGGTGTTTCCGCCGGCCCTTATCAGTGCAAGGAGACGGTCGAGTTCATCAAGGCTGTGGTAGCTGATCTCGATCCTCCCGGCCCCTCCTTTCCCCCTTATCCTGACTTTGGTCTTCAGTATCCTCTGAAGCGAATCCTGCAGTCTCCGGGTCTCGGCACTTTCCTCCCCGGCCTTTCTGCGTATTGTCCCTGAGCTTGCTGTGTTGAGTTCCCTTACCCTTTCCTCCAGCTGTCTCACGGAAAGTCCCCTCTTTACCGCGTTGACAGCCACCCTCAGTATCCTGGTGTTATCCGAGAGCCCCAGAAGAGCCCTTCCGTGGCCCATGCTGAGTTCTCCACACCTCAGAAGATCAAGGACCTTACCGGGAAGGTCCAGGAGCCTCTGGAAGTTCGCAACGGCTGAGCGGCTCATTCCCACTCTTTCTCCCATTTGCTCCTGTGTCAGGCCGAACTCGGAAGAGAGTCGGCTGAAGGCTTCCGCCTTCTCCACAGGACCCAGATCTTTCCGCTGTATGTTCTCTACAAGGGCAAGGGCAAGCATCTGCTGATCATCTGCATCCCTCACGATCACAGGAACGGAACTCAGGCCGGCCTCCATAGCTGCTCGAAGTCTTCTCTCGCCTGCTATGAGCTGAAAATCCCTGCCTGATCTCCTGACCACAAGCGGTTGAAGTATACCCTGCGATGCTATGGACCTTGCAAGAGAAGCTATCTCCTCGCTGTTCCATTCCTTTCTTGGCTGGAATGGGTTGGCCTCTATCCTCTCTACGGAAACCTCCATGGCTCCCTGTCCGTCATCATCCGAAATTCCTGGAAAGATCTCGTCCATTCCTTTGCCAAGAGCCTTTCTCTTGCGCTTCGTCATCTGTTCATCACCTCCCGAGCCAGGCTAAGGTAACTCATCGCCCCTCTTGATTTGGCGTCGTAAAGAAGTACCGGCATACCGTAACTTGGTGCCTCGCTTAATTTTACATTTCTTGGAATATATGTT
>CAZXEF010000019.1:16269-23246 GCA_964639605.1 uncultured bacterium | reverse complement strand
GCCCTCCTGGAGAAGCAGACCTATGGGACCTCCGGAGCCCGGATCGGTCTGGAGCACTATGTCGTTCTCCATGTTCACGTCCGAGAAGACCATTCTGGCGGTGTTCTCCGACACCGTTTCTATGATGTCTCCAGTATTCTGGAATATGGTGGGGTTCCTTGTGAGATTCCCGCCCGAACCCGCTGCTTCCTGACCGGTAGGATTCGAGTTCAGCGGTCCCATATCTCCCAGGGCGGCCATTTCTTCGCCTCCGTGAAGGATAGCGTTGAGCTGCTCGATACTGAGGTTCCCAGAGTCCCCTGAAATTCCTGATGCTGTCGTGTCGGGGAGAACGATGCTTCCGACGGGAGAGCTACCTGAGGAAACTTCGATCCCTCCCTGGCCCGTCGTTCCCTGTCCTGAGGAACCGGAAGATATCGCGGTGTCGGCGTTGGCTACTACGGAGGAGACACCCACCGGGTCCATCTGGTACATCATGGTATGGAGCTGTCCGGGAGTGGTGCTGCATGACTGAACCGTCGTCCGATAACCTTCGGCCACTATGGTGAAGGTATAGGTCCGACCTCCGATGAGATTGGCATGGGTGTAAGGCGTTGAACCCAGGTACTGACCTGCCATGAAAACCAGAGCGCCCTGTGGTTCTCCCTCTATGAGGACAGTGGCCATGCTCTCCTGCCTCACCGTGCTCAGTATCTCCCTGAGCTGGGGATTTTCCCGGGGACCGAGGTCGTAGTACGGGTCCAGGAGCAGCAGGCTGTAGAATGACGATTCGGTCATGTCCCTCTGGCCGATGCCGAAGTAGGCGGCGCCCAGCCGGTGATACACCCTTACCTCCTCGTCAAGCGTCAGCCCCCCGCGGTCAAGGAGATACTCCAGGGAGGAAATACTTCCGTTCATATCACCCATCAGATAAAGCTCTATGGCCTCATCCACGGTGGCAGTCTGTGCCGGAAGCGAGATTAGTAAGCACATTACGATGTTAGCCACTGGAACCTCCTGAACAGAACAATGAAGCGGGCACTGCGATTCGTCAACAGACCACGGGCTCATTGACTTGCCGTCGATCTGGAACAATTATCCCAATGTGGTGTTATAGCCATTCGATCGGAGGTGCATCCCATTATGAACGGAAAACACGGTAACATGAGAACGAAGAATCCCAGAATGAAGGCGCTGCTGCTCACCATTCCAGCCACTCTGCTCGTGATATCGGGCTGTTGGAACCCTTTTTCACCGGATACGACTCCGGGGGAGGAGAATCAGTACTACAGTCCGGTGGACAGCGCGTACAAGGTCCTGAAGAACCTGCAGTACGCTTATGTAAGCATGGACATAGGTCACTACCTCGACTGCTTCCGTGACGATTTCGAGTTCCATCTGCTGCAGGTGGACTGGGACGATTACGACGGCGACGGAATCATCGACGAGTACTGGGGCCTGGACCTGGAAGAGCAATTTCACGAGGCAATGTTCAACAATCTGTTCGCCATCGAACTCACTCTTTCCGGGACCTCCGAGAGTCCCTGGACAGGCGATTCCACAGGCCAGTCCCTTCAGCTCACACGCACTTTCGATCTGAAGGTCTATACCGACGAAGCACAGTCCCAGGGCTTCAGGGCTTCCGGTGACGCCCTGTTCATCTGCAGGCAGGACTCCACTGGTGAGTGGTACATCTGGCAGTGGTGGGACCAGTCGGAAACCTGATGATCGTCTGAACCATCGGTGAGATACACAGCCTTCATTCTGCTTTTTCTGCTTTGCGTTTCCATTTCCTTCGGAAGCGATAGGGAAGCCTGGTGGGTCTTCTTTGCCGATCGCGGCCCCGGCGTCCAGCAAAGGCTCGCCCTGCGAACAATGGAGCTGATGGGATCTCCCTCCTGGGACAGAAGGGTTTCCATAGGTCTTCTGCAGGCGGACGAGCTTGATCTCGAACCATGGCATGATTATGTGCGGCTTGTGGCTGAGGCTCCCTGCTGTGAAGGAATAAGGACCGCTTCCAGGTATCTGAACGCCGTGAGCGTATGCATTTCTGAAGGGGATGTCCATCAGCTCCTGACCCTTCCCTTCGTGAGCGGAGTGAGACCTGTTGCTGCCAGCACGTTCAGAATGCCGGAACTGGTGCCCTGCACCGGCCGGCTTTCGGGGGTCACCGATCTCCAGCTGGGGCAGATCGGCCTCGACCAGCTCCATATACGTGGATGGCTCGGCCAGGGTGTGGTCATCGGAGTCCTTGACTCGGGCTTCAACCTGGAGCATGAGGTATTCACAGACATAGAGATCCTGGCGATGTACGATTTCGTCGACGATGACCCCGACCCGTCCCAGCAGCCGGAGGACCCCCCTGGTCAGTCCGACCACGGCACAGCCGTACTCTCCGTCATGGGTGGATACAAGACCGGCGAGTTCGTCGGGGGAGCCCCTGAAGCATCTTTCATACTTGCGAAGACCGAAGACATCAGCGATGAGTACCAGGCCGAGGAGGATTACTGGGTAGCCGGCCTGGAGTGGATAGAGTCCCAGGGCGGACAGCTTGTGAACAGCTCGCTGGCGTACATAGACTGGTACACCTACGAGGACCTCGACGGGAATACCGCGGTGACGACCATAGCCGCAGACGCCGCTGCTTCAAGGGGCCTTGTGGTGTTCAACTCCATAGGTAACACAGGACCCGGAGAGGGCACTCTGCTGGCCCCCGCCGACGGTGATTCCGTTTTCGCTGCAGGAGCCGTGGACACGGAAGGCGCGATTGCGGAATTCTCATCGAGGGGACCCACCTTCGACGGCAGGATCAAGCCTGACGGCTGCGCCCTCGGACAGGGCGTGAGCCTGGCATCTTACCAGGGAACCTCAGGGTACTACCAGGGAAACGGGACATCTTTCTCCTCCCCGCTCGTGACCTCCGCGGCTGCGGCGCTCAAGGGGGCGCATCCCGAATGGGACATGGTGGAGATAATGGATATCCTCAGGCTGACCGCATCTCAGAGCGGTACCCCTGACAACGATATGGGGTACGGTGTGATAGATGCCTTTGCGGCTCTGAAGTACCGTTCTCTGACAGGAGTCGTAAGGCTCAGCTCCACCTGCGAGCCACTGCCGAACTACCCGATAGCCGTGATAATGGGTGATTCCGTCTTTCAGGCGGAAACCAATTCCAGCGGCTGGTTTGCCTTCTGTCCGGGACAAACTGGACCCTTCACAGTCTCCCATGGAGGCGGGGAGGGCTCGGTGATACCGGTTACGGGCATACTGGGAGACCAGGGTGCGGATATTGTGGTGTTCGTGGATCAGGAACCGGGCGGTGCTTCTCCCACGGTCTTCCCGAACCCATCCACCGAAGGAGTTTACGTTGGTTTCGACCTGACGGAAGGCCCCATGACGGTCCAGCTGTCGGTCTTCGAAGTGACAGGCCAGCTTGTGTACCGATCCGTCAGGGACGACCTGGGTCCCGGATCCTACAGGGCTCCCCTGCCCGGGGAGGCTTTCTACTGGAACGGAACATGCAGCGATGGCAGCGCTGTCGCTTCCGGCATATATATTATCTCCCTGAGGTACGGCGATACGGTCCAGCTGATGAAGTGTTCCCTTGTGAGATAAGGGGGAACACCTGGTCACGGTCCCTATTTTGATTCACAGGAACAAGATATGAGAACGGCAGGGAGGACAGGGTCATACAATGATCTTCAGATCAATAGTAGTGCTGGTTCTGATAGGACTTCTCTGGGTCCTTGGGATCGTGGACCTTCAGGACCTGCCATGGCATGCACCCGATTTCCAGGTAAGCGGAGCAACGGTCCTGGTCTACCTCTTATGGAGCGCATGGGAGTCCAGGTACAGGAGCGGGTCCGCCAGTCTTCCCTATGTGGTCTTCTACGCTGTTCTGCTTATCAGCGCTGTGGACGGGTTCCTGCTTGAGATCACAAAATGGGGCCCTCCCTGGATCCTTCACTGGGCGGGCCTGGCGCTGTTCGCTGCCGGCTGCTGCCTTCGCGCTGCCGCCTACAGAAGAAGCTCGAGCCGATTGCTCAGACTCGGCAGGTACCTTCAACTCGCCGGACTTCCGGTTGCCCTGGGAAGCATCGCCGGGACGGTAGTGGCGCTGGCTGCAGGCATACCCGGGTCCGTTCATGAGGAACTTGAACTCCCTTCAGAGGCTGAAGAGGTTTGAAAGCACTTGTCCAGAGAGTCTCCAGAGCATCGGTGTCTTCCGGCGGGCAGGTGAGGGGACAAATAGGCAGGGGGCTCCTGGTGCTGACCGGATTCGGCAGGTCCGACAGCAAGAAGGACCTTGAATGGATGACGAACAAGATCCTTGGACTGAGGATATTCTCAGACCCGCAGGAGAACATGAACCTATCCGTGAGCGATATCCAGGGGGGTATTCTCGTGGTGAGTCAGTTCACCCTGCATGCTGACACAAGAAAAGGCAGACGGCCCAGCTTCATCGCCGCTGCCGATCCCGCCGAAGCCCATACCATGTACAGCCTCTTCGTGAGAATGCTGTCTGGATCAGGGCTGGATGTCCAGTCAGGGGTCTTCGGTGCGATGATGGATGTCAGCCTGGTCAACGACGGACCGGTGACCATAATGGTCGACTCCCCCTCGGAGAGGTAGCAGTAGGGAATGTGGTGGTATCCTGCAGACGTCCCCATGGTCCTGGCCAGCAGGTCCCCGAGGAGGAGGACGATACTGGAGATGGCCGGAATACCCTTCGTACAGCTGCCCGGGGATGTGGAAGAGACCTTAAGGGAAGGGACGCCGTCCGAAGTCGTTCGCTACTGGGCACGGCGCAAGGCGGAGGACGTGCTGGACCGGGCGGAGGGAAGGCCCGTCCTGGGCGCGGACACCATGGTGGCGCTTGAGGGTGGGCTTCTGGGGAAGCCTGAGGATAAGGACCACGCATTTCAAATGCTGTCCGGTCTTTCCGGCCGGTGGCATTCAGTATTCGGGGGAGTATCGGTCCTATGGCCCGAGAAAGACCTTGCCATATGCTTCCATGAGGAAACCAGGGTTAGGTTCAGAGATCTGTGTGCAGAAGAGATTCGTGCCTACATTTCAACGGGTGAGCCTATGGACAAGGCAGGCGCATACGGTATACAGGGATATGGCTGCATGCTCGTCGAGAGCGTAGAGGGCTGCTATTTCAATGTAATGGGGCTTCCAGTCTCCAGGTTCATCCATCATTTCAGGGACATGCTCCTGAAAGGGACGTGAAATGCAGGAAATAGCTTTCTGCGGTCTTTCCTGTCTCGAATGCCCCGTCTATATGGCCACTGTCAGCGGCTACATGTACTCGAAGGAGAAGATCGCCGAGGAATGGTCAAAGATCTACAACACCGACATCCGACCTGATGATATAAACTGCACTGGATGCAGGAAGAAGGAGGGCGTTCACTTCTCCCACTGCTACGAGTGCTCGATAAGGCTCTGTGCGGTGAAGAGGGGAGCGGAGACCTGTGCCGAATGCGATGAGTATCCCTGCATCGATCTCAAGGAGTTCATCGAACTGGTAGTTGAAGCCGGGGAGAACCTTGAAAGGCTCAGGAAAAACGGTCAGAAGCAGTCTGACTGATCCGATCTGACAGGGGTCAGAGCCTTGAGGAACTGAGATTTCCGCAAGTTGACACTTTTTCATATATTGTCTATCAATTAGCCTGCGAGAAAATGCCGGCTTCCATGGCGGATCATGTGGGTAATGGACGCTGTGGTACTGGCGGACAGATCGGCATGCGATGCAATGTATTCATCTGCATGGACAGGGGATGCCGCTTTCTGTTACGTATTGATCTCATGCGGAGAGATGTCCGAGTTGGCCGAAGGAGCACGGTTGGAAACCGTGTAGGGCGTGTATTCGTTCTCGAGGGTTCGAATCCCTCTCTCTCCGCCACCCCCTTCGCCGGTTGGAGCCTTTTTTTGGCCTGTGTGGCTGCTGATGATCGTAAAAGCCAGTAATGCCAGCGATTTCAGCATTAATTTGGGGAGGAAACATGTCTGATACATTCACTGGCGAAACTTACAATACCCTTTGCAAGGACGCGGAAGACTACCTTGCCAAGGGTTTCCCGGAACAGGCACGCGAACTGTTACAGAAAGCCATTTCCCTGATAGGCACAAGGCCCGTGGCCAGGAGTCTCCTGGCCGATACCTGCATGACAATGGAATTATGGTCCGAGGCAAGGGAGCAGCTGGAGATACTGATAACCCTGGACGAGGGCAATACCAACAACCACTTCAGGCTTGCCCAGGTCCTGGAGGAACTGGGTGAATACCAGCTCGCAGCCGACAATTACCAGGTTGTTCTGGACAGTGCCCCGAAACATCACGGTGCATCCGTGGCGATCAAGCGGATCACGTCCAGAGACAAGGATACAGGTATCAACCTGGCGGACGTGTTCAATGCGAAATCGCAGGAGGATACCGAGGAAGTTACGGCTGAAGAAGTCTCCCAGGTTAGAGGTGAGAGAGAAGAGAGCGTCAGGGAGGGGATGCAGATCTATCCCGATGTTCCCTCAGATGATATTTTCGCCGAATCCGAGGACGACGAGGACGATGACAGCGTCGATGCCCTTCTGAAGAACATAGGCCTCTCCGGGGGTTCCTCTTCGGATGATGATGAGGCGGACGTCTCCAGGCTTCTCGAGAACATTGGTGTTTCAACATCCTCCACTCTTGCCGCTGCCTTCACCGATCCGGAAGAGGCGGAAGCCGCGGAAAAGAAGGCCGCTTCCGAGGAAGCCATGAAGGAACGCAGGAAAAAGATTGTGAGCCTGGACGAGATATTCGGTACATCATCCAGGGAAGCTGAGCCTGATACGGAAGAACCTGCGGCTGATGAGTCTGGGGAAATAGAATATGAGGAGGCCGCTTTCGGCGTAATCGAACATGAAGAGGCCGTCTCTGCTGAAGTAACCGAACCTGAAGAGGTCGTCTCTGCTGAAGTAACCGAACCTGAAGAGGCCGTCTCTGCTGAAGTAACCGAA